>VBKW01000164.1 GCA_005879405.1 Deltaproteobacteria bacterium
ACCCATGGTGCGCACACTTACCCTCTTGCGCACGTCGGGTGCAGCCACCGACTGCCGCGTCCCCCCGCCGACGGCGCCTCTTCCTGCGCGCGCGAGCGACCGCGTCAGCTGACGGCGCGCCGCGACGGCGGCGTGTCCGATGACGCCGCGGGGGCGGTGCCGACGGCGTCTGCGAGGAGCCGGCGCAGCTCGTCGCCTTCGAGCGTCTCGCGCTCGCGGAGGACCGCGGCGAGGCGCTCGAGGCTCGCGCGCTTGCCGGCGAGGAGATCCTTCGCGCGCGTGTGCGCGCCGTGGACGAAGGCGGCGACCTCGGCGTCGAGGAGCTCCGCCGTCGCCTCGCTGACGGGGAGGTCGCGGCCGGCGAGGCCGTTTACGGTGCGGACGTACTGGCTACGGTCGGCGGTGACGAAGCTCAGCGGGCCGACCTTGTCGCTCATGCCGAACTCCCACACCATGTGGCGGGCGATCTGGGTCGCGCGCTCGATGTCGTTGTGGGCGCCGGTCGTGATGCGGCCGAAGATCAGTTCCTCGGCGGCGCGGCCGCCCAGCAAGACGGCGAGACGATCCTCGAGCTCGGGCTTGCTCTGCAGCACGCGCTCCTCGACCGGCAGCTGCATCGTGTAGCCGAGGGCACCGAGCATACGCGGGATGATCGTGATCTTGTGCACCGGATCGGCGCCGGGGATCAGCGCCGCGACGATCGCGTGTCCCGCCTCGTGGTGCGCGACGACGTTCTTCTCGGCCTCGGAGAGGACATGGCTGCGACGCTCGATCCCGGCGGTCAAACGATCGGCCGCCTCCTCGAACTCCGCTTGCTCGACCTGCCGCTTGCCGTGGCGCGCCGCGAGCAGCGCCGCCTCGTTCACCAGATTGGCGAGGTCGGCGCCGGAAAACCCGGGCGTGCGCGACGCGATCGTCTCGAGATTCAACCCGGGCGCGACGCGGACCTTCTTCAGATGCACCTGGAGGATCTTCACGCGGCCGCGTAAGTCCGGCATGTCGACGACGATGCGGCGATCGAAGCGCCCGGCCCGCAAGAGCGCCGGGTCGAGCACCTCGGGACGGTTCGTCGCCGCGAGCAGGATCACGCCGCGCGACGGGTCGAAGCCGTCGAGCTCGACGAGCAGCTGATTCAGCGTCTGCTCCTGCTCGTCGTGGCGACCGAAGCCGGCCGGCGCCGCGCTCCGCGACTTGCCGACGGCGTCGAGCTCGTCGATGAAGATGATGCACGGCGCCTTCGTCTTCGCCTGCTCGAAGAGGTCGCGGACGCGCGCCGCGCCGACGCCGACGAACATCTCGGCGAACTCCGAGCCGCTGATCGAGAAGAACGGCACCTCGGCCTCGCCCGCGATCGCGCGTGCGAGGAGCGTCTTGCCGGTACCGGGCGGTCCGACGAGGAGAACGCCCTTCGGGATCTGCGCGCCGAGCTCGCGGTACCGCTCGGGCGTTTTCAAGAACTGCACGATCTCGAGCAGCTCGCTCTTCGCCTCGTCGATGCCGGCAACGTCGTCGAAGCGGACCTTGATGTCCTGCTCGCTGTAGATGCGCGCGCGGTTCTTGCCGATCGTGAGCGCCTGGCCGATGCCGCCTTGCGTGAGGCGGCGCGCGGCGAAGCTCCAGATCGCCATCAGGATGCCGAGCGGGAGGATCCACGCGAATAGCAAGTCGCGCCAGAAGGTGTTCTCGATGCGCCCGGCGAAGACCACGCCCTTTTGCGTCAACAGCTCGAGGAGCGTGTTGTCGTCGATGTTCGGAAGGCGATTGACCTCGAACAGGCGCTCCGGCTGCTGGCCCGCCCAGCGCGCCGCGAGCGGCTGCCCGCGCTCGAGCATCTTGCGGAGATCGTCCGGCAGCGGGGCGTCGTCGCGCATCTTGAACCGGATGCTGGTCGCGCCGATCAGCGTCTCCTCGATCTGCCCTTGCTCGAGCATCGTCTGGAACCGGCTGTACGGCACCGTCACCGGCAGTGAGCCGCCGATGACGCCTTGGAGCAGGAAGAGCAGCGCGAGCGCGACCGCGACGTAGGTGAACGAGAACCGCATGTTCGTCCGATCGAGGTTGGGCCGCTTCAGGTTCACGCGTCGAGTGTGCGCACGCCGCACGCGGGTGGCAAGGGTCGCCTGTGCAGCCGGCACGCGCCGCGCGTCCTCCTGCGGGCCGCGATGACTATCGGCGGGCGCGGAGCTGGTTCCAGCCGTCCCAGTACGTCACCTCTTCCGGAGGCTTGCGCGTCGTCGGACCGAAGCGGCCCACCGGGTACCCGATCGGCAGGAGCGCGACCGTCTCGACCTCCTTCGGGATGCCGAGCCGTTCCTTGATCTCCCGCTCGTGCAGGAGGTGCAGCGTCGTGAGCGTGGCGCCGAGGCCGAGGGCGCGACACGCGAGGAGCACGTTCTGCACCGCGGGGAAGATGGACGCATAGATCGCCGGGCCGCCGTGCGGCCGATCGCCGAGGAGCGGAAGATCGCGCGGCATGACGCAGGCGAAGAGCAGGACCGGCGCCTCGTGGAGGTGATCAGCGAGGTGATTCGCCGCGCGTACGATCGCCACTCGTCGCGATAAGTCGGCCGGCGATGCCGTCGCGGGCGATCGCGGCGCATCGACGCGCGACGCAGCCTGTTCGCTGGTCTCGCCGGCCGCGCGACGCGCCGCAGCGCCGGTGCGCAAGTACAGGTCGAACGCCGCTCGATAGCGCTCCTGCACGAAGCGCTTCAATTCTGGATCCTGGACGACGACGAAGCGCCACGGTTGCGAGTTGCCGCCGCTCGGGGCGTGCGTGCCGGCCTCGACGAGCTTCCAAATGAGCGCCTCCGGAACCGGGTCCGGCTTCAAGCGGCGCATCGCGCGCAGCGAGTACATGATCTCGAAGACATCGTGCTCCATATGCTTTCGCGATATCCAAGACGTGGCGGCTCGGTCAAACGCCGCCGATCTTGCGAGCGCGACCGATGACCCAAAAGGTATTGTCGTCCGATGCGTGCGTGCTCTGCGGCGGGCCGCAGCGCGCGCGCTACCACCTCGGCAGCCATCGGCTGCTCTATTGCCCGCGCTGCAAGCTCGGACAGCTGTCGCCGCTCCCGACCGACGCCGAACTGCAGGCGCTCTACGCGTCGGAGGAGTACTTCGCGGGCGACGGCGCCGGGTACGCCGACTACGCGGCGGACGATCCGCAGCATGCGCGCTCGTTTCGCGCCCGTCTCGAGTGGCTGCTGCGCTCCGGACCCGTCGACGACCTCCTCGAGATCGGCTGCGGGCCCGGCCTCTTCCTCGTCGAGGCTCGAAGGCTCGGCGTGCCGCACGTCGTCGGCGTCGATCCGAATCCATGGGCGGTCGCGCAGGCACGCGCGCGCGGGGTCGAGGCGCACGTCGGATCGATCGACGCGATCGACGCCGGGCCGCGGTTCGACGCGATCGTGATGCTCGACGTGCTCGAGCACGTCGTCGCGCCGCTGCCGTTCCTCGCCGCCGTGCGCGCGCGCTTGCGGCCGGGCGGCCGCCTGCTCGTCATGACGCCCAACATCCGCTCACTGCTCGCACGCGTCTCGGGCCGCCGCTGGGTGTCGCTGAAGCCGCCGGAGCACGTGCGGTACTACAGTCCGCGCAGCGTACGGCGCGTGCTGCGCGCGGCCGACTTCGACGTGCTCACCATGCGGGCCGCCCGTCAGTACGTGACCGTCGCGTTCGTGCTGACACGCCTCGAGCGACTCGTGCCGCGCCCGGGGCACGTGCTCCGCCGCGTTGCCGCCGCGCTGCGCCTGAGCGACCGCGTCGTCTTCGTCACCAACGGCTCGATCGACGTTCTCTCGCGTCCGTCGACGTCGATTCCGTAGTGCTCAACGATAGCCTGTTGCCTATATCGAGGCCTGTCGCTACGCTTAAGCCCGCTGAATGCCTGCGCCGTTCATCATCCTGTGAGCTTTGCCATGTACCTTGATGGATGTGGAAAGGAAGGGACCGATGAGCACAGTAAGAGGGGTACTCCGCATCGCCGTCGGGATCGTCGCCCTCACCCTCATGGCGCCCGCCTCCGGCCGCTGTGCGGGCAGCGCGATCACGCTGTACGGCGGACTGTTCGGCAACAAGGAGTACGTACAAGGATGGGAGGGCGTCCAAGGGTCGTTCGGCGTCCACGACTACGTGTCGTTGCTGGCGCGCGTCACGGGCGTGCACATCATCGACTCCGACCGCTTCCACGAGGGGCATTCGGGGATCGGTGAGGGCGGCCTCGGGTTTCACGTCGCGCCGAACACCACGATCGAGGTGCTCGGGGGCTCGTACTTCGGCGAGATCTTCGACCCGATCTCGGCGATCGCTGGCTGTATCTCTACGTCGCCGGCCTGTACGGCTTCGAGAGCGACCGCTGGCAGGCGACCGGCTATCTCAGCACGCCGATCTCGGACCCGTCGAAGGACTGCGTGCTCTTCGCCGGCGTCGAAACCATCATCTACAACGAGGGGCAGCTGCGCAGGGACGACGATTTCGTGCGCAATCCCAATCACGATGACGTGAAGTTCCAGGTCGGTCCGGTTCTCGGCGTCTACAAGCGGTCGTGGGACGCGGGGCTACGCCTCGGCGTCGGCGGCGGAGACTACGGTGTCTACGGGACGATGTCGCTCTGGAAGACGTTCGCCCTCTGACGGCCGCCGAGAAAGCAAGGAGGATCCACGCATGAAGACCGCCGTACGACTGCTCTCGATCGGCGTCGCCGTCTGGCTCGCGAGCGCCGCCGCGACCGGCCACGCCTACGACCATACGAAGTATCGCTCGCAGAAGTTCGCCAACCTCCGCCGCCCGGTGACGTCGACCGAGCAGTTCCTCCGCATGCTCGACGCCGGAAAGCTGAACGGCAAGATCGAGGACTACGCCGAAGCGCTCTACCGCGGTGGCTGGATCGAGCACAACGATCCGCAGGAGGCGCGTCGCTTCCTCGGCACGCTGGTCGCGCGTCCGAGCACCGACACGGAAGAGTACCGGACGTGGCGCTTGCTGCGCGAGCGTCACGGTAGAAGGCACATCCTCGACAACGATTGGCACCGCCAGCTGCACGAGGGCGAGATCGGCTTCTTCGATCCGGTCACCAATCACCTCGTCGTGCTGTCGGATTGCGGCAATCCCGTCGAGGCGCCGCCGAAGGCACCACAGCCGGTGCCGCCGCCTCCGCCCGTCCAGCCGCCACCGCCACCCCCGCCGGTGAACCCGTTCCCGGAGCATCTCGGGCGGACGATTCCGTACTTCAACGCGCCCGCGGCAGCGCCGGCACCACCGCCACCGCCGCCACCACCACCGCCGCCTCCACCACCTCCGCCGCCGCCGCCTCCGCCTCCGCCGCCACCTCCGCCGCCGCCGCCACCGCCGCCACCTCCTCCGCCGCCACCGCCTCCTCCGCCCCCGCCCCCGCCGCCGCATCCGGGCGTTCTCGAGTGAGTTGCGAAAGGGGCCGCAGGGAAACCTGCGGCCCCTTTTTTTTCGCGCGCCGCCGGCCGCTATCCGACGTCAGCGGCGGACCAGCAGGTCGATCAAAAACGGCCAGATGCAAGGCGCGAGAGAAGCGAGCAGCGCAGGCGTAGCAGCGCTACGCCGAGCAGCGGAGCGACGAGCAACGCAGCAGATGGTCGTTTTTCATCGACCTGCGCCGGCGCCGACGCGCTGCTCGAGCTGCTCCGTGTCCTCCGCCGTCAGGCTGAAATAGCGCGCTTCCGGATGGTGGAACACGAGCGCGGAGACCGAGCCCTCGGGCTCCATCATGAAGCCCTCGGTCAGGCGCACGCCGATCTGCCGCTCGACGTCGAGCACGCGGAAAAGCTGCACCTGGTCCTCGAGCCGCGGACACGCAGGGTAGCCGAACGACACGCGCACACCGCGGTACTTCGCCTTGAAGAGATCCTGCATGGGCGTCTGCGGCGGATCGGCGAAACCCCACATCTCCCGGATCTTCGCGTGCAGCAGCTCCGCGAACGCCTCCGCGCTCTCGAGCGCGAGCACTTGGAGAATGTGCGAGCGCAGGTACTCGCCGGCGTCTTTCCACTCGTCGGCAAGCGCGCGTACACCGGGGCCGATCGTCGTCACGAACATGCAGACGTAATCGGTGCGGCCGGAATCGACCGGTGCGGTGAAGTCGGCGAGGCAGAGGCCGCCCTCTTTCGCTTGGCGGCCGAAGTCGAAGCGCTCGACCGGCCGGTCGCCCTCGGGGCCGTAGATCAGCAGCGACTCACCGTCGCTCTGCGCGCGGAAGAACTTGTAGACGGCGTCGGCGTGGATCTCGGGCCGGCGGAGCATCTCCTCCTCGACGGCAGCCACCTGAGCGCGCAGCTCGCGCGCTTTCGCGTCGCCGGCCGCAAGCGCGTCGGTGAACTTGCCCTTGAACCCGAGGTGGCGGGTGTAGAGCATCACCGGGTTGATGAACGGGAAGATCGCGTCGAGATCGTAATCGCGCAGCACGTGCAGCTTCAGATCGGGCGGCTGCGGGATCGCAAAATCGTGGCGCAGGACGGCCTTCGCCAACGGGCGCTCGCGGTCGCGCTCGGGCTTCGCCGGCGCGCCGCTCGCGGCGAGTGTCGCGCTCTCGCGCGCCAGACGTTCGCCCAATGCCTCACGGCGCGTGGGGTCTTGCAGCTGATTCGCGAGATCGAGGCCGGTCATCGCGTCCTGCGCGTACACCACCATACCGGCGTACTCCGGGGCGATGCGGGTGCGGGTGAACTTGTTCGTGAGCGCCGCGCCGCCGACCAGCACCGGGCAGTCGATGCCGGCACGCGCCAGGTCCTGCGCGGTCACGACCATCATCTGCGCCGACTTGACGAGCAGCCCCGAGAGTCCGATCGCGTCCGGCGCGTGCTCGCGATACGCGCGCACCAATTCGTCCGGCGGGACCTTGATGCCGAGGTTCACGACGCGGTAGCCATTGTTGCCGAGGATGATCTCGACGAGGTTCTTGCCGATGTCGTGGACGTCGCCCTTGACGGTCGCGAGGATGATCTTCCCTTTGGTCGAGGTCTCGGTCTTCTCCATGTGCGGCTCGAGGTAGCCGACGGCGGCTTTCATCGCCTCCGCCGATTGCAGCACCTCGGCGACGATCAATTCATTCGCGTTGAACAGCCGCCCGACCTCGTCCATGCCGGCCATGAGCGGCCCGTTGATGATCGCGAGCGGGCGGCGGTCGCGCAGCGCCTCGTCGAGGTCCGCGTACAAGCCCTCTTTCGAGCCGACGAGGATGTAGCGCGCGAGGCGCTCGTCGAGCGGGAGCTTCCGCCACTCCTCTTCAGTCTGCTTCGACTTCCGCTCGCGGAAGTGCGCCGCGAACGCCGCGATCGGGTCGTCGCCGCGCCACCAGATGAGATCCTCGGCGAGCTTCCGCTCCTCGGCAGGAATCTCGGAGTAGCGCTCGAGCTTCTCCGAATTGACGATCGCCATGTCGAGGCCGGCTTGCACGCAGTGATAGAGGAAGACCGAGTTCAAGACCTCGCGTCCCGCGACCGGCAACCCGAACGACACGTTCGACACGCCGAGGATCGTCTTGCTGCGCGGCAGCTTCTCCTTGATGAGCCGGATGCCCTCGATCGTCTCGACACCGGAGCCGATGTAGTTCTGGTCGCCGGTCCCGACCGGGAAGACGAGCGCGTCGAACATGATGTCTTCGGGCTGGACGCCGTACTTCTCGGTGAGGAGCGCATACGAGCGCTCGGCGATCGCGAGCTTGCGGGCGCGCGTCACGGCTTGCGCTTGCGCCTTGTCCTCGTCGATGCAGCCGACGACGAGCGCCGCGCCGAACGTCCGCGCCAGCGGCACGACGCGCTTGAAGCGCTCCTCGCCGTCCTCGAGGTTGATCGAGTTGATGAGCGACTTCCCCTGCGTGCGCTTCAGACCCTCCTCGAGGACTTTCGCGTCCGTCGAGTCGAGCATGATGGGGACCTTCACCTTCTTGGCCACCATCTCGAGGAACTTGGTCACGTCCTCGACCTCGGGACGGTCGGGATCCTGCAAGCAGACGTCGATCAGGTGCGCGCCGCGGCGCACTTGCAGGCGGCCGATCTCGCTCGCCTCCTCGATCGCGCCGACGGCGATCAGCTGCTTGAACTTGCGGCTGCCGAGGACGTTCGTGCGCTCGCCGACGATGACCGGCCGTGTGTCCTCGTCGATGACGAGCGTCTCGATGCCCGAGACCGCCGAGCGCCGGACGTCGGGAATTCGGCGCGGCGGCTTGCCGCGTGCGGCGTCGGCGAGGAGCGCGATGTGCTCGGCGACGGTGCCGCAGCAGCCGCCGATGAGGTTCACCCATCCGTCGTCGATGAAACGGCCGACCTTCTGCGAGATCATCGGCGGCGTCTCGTTGTACCGGCCGTTCTCGTCCGGCAGCCCCGCGTTCGGGACGCACGCCACCGGAAAGCGCGCCAGCGCCGCGAGGGTGCGCAGGTGGTCGGTCATGAAGTCGGGGCCGGTCGCGCAGTTGAGACCGATCCAGAGCAGGTCGCGGTGCGCGAGCGAGACGTAGAACGCCTCGACGTCTTGGCCGGCGAGCAAGGTCCCCATCACCTCGACCGTGCCGGAGACGGCGATCGGCACCGCGGTGCCGAGGCGCGCCTGCGCGCGGTCGATGCCGACGAGCCCCGCCTTGACGTTCAGCGTATCCTGCACCGTCTCGAGGAGGAGCACGTCGACGCCGCCCTCGATGAGCCCCGCGGCCTGCACCTCGTAGTGGCGCGCGAGCTCGTCCCAGGTGACGCCACCGGTGACCGAGATCGTCTTCGTCGTCGGACCCATCGACCCGGCGACGAAGCGCGGCCGCTCCGCCGTCGAGTACGCGGCCGTCGCCTCGCGCCCGAGGCGCGCCGCCGCGAGGTTGATCGCATGCGCCTGCTCGGCGAGATCGTACTCGGCGAGCACGAGCGGGGTCGCGCCGAAGGTGTCGGTCTCGACGATGTCGGCGCCGGCGGCGAGAAAGCCGTCGTGGATGCCGCGGATGACGTCGGGACGGGTGAGGACGAGGTTCTCGTTGCAGCCTTCGAGATCGGGACCGCCGAAGTCGGCGGCAGTCAGGTCGAGGGCCTGGATGGACGTCCCCATCGCCCCATCGAGGACGAGGATGCGCTCGGAAAGCGCGCGCTTCAGCGCATCGATCCGCGTCTCACGGTCTGTCGGCATGGCAATACCCGCGCGCGGCGGGGCTCCTACCTTAAATGGAAGTCGGCCCGAGGCCAACGGGTCATCGTCGGCCGCGCGTCCGTCGGTCGACGCGCTCGTCGGCGATCCATTGCGTCGCCGAGCCACCTCGGCTAACCGCGATGGAATTCAGGCGGCAAACGACCCGAGAGGTGAAGTGTCATGGCCAAACTGAAGCTGACCTACTTCGATTTTCACGGCGGACGCGGAGAGCCGGCGCGGCTCGCGTTGGCCATCGGCGGGATCGAATTCGCGGATGAGCGCATCCCGCTGACGGACTGGCCACGTCGCAAGGCCGATACCCCATTCGGCGCGCTACCGGTCTTGGAGGTCGACGGGCGAATCGTCACGCAATCGAACGGGATCAATCGCTATCTAGGCAAGCTGACCGATCTCTATCCGACCGATGCCTGGCACGCGGCTCTCTGCGACGAGGCGATGGACGCGGTGGAGGACATCACCCTCAAAGTGGTTGCAACTTTCGACCTGCCGGAAGCGCAAAAGAAGGCCGCGCGCCAAGCACTGGTGGAGGGGCCACTGCGCCTGTACCTGACCCGCCTGCAGGAACGGCTCGAGGCTCAAGGCTCGCTCTACTTCGCCGGCAATCGGCTGTCAGTGGCAGACTTGAAAGTCTTCGTGTGGATCGGCCACCTCAAGTCCGGGAAGTTGGATCATATTCCGACCGATCTACCAGACCGGATCGCGCCGAAGCTGGTCGAGCACTACGAACGTGTGAAGGCCATCCCGCAGATCAGGGCATACTACGCCAAGCACGGGATCAGCGGATGAGACGCGGGGCCGATCTCGTTTACTAGCGATGATGGATCGGCCGGCGCCATGACGCGGCCTCGCGATGCCGCGCGGCTCGGCGCGCACTGCGATCGGTCGGGCGTCGCGTTCGCGCTTTTCTCCGAGCATGCGGACGCGGTCGAGGTTTGCGTGTTCGACGGCGGCCACCCCGGCCGTGAGGTCGCGCGCGTCGCGCTCGCCCGCGGCGCGGACGCGGTGTGGCGCACCCGCGTCACGGGACTCGGTGTCGGCGCGGTCTACGGCTACCGCGTCCACGGCCCGTACGCACCGGGCGACGGTCAGCGGTTCAATCCCGCGAAGCTGCTGCTCGACCCGTACGCGCGTGCGATCACGCCGCTCGCGGCGTGGAGCGATCGCCTCCTCGGCTACCGGCCCGGCGCGCCGGAGGACGACCTCGCGCGCGACGACCGTGACGACGCCGACGTCGCGCCGCGCTCGATCGTCGTCGACCCGTCGTTCGACTGGGGCGACGACCGGCCGCCGCGCGTACCATGGGAGCGGACGCTCATCTACGAGGCGCA
>VBKW01000163.1 GCA_005879405.1 Deltaproteobacteria bacterium
ACCGCGGTCTCGGCCATTGCTTCCACTGATTGCCCGCCGCCACTCAGGAGCCAGGGAAGACGGTCGCGCCGATCGCTTCCGGCGCCAGGGTGGCGGCGCGTGCGCGCTTTTCGCGGATCGTCGGCACCGCCGCGGCAGCGGCCTCGACACCCTTGAGGATGAACGCGGGTGCGTTCCAGAACTCCAAGAACCAAAACTCGCCGAGCGCGGGACGGATCAAGATGTCCGCCTCGTCGATCCGACGATTGCCGAGCTCGTGCTGCAGGATCAGCAGCGACTTCATGACGACGTCGAAGCTGTTCGGAAGGCGCGTGCCACCCTTGAGATACGAGAGTGGATTCAACCAGTCGACGGCGCCGAGAACCGCCGCGAGCGGATTTTGCGCGCGGGGATCGGGCGGCGGCACGACGTTTACCGCGACCACCAAGTCGGCGCCCATGCCGCGGACGGTCGCTGTCGGGACCGGATCGCACATGCCGCCGTCGATGAGTACGCGGTCGCCGACGCGCCACGGGGAGAGCAGCCATGGCGCCGAGGCGCTGGCGCGCATCGCGTCCGCGAGCGTCCCCTCCGCGAGCTCGACCCGGGACCCGCTCGTGAGGTCCGTTGCGACGGCGCGATACGGGATCACCAGGTCAGTGAATCGCGCGTTTTGCAGCGGCGCGACCGTCTCCAGGAAGCCCAGCAGTCGATCGCCACAGAGCATCCCCGGGCGTATCAAGTTCGCGTCACGCGCGAGCAAGAGCACCGTCTGCAGGACGGCGCGAGCGCTGCGCAAGCCGCTGAGACGCTCCACGATCGTGCGCAGCTCCGCCGCCGAGGCGCCCAGCGCGTAACCGGCGCCGACGATCGATCCGATGCTCGCGCCGGCGATGAAGTCGATCGGGATGCCGGCGTCCTCGAGCGCGCTGAGTACGCCGATGTGCGCGAGGCCGTACGCGACACCGCTGCCGAGCGCGATGCCGACCGTCCGCCGTGTGACGATGCGCGCGATGTGGGCGATCGTCCACGCCCGCCAACGCTCCGCGAGCGGCAGGACGGCGCAACTCGCGTCACAGAGCGGTGGTGTCGCGCCGCGCCGGCGGTCGTAGACCGCAATGTGACGCTGTCCCTGGCACGGACTCTGGGGCGGCGTATCGCCATCGGCGAGCACGATCACGAAATCGCCGAGGTCTGCGAGCGCGTCACCCGCCGATACGTCGGTGTCGATCTCGACGATGATCACGGGAACGTGCGCGATGTCCGTGAGCTGCGCGGCGACGCGCCGACGAAGTTGCGCGGGCTCACGGCGCAGTGCCAGCAGCACGGCGTCGCGCCGACCGGGACGCGCGGTCGTCGCAGCCGGCGGGCGGCGTGCGACGCGCACGATCGCGACGTCCTCGCGGAGCTCGCGCTCGAGAGCCGCCGCCAACGCTTCGACGAACTCGCGCCGCTCGGGCCACGCGGCGCGGTTCTCGATCACGACGACCTCCGCGCGGCGCAGTGGACTGTCATGTGAGGTGCGTGCGAGGCGCTCGCTCAGCAGCGCCGCCAAGCGTTCGTATAACCGCGGGTACATCGCGACCAACGTCGCAAAGGCGTCCGCATCGACCACCATCACGCGGCAGTCGAGCACGACCTCGACCGTCGCCGAGCGTGCGGCACCGGTCAGAAGCGACATCTCGCCGAACCATTCGCCGGGACCGAATCGCGATACGACGCGGCCGGCCACCCGCGCCTGTAACATTCCGGAGCGCACGATGTACGCGGCCGTGCCGGCATCACCCTCCCGCAGGATGACCTCGCCCTTGCGGTAGGACTCTTCGCGGATGTGCTCGGCGAGCCGCTCGCAATCGGTGGCGCTCAGCCCACGCAGGGCCGGAATTTCGCGCAGCCGTCGCGCGGCGAAAGTCTGCGGGCGCAAGGTCACACTATGCATCCGAAATGCGCCAATCTGGCGCGATTGCGATGTTCCACCCCGCGCGGGCGCGCCGTCTTCTTGTCGGCGTACGATCGCGAGAGTATGAGCAAGGATCCGCCCCGATGTCGCTCATGGGCTCATGGGCCCGGATGCTCGATCGCGGTCCCGATACCGAGGAGAGTGCGTGACTGTCAAGCCGTTCGGTTCCCGGCGCGCACCGCCGTCCAAGCACTGGGGTTGCGTCCTCGCTGCCGCCGGAGTCGCAGCCGCGGTGTTCCTCGGATCCTTCACCGCCTACGCCCAAGACGATGCGCGTGCGCTCGTGAAGCAGGTGCTCGACGCGGTGCCGAAGATGCCGCTCACGGCGCACGCGACGCTGACATCGGACCGGGGGTGGGCGCGCGAGCTCGCCCTCAGTCGCGCCTTCGTCAACGACGCCGACGCGTCGTATCTCGAGGTCACGGCGCCGCTCGATCTCAAGGACACGCGTTTTCTGCTCCTCGATCGCGCCGAGGGACGCGACGAGCAATTCATATACGTCCCCGCCGTGAAACGCGCGATGCAGGTCTCCGACGAGACGCGCAAGCAGCCGTTCCTCGGATCGGACTTCTACGTCAGCGACATGGTACGGCCCGAGCTCGACGCCTTCACGTATCGCTTCGTCGGCGAGGAGAACATCGGCGATCGCCGCACGCGCTTGGTCGAGGCCGTTCCGAAAAACCCCCAGCACGAGCTGTACGGCAAGACGATCTCGGCGATCGATCCGACGGATCTTCTCGTCCTGCGTGTGCAGTTCTTCGATCCGAAGGGGACGCTCGTGAAGGTCTGGACGTTGGAGAAGGTCGAGAAGCTCGATGGGGTATGGACACCACTCGTGCAGCGCATGGAGAGCGTCCAGGAGAAGCACGAGTCGCGGCTCACGCTCACGGACGTGAAGCTCAACGCCCAAATTCCGCCGGACACGTTCAGCCGCACTCACCTCACGCGGTAGAGCGATGGACGACCGATGAGATCGCTGCTCGCGATGATGCGCAAGGAGTTCCTTCACATCGCGCGTGATCCGCAGTTGATCGGCTTCGTGCTCGGTCTGCCGATCCTCCTGCTCGTCCTGTTCGGCTATGCCCTCCGCCTGCGTCCCGACAACCTGACCGTCGCGGTGTGGGACCGAGAGCGCACGTTCTTCAGCGTCACCGTCAAGGATCGGCTCGCGCGCGCCGGCAATCTTCGCATCGTCGACGTGGATTCCGAGGAGACGATCCGCGAATGGCTGCGTACCGGGACCGCACGACTCGGACTGGTGATTCCGGCGGGGTTTTCGCAGCGACTCGTCGATGGCCAGCAGACCGCGTTCCAGCTGCTCGTGGACGGTAGCATGCCGACGCTCGCGCAAGCGGGCCTCTTCGGCGCGAGCGTCCTGACCGGCGAGGATGCAGCCGAGGAGCTCACGTTCGACGACCCCGATCACCCGGCGCTACCGACGCGCAAGCCGCCGATCAAAATCGAGGAGGAGATTCTCTACAACCGGGAGCTCCGCGACTCGGATTTCTTCCTCCCCGGAACCATCGGGATCGTCATCATGCTGGTGACCTTGACGCTCTCTGCCGGCCTCGTGCGCGAGAAGGAGCAGCAGACGATCGAGCAGCTCCTCGCGACGCCGATCTCACGCGCGTCGCTGATCGTCGGGAAGATGGTTCCGTACGGCATCATCGCCGCGCTCGACTTCGCCGTTGCGACGGTCCTGGCGCGGCTGATGTTCATGCTGCCCTTTCGCGGTTCTCTCCTGGCGATCGTCTTCTTGGCGGTGCTCTTCATCTTGGCTCTCTTGGCGTTGGGCGCCCTCATCTCGACACTGTCCGAGACGCAACTGCAGGCGAATTTCATGGCGGTGTTCGTGATCGTGCCATCGGTGCTCATGTCGGGCTTCGTGTTCCCGATCGAGGCGATGCCGACATGGCTGCGGCCGATGGCGTGGAGTCTTCCGATGACATATTTCGTCGAGGCGATCCGCGGCCTCACGTTGAAAGGAGCATCCGTGCGTGATCTGGCGTGGGACTTCACGGCGCTGGCGGCGTTCATGATGGGCTTCGGCGCGCTCAGCATCACCCGGTTCCGGAAGACCCTCGCATGAGCATGGACGACCAGATCGAGGTCCCGAAGGGCACCATCCTCTTTCGTCAGGGCGACTCCAGCGACACGATGTTCGTCGTCGACAAGGGGCGCGTCCGCCTGACGCTCGGCGCTGGCGCCGAGGTGGGGGAGATCAGGGTGCTCGGTCCCGGCGAGTTCTTCGGCGAGATGTCGCTGCTATCGGGCGCCGTCCGTAGCGCGACGGCCGAGGTGATCGAGGACAGCCGGCTCCTCGTCATCGGCAGGGATGCCTTCGCCATGCTCGTCCGGGACGACCTCGCGACCGTCACCCGCATGCTGAACGAGCAGGGGGCGCGGCTCGCACGCACCAACGATCCGCTCCAGCAGCAGCTGCAACGGCTGGTGCGTGTGCGCGTGATCGCGTGTGTGCTGCAGGATCTCGGCGCCGCGATGCCCGTCCCGTGGAGCGTGTCGCTCGAGGTGCTCGCGGGCCACTTGGGAATGACCGCCGAGACGCTGGCGCCGATCGTCACCGAGCTCGTGAGCGGCGGCGCCGGCACATTGGAGGGCGCCACGTGGAAGATCGACGATCGCACACAGGTCGATCGACTGATCGGGCTGCTCAATACGCTCGCCGGCGGCGCCGCCGCTACTCGGGGGCACCTTCGCGGTCCATCCGCCGCGTGAAGCTCACGAAGATGTCCTCGAGTGTCGGGTAGACGGAGCGGATCGCGTACACCTCGATCTCGGCCGCGGTGAGACGCTTGCCGAGGACGTCCATGACGACCGCGCGCTTCGCCGCCGCCGCGAACGACCCAAAGTCGTCGCTCGTCAGCGGCTCGGGAGGAACGTCCTTCAGCCGGACGTGCAGCGCCTGACCGAAGACGCTCACGTCGTCCACGTACGGCGCGCCACGTAACGCCGCCAACGCCGGCATCAACGGCTGGCAGACGATCTCGAGGCGGCGATTGGTCGCGGCGATCTCCTCGCGCTTCATCGAGTTCGGATCGCCGCTCACGAGCAGCTTGCCGTAGTAGATGTAGGCGGCCTGCGTGCAGCGCTCGGCCTCGTCCATGTAATGCGTCGTCACGAAGAGCGTCGTGCCCTGTCCCGCGAGTTGAAAGAGCAGGTCCCAGAGGAGCCGCCGCGCCACCGGGTCGACGCCCGCGGTCGGCTCGTCGAGGAAGAGGATGCGCGGTTGGTGAATGAGCGCGCACGCGAGGGCGAGGCGCTGCTTCAAGCCGCCCGAGAGACTGCCCGCTGCTTGGCGCTCCCGGCCCTCGAGTCCACAGAGACGGAGCAGGTCGCGCTTGCGCTCGGCCGCGACGTCGCGCGCCACGCCGTACACGTCGCCGAAGAAGTCGAGGTTCTCGCGAATCGTGAGGTCGGGGTAGAGACTGAACTTCTGCGACACGTACCCGATGATGCGCTTCACCTGTTCGGCGTCGCGCGTGATGTCACACCCGCCGACGGTCGCGCGTCCGGACGTCGGATTGAGCAATCCGCAGAGCATGCGGATGAGGGTCGTCTTTCCGGAGCCGTTCGGACCGAGCAGTCCGAAGATCTCACCCTGTCGGATGGTGAGGCTGACGTGCGAGACCGCGACCCGCTCACCGAAGCAACGCGTCAGATCGTCGATGACGATCGTGTCGGCCATTCGTCGACGCTTCTACGTGCGAAGCGCAGACGAGGTCAACGGCCGGCGAGTGGGGCTCGTTCGGGCCGTTCAGCTCGCCGGCGCCGGCGTCGGGGTGCCGACGTAGATCGACGACGGATGGTCGGGCCCGAGGTAGATCGTGTCGATGCCCCCCGCGGAGTTGACGAGCGTCGACAGCGTCAGCGTCTCGTGCGGGAAGTCGCCGGTTGCGAGCGTCAGGCGCAGCGAGTGGCCGGCGGGGATCACCGCCGACGTCGGGAAGATCTCGATCTGCAGCTCGGTCGGTGCGTCGGGGGTGAGCGGGGTTTGCGACGCGTGCGTGTACGGGTGCCACGGCTCGATCACTTGCGAGCGCGCGTAGACGGAGCAGTCGGCGACCGTCGAATGGCAGCGCGTCGGCGTCTCGGCGCGCAGCGACGCGACGAGCGTCCCCGCGGTGATCTGGCTCGAGGCGCCGCTCGGATCGACGTCGGAGATCGTGGCGATGATTTGCGTGTCGCTCACGTTCGAGCTGATCCAGATGTCGGCGTTGATCGGCCCGGAGAGCGCGTACGGTGCGGTGAAGGGCGGCGTCGTGAACGTCGCGGCGAGCGCCTCGCTCGGCGAGTTGTCGTTCTCGCAGTTCCAGCCGGCGACGAGTCCCGCCGTCCATTGCGTCGTCGAGCGCGAGCAGGTGCCGTTCAGCGGAATCCACGGCAACGTCGCCGTCGTGTCCGCCGCGTCCGTGACGGGCGCGAGCGATCCCGCGTACAGCGAGCTGCCGCTGCCGGGGTTCGCGGAGAGATACCAGCGGCGGTACTTCGTGTGCGACGCCGGATATCTCCGGTCGCCGACCCATTTGCCGGCGCCGAGGTAGTAGGTCTCGACGGTCGGGAACATCTGGATGCCGTTGTCGATGCCCTTCAGCCAGTGGTCGAACCAGGCGAGCTGCAGGTTGTTCAGGCTCGGGATGAGCGTGCCGTTCGTGTCGTAGACCGGGCTCGAGCCGTCGTCGGCGGTGAGGCCGTTGCCGGCGGTCGTATGATACCAGGGGCCGATCAAGAGCTTCTTCTTCGAGCGCGAGAGCTTGAGGGCGTTGAAGAGGATCGGCTCGCCGCGCTGGAAGATGTCGTACGTGCCGCCGACGATGAATGTCGGGATGTTCACCGCGCCGATGTTCCGGATGGGCGAGCGGATGCGGTAGAAGTCGCCGTCGTACGCCTGCTCGGGGAACGCGACGAGCGCCGACGGCAGCATCATCTCGTAGCCGCCGAACGTCGCGTCGAGCACCGCTTGCCCGCCGAACTCGGCCACGTCCAGCGCGTGCTGCGACTCGGCGTTGAGCGCGATCTGCGGCTGGCTCTGCGCGTCGTCCGCCGGGATCATCGCGAGGCCGTTCACCAATCCCAGCCAGAGCGGAATGAAGCCGGCGTCGGTGTTGCCGCCGGCCCACGTGACGTCGCGGTATGCGTCCGACATCGGCACGATCGGGAAGATCGCCTTCACGGCGTCGGTGCCGGGCTGCTCGACGGTGAGGAACTGGTTGATCGCGGAGTAGCTCACGCCCGAGAGGCCGACGATGCCGTTCGAGTACGGCCGCGACGCCGCCCACTGGACGAGCGTCGCGCCGTCTTGCTGCTCCTTCGGTCCGAAGGAGTCCCACGAGCCCTCGCTCGAGCCGGTGCCGCGCACGTCGACGACGATCATCGCGTAGCCGTTCGACGGGAAGATCGTGTTGCCTTCGCCGACGGCCGAGCCCGATTTGCGGTACGGCGTCTGTACGAGAATCGTCGGGCAGGGACAGCCCTCGGTCGGCACGTACTCGTCGGAGTCGAGGAGCACGCCGTCCGGCATGGCGATGCGCACGTCCGAGGTGAGGACGTACGAGCCGGCCGCCGCCGGTTGCGGTGCTGCGGTCCACGACGAGATCGCCATCAGCAGTCCCGTTACGAGCAAGCGCGTGCGCGTCATCATCGGCCCTCCATGACCACGTCGACGTGAGAAGTTTTGCGAGAGTGTAACGGCGGGCCATCGCGCTCAGAATTCCGTGACGACGTACGTGGGTGCCCAAAGGGTCGGCATTTCGCCGTACGTGATGTGGGATGGCGCGTCACCGAGAGCGGTGAATTCCCGTGACAGTCAGGCGGGCTGGTGTGCCATTTCGGTCCCGGTGTGCCACGCGGGCCGGCGCGCAGCGCCGGATTCGACCCGCCGCCGCCCGTCGCTCGGGCGCCCGCGATGGCATCTTCGTTGCTCGTCGGGGGCGTGGACCTCCGCAAGCATCACGAGGCGCTCGAGACGCTGACGCGGCGCCGGCTGCCGCTGGCGATGGCCGTGCTCCTGGCATTCATCGGCGGCGCGCTGCCGATCGAGCTGTATTTCTATCGCGATCGTCTGCGCCCGTACGTCACGATGTACGCGCTCGAGATCGTGGTGTGCGCGATCGCGTGGGTCGCGGCGCGCCGTTGTGAGCGTCAATCGCGCGCGATCGCCACCGCGTGGGGCGCCGTGCTCGGTCTGTGTATCGCGGCCTACTACCCGCTGGTGCGCGGCGACGCGAACATCGCGATGGCGGCGCTCATCTGCCTCGTTGCCGCGGTGCCCGCGATCTTACCCTTCGACGTCGGCCACCAGCTCGTGATGGGCGGCATTTGCGCCCTGGGGTTCTTCGGCGTGCTCGCCAGCGGCCTGCCGACGTCGATCCCGTGGCCATATGGGTTCATGGCATTCCTCTCGGTGTTGACGACGACGGTGCTCGGCGCGCGATCGGTCTCGCGCTTCCGGCGCGAGGCGTTCGAGCGCGAGACGACGCTGCGTCAGGCGCACGACCAGCTGCGGACCGCGCTCGGCCGGGCGCGCGACGCCGTCGAGATGCGGTCGCGACTCGTCGCGAACGTCTCGCACGAGCTGCGCACGCCGTTGAACGTGATCGTCGGATACGCCGACATGCTCGTCGACGCCGACGACCGCGCGACCATCGTCGATACGGCGCCCCGTATTCGGGACTATGCGATGTCCCTCGAGGCGTTGGTGAACGACCTCCTCGATCTGTCGCGCCTCACCTGCCGCAAGGTCGGTCTGTACGTCGAGGACGTCGCGGTCGCGCCGGTGCTCGAGGACGTCGCGTGCGGGGCGCGTGCGATCGCCGACGGCAAGCCGATCGTCGTCCGCGTCGATTGCGAGCTGCCGCGCATCAGCACCGACGGCATGCGGCTACGGCAGATCCTCAACAACCTCGCGACCAACGCGGCGAAGTTCACGGACGTCGGCACGATCACAATTCGCGCCTTCCGCGACCGCGATGCGGCGGTCTTCGAGGTGCGCGACACTGGGCGCGGTATTCCGGCGGCGCAACACGAGGCGATCTTCGCTGCGTTCGAGCAGATCGCGCCCGGAGGCCACGGCAAGAACGGGGGGATCGGGCTCGGTCTCGCGATCGTGCACCAGCTGACCGAGCTCCTCGGCGGCAGCGTCGCGGTCGCGAGCGCGCCCGGCGCGGGAGCGACGTTCACCGTCCGCTTGCCGCTCGTGATCGCCGCGCACGCAGTCCGTGACGGGAACATCGGCGAGCGGCTCGCGGCGGTCGACGCAATCGCCGCCGAGCGCGCGGGCGACGCCCTGTCCGCCGACTGACGGACCGACGCTGCGTGAGCGGCGTCGAGTCGTCGTGACGCACGCATGCGCGGTCGCGGCGTTCCTATGCTAGGGTCCCGCGCATGTCGATCGTCCTCTATCACTGCAAGGACGCGCGCTCGCTGCGCGTGCTCTGGACGCTCGAGGAGATGGGGCTCCCCTACCAGCTGCACGCGCTGCCGTTTCCGCCGCGTGTCCTGCAGCGCGATTATCTGGAGGTGAACCCGCTCGGCACCGTGCCCTACATGATCGACGGCGACGTGCGGATGAGCGAGTCGTCGGGCATCTGCCACTACCTCGTCGAGCGCTACGGGCCGACGCCGCTCGCGATCGCGTCGTCCGATCGCCAGTACGGCACGTATCTCAACTGGCTCTATTTCAGCGACGCGACGCTGACGTTCCCGCAGACGATCTACCTCCGCTACAGCATGCTCGAGCCCGAGGAGCGCCGGCTGCCGCAGGCGGCGGACGACTACAAGCGCTGGTTCGCCGGACGGCTCCGCGCCGTCGAGACCGCGACGGCCGATCGCGAGTACCTCTGTGCCGGTCGGTTCACGATCGCCGACGTCTGCATCGCGTATGCTTTGTACCTTGCCCGGAACATCGGTCTCGGCGAGTGCCTCGGCCCGAATGCGAGCGGGTATCTCGATCGTCTGCGGGCGCGGCCCGCATTCGCGCGCGCCGCGTCGCGCTGACCGCACCGCGTTGCGCTGAGCGCAGCGGCTATGCGGCTCGCCTTGGCGGCGATTATCTACAGTCTCATCACCGGCACTTTTTCCTTCCCTCGCCGGCCATACACACGATATTATGTCGATAACGATACGACGAATGTCGTACGTCATGTCGAGAGCGCTCACAACGCTGATTCTCGTGCTCGCGACGGCGAGCCACGCTCGAGCAGGCGAGCATCGGCACACGAATGAGCATCTCCGACTCGCGGACCCCGCGCTGTTTGCGCTCGTCGCGCCGCGGCCCGCGCACGAGGCGCGCGCGCTCGCCGACGTTACGTTGCGCGACGACCTCGCGACGGGGCCGGGTGTTCTGGCGCCGTTCTTCACGTTACTCGCGTCGCCGGCCGCGACCGGTCGTGCGGGCAGCGAGGCGACGCCGCCGCTCCTCGCGTTCGGCGCGCGCGTGCAAGGCACGACGTTGGTGGCGTTCACACGGCCGGGCACGAGGAGCGACCCCGACGATCGTGTCGTGTACCAACGGCTCGTCGCCTCCAATCTCTTCCAGGGACGGAGCTTCTCGGTGACGGTCTACGAAGACCACGCGCTCGGCCCGAGCACGGCGCAGATTCTCGGCTTCGGCGCCCGCTTGATGCTCCGTCCGACGCTCGAGATCCACGGCTGGCGCGCGCGCGTCGAGATCTTCGCCTCCTACGACGTCACGCAAGGCGCGACCGGCTTCGTCGCCCTCGTCGGCCGTCCGCCGTCTGCAGCGCCGCTGCCACGCACGCAGTGAGGCGGTACCGCCCGCGACGTGCGGACAGCCGTCGAGCGCCGCAATCTCGCGCCGCAAATTGACCGAGTCCGGAGCGTCGCGTAGGGTCGCGCGCCATGGATGAGCTCAAAGGACGCGTCGCCGTCGTGACCGGCGGCGGCGGTGGCATCGGTGCCGCGCTGGCGGAAGCGTTCGCCGCCCGTGGCGTGCGGCTCGTGCTCGCCGACCTCCAGCTCGATGCGGCGGAAGCGGTCGCAGCACGGCTGCGCGCCGGCGGCGCGGACGCGATCGCGGCGTGCACCGACGTGACGTCGCGCGACGACGTCGAGGCGCTCGCGGTGGACACCGTCCGCCGCTTCGGCGCCGTGCACATCGTCTGCAACAACGCTGGCGTCGCGACCTTCGGCGAGATCGCGACGTCCACGCACGCCGACTGGGAGTTCACGATGCGCGTCAACTTCTGGGGCGTCGTGCACGGTGTCGAGGCGTTCGTGCCCCGGCTACTCGCGCAAGGGCAGGGCGGCCACGTCGTCAACACGGCGTCGATGGCCGGACTGGTCGGGATGCAGTGGCTCGGCATCTACTGCGCGTCGAAGTTCGCGGTCGTCGGGCTCACCGAGGCGCTGCACCGCGAGCTCAAGCCGCACGGCATCGGCGCGAGCGTCCTCTGTCCGATGATCGTCGCGACCAACATCAACGAGAACTCGGTCACGCGCCGGCCGGCCGAGCTGCGCAATCCCGGCGAGCCGCTCGTGCCGCCGGCGGCCGCCATGGTCGGCAGCACGATCGCGCCCGAGGAGGTCGCGCGGCGGGTCGTGCGCGGCATCGAGCGCAAGGATCTCTACATCCTCACGCACCCCGAGCAGCGCGACATCCTGAAGCGGCGCTGGACGCGGCAAGATCAGATGTTCGAGCCCGGCGCGTGGTGATCACAACGCCGAGAGCATGAGCGCGAGCTGACGGCTTTGGGCGAGGAGCCGGCCGTCGTGGCTCCAGATCTCGCCGTCCTCCTCGACGAAGCCGTGCGACGCGTGGCGGCTGACGAACCGGACCAGGCACCAGTCATGGACGTGGGCCGGCTCGTCGCGGAAGTGAATCGTCAAATCGACCGTCGGCACCTGGACGGCCGCGCGCGTCATCGTGAAGAGCGCCGGGAACCATGCGTCGCTGAGGGCCGCAATCACGTGTGCGTCGACGGGTTCGGGGTCGGCGAGGCGGATCCAGCCGCCGGTCACGGCCTCGGTTGCCGGCGCCGCATCCCACGGCGCACCACCGAGCGCGATCCGCATCTCGTAGCGCTCGCGCATCGGCAATTGCACCGGCGCGGGCGGCGGCGCGGCGATCTCGGTCGGCTGCGGCACGGCCGGTGGGACGAGGTGCGCGAACTCCGGCCCAGGGCGGTCGGTGCCGAGCGCCGCGACCGCGAGCGCGGTGAGCTTGCCGTCTTGCATCATGCGTGCGGTGACGACGGTCGTCGTGCGGCCGGCGCGCTCGGGCTGGACGATGAGGTCCGCCTCACCTTCCCGCGGCGGGCGCAGGTAGTGGACGGTGAACGATCGCGGCCGCCGAGCCGGGTCGCCGACGTCGGTCGTGATCGCGCGCAAGATGAGCGCGGCGAGGTAGCCGCCGTTCGGGCCGCGAAGAATCCACCAGCCGCGATCGATGCGCGCCCGGTAGCGGTGGTCACCCGCCGGCGTGACAGCCGTGTCGATCGCGAACCGGCTCGGCATCGACGCGCATGAGTGGCAGCGGCGAGCAGCTGATGCAACTCGAGTTCGCGCATCGGTCCTGCATCTCATGGCCGGCGTCGCCGCGCGCGCGACGAACGCCATTTCGGTCGCCGACCCATGAAGAGCGTGATCAGCGCCTCCGCATGCTGCTCCGCGAACTCGGGCTCGGTCGGGTCGACGCCGGTGAGGTACCGGCACTCGGGCGCCTGGCTGAAGACGAGGCCGGCGGCGCCGATGACGATGTAGCGCAGGCTCACCGGTGAGATCGGCGGCACGAGACCGTCGGCTTGCGCGCGTAGCAGGTGCGCGACGATCGCGTCGTTCATCGGCCGCACGAAGCGGTCGGCGAGCCAACGCATGCGCGCGCTGTCGCGTTTCGCCTCGTCGTTCATCAAGCGCATGAACGCCGGCCGCCGAGCGACGAATCGGACGAACTGCCGGATCACGTACTCGAGCCAGGTGAGCGGATCGGCGTCGTCGCGCGACGGCAGCGCAGCGGCGAACTCCGCCTGCAGCTCGGCGAACGCGCGCGTCACGGCCGCCTTCCAGAGTCGCTCCTTGCCGTCGAAGTAGTACTTGATGAGCCCGAGGTTGGCCCCGGCGCGGTCCGCGATGTCGCGCGTCCGGGCGCCGTCGAAGCCGCGCTCGGCGAAGATCTCGAACGCGGCCGCGAGAATGCGCTCGCGCGTCCCGTCGGGGGGAGGCGGCCGATGGAGATCCGTCCCGTCCGGCACGGCCGATCGATACGTGGAGCGACGCATCTGGGCGCTCAGTTTACTCTCTTGACTAAAAGCTGCAAGCTGGATTATGCATCCGAGTAATTCCATCGTCTGAGCGTCGCTTCGACGCTCGAGAGGAGCATTCGAATGAGCACCGCGACCGTGCCGACCGTCGAAGGGCGAAAGCTCAGCCTCAGCCACTTCGGTCTCAGCTGTTTCGATCTCGCGCCCATGGAGGACTTCTACACCCGCGTCCTGGGCATGACCGTGACCGACCGCGGCGACGTCGCCGGCGGCATCGCCCAGCTCGTCTTTCTCACCACGGATCCGGCCGAACATCATCCGCTCGTCCTCGCGTCGGGACGCACCGAGGGCACGATCCTCGCAGGGCCGGTTCTCGGCGGCAGCTTCGGGGCGGCCATCTTCCAGCTCACGTTTCGGCTCGACGACCTCGCGACGCTGCGCCGCGTGCAGCAGCGCCTCGTCGCGGAACGGAACAGCAACTTCGTGCCGCTGAACCACGGTAACGCGTGGTCGCTCTACACGCGCGACCCCGAGGGGAACGCGATCGAGCTCGTCGTCGACAGCCCGTGGTACGTCCACCAGCCGTGCGGCGAGTACCTCGATCTATCGCTCGACGACGCCGAGATCCTCCGCCAGACGGAGGAGCTGTGCCGCGCCGCGGGCGGCTGCGAGCCCGTGGAGACGTGGCGCGAGAAGCTCGCGCGCCGGATCGCCGCCGACCAGGCGTGCTTGCGGTGAGCGGCGCGATGCAGACCATGGAGACGCCGGTCCTGATCGTCGGCGCCGGCGCCGCGGGCCTGACGTCGTCGCTGCTGCTGTCGCGGCTCGGGATCGCGAATCGCGTCGTCGAGCGGCGGCGCGCGCCGCAGTCGGCGCCCGCTGCACACGTCGTGAACGCGCGGACGTTCGAGATCTTCCGCGCGGCCGGCGTGGACATGGACGCCATCGCCGCCGCGTGCCAGGACCCGGCGGACGCCGGGCAGGTCCTCTGGGTCACGACGCTGGCGGGCGAGGAGCTCGGCCGGCTGCCGTTCGAGCGCCAAGGCGACGACACGCTCGCGTTCACGCCGACGCCGCTCCGGAGCCTCTCGCAGCATCGTCTCGAGCCGATCCTGGGCGCCGCCGTGCGCGTGTCGACCGACGTCGACTACGGCCACGAATGGGTGCGCGCGACTCAGGACTCGCGCGGCGTCACGTCGAGGATTCGCGGCCGTGACGGCGAGTACGAGGTGCGGAGTCGTTGGCTGATCGCCGCCGACGGCGCCGGCAGCCCGGTGCGCACGGCGCTGGGGATCGCGCCGATCGGACCCGACCGGCTGCAGAGCTTCATCATGATTCACTTCGAGGCGAACCTGCGTCCGCTCGTCTGCCACCGCGCCGGCGTCCTCTATTGGACGACGGCGCCGGGCGCGACCGGCACCTTCGTCGCGCACGAGATCGACTCGACGTGGGTGTACATGCACGCGTGGGATCCCGATCGGGAGTCGGTCGACGACTACTCGGAGAGCGTCTGCGCCGCGATCGTGCGTGGCGCACTGGGCACCGACGCGTATCCGTTCCGCATTCGCACGGTGCGGCCGTGGACGATGACGGCGCAGGTCGTGGAGCGCTACCGGGAAGGGCGCATCTTTCTCGTCGGCGATGCCGCGCACCGCTTCCCGCCGACGGGCGGCCTCGGCCTCAATACCGGCGTGCAGGATGCGCACAACCTGGCGTGGAAGATCGCCGCCGTCGAGGCGGGATGCGCGGGCGACGGGCTTCTCGACAGCTACGTCGCCGAGCGCCGTCCCGTGGCGCAGCGGAACGCCGACGTGAGCCTGCAGAACGCGCTGCGCATCGGCGAGGTCTACCAAGCGCTCGCCGAGCTGCGTGACGCGGCGCCGGCGCGCGGCGCGGACGCGCTCCGGCGCGCGATCGCGAATCAGGCGGAGCACTTCGACATGCTCGGGCTGCAGCTCGGCTTCGCGTACGACGCGGGCGCGATCGTCCGGAACGGCGCGCCGCCGGCGGTCGTGAGCTCTGTGCGCGAGTACGTCCCGAGCGCGGCGCCCGGCGCGCGCGTCCCTCACGCCTGGGTGAGGCGTGCCGGTGTGCGCGTGTCGAGCCTCGATCTTCTCCCATACGATCGCTTCACGCTGATCGTAGGACCCGCAGGCGAAGCCTGGGCGGACGCGGCGACCGCGATCACCAAAGCGACGGCGGTTGCGCCGCTCGTCATCGGGCGTGACCTCGACGATCCGGACGGCCGCTGGCTTCGACTCCTCGACATCGGCACCGACGGCGCCGTCCTCGTGCGTCCCGATCAGCACGTCGCCTGGCGTTCCCGCGGCGCCGCCGCGAGCCCGCGTGGCATCCTCACGAACGTCCTCGGCTCCATACTGTCGCGTTGAGGAGGACACGATGGATCTCGGACTCCAAGGTCGAAAGGCGATCGTCTGCGCCTCGAGTCGCGGCCTCGGCAAGGCATGCGCGCTCGCCCTCGCGCGCGAAGGCGTGTCGGTCGCCGTGAACGGACGCAATGCCGAGCCGCTCGAGGCGACGGCGGGGGAGATCCGTCGCGCGACCGGCGCGAACGTGGTCGCCGTCGCCGCCGACCTCTGCACCGAGGACGGACGCGCGCGGCTCGTCGCGGCCTGCCCCGAGCCCGACATCCTCGTCACCAACAACGGCGGCCCGATGCCGGGCCGCTTCGAGCACTGGGACCGCGCCGCGTGGCTCGCCGCGCTCGAGCAGAACCTGCTCGCGCCCGTGCTCATGATCCGCGCCGTCGTCGGTGGCATGCGCGCACGTCGCTTCGGCCGCATCGTCAACATCACGTCGGCGATGGTGAAGTCGCCGCACCCGCTCATGGGTCTCTCCACCGCGGCGCGCGCGGCGCTGACGGCCGCCTGCAAGGGCCTCTCGCGCGAGGTCGCGCGCGACAACGTCACGATCAACAATCTTCTGCCCGAGCGTATCGACACCGATCGTCAACGCTTCATGGCCGAGCTGCAGGCGGCGGCGCGCGGCGTGTCGGTGGAGGAGGCGTACCGCGAGATCGCGTCGTCGATCGCCGCCGGGCGGCTCGGGACGCCCGAGGAGTTCGCCGCCGCGTGCGTCTACCTCTGCAGCACGCAGGCGGCGTTCGTGTCGGGCCAGAACCTCCAG
>VBKW01000165.1 GCA_005879405.1 Deltaproteobacteria bacterium
GGCGGGCCGTGGCTCTGGCTCTTCGTCCGCGAGCTCGGGACGCGCCCGCTCGTGCCGATGAACGACCCGTATCTGCCGGAGGCGGAGGCGGCGTGAGCGAGCTGCGCGACCGCGACGGCAGCTTGTCGGACAGCGCCGACACCGCGGTGGCACGCGGCGCCGCCGGCGCGGCCGAGCACGCGCCGACGGGCGGAGGGCACGAGTCGCGCGACATCCGGATCAGGCCGATCACCATCGCGTTCGTCGTGCTCTTCGTGATCGGGATCGTGACGCAAGTGCTCATGTACGGCCTGCTGTCCGGCTATACCGCGCGCGACGAGCGCGCGAGCGAGCCGGCGAGCCCGCTTGCGGCGAGCTACGGACGGCAAGCGCCGCCGGCGCCGCGGCTGCAGGTCGCGCCGGCCGCCGACCTCGCGCGTCTGCGCGCGAGCGAGGACGCCCTCCTCGACGGGTACGCGTGGGCCGATCGCGACGCCGGCGTCGTGCGCATTCCGATCGACCGCGCGATCGAGCTGCTCGCCGCGCGCGGTCTCTCGAGCGCGGCGGGCGCCGCGGCCGTCGACGACGCACCGTCGAGCGAAGACCGTGCGAGAAGCGGGAGGCCGGCACCGTGACGACCCGCACGACGCTGCGTCGCCGTCGGGCCCTCTCCTGCGCTCTCGCGCTGCTCGTCGTCGCACGTGCCGCGGCCGCACGCGGCGACGTCGCTCCCGTCGCGCCCTCGGGCGCCGCCCCCGTTGCGTCCGCCGACTCCGCCCCGGCCGCGCCCGCGTCCGCCGACGCGCGGCCGCCGGCGCTGCGCGAGGTCGCGATCGATCAGAATCTCGACGCGCAGGTGCCGCTCGACCTCGCCTTCCACGACGAGAGCGGCGCGCCGGTGAGCCTGGGGCAGTACTTCGGGAAGCGGCCGGTGATCCTGACGCTCGTCTACTACCGCTGTCCGATGCTCTGCACGCTCGTGTTGAACGGCCTCGTGCGGGCGCTGCGCACGCTCGCGTTCGACCCCGGACGCGAGTTCGAGCTCGTCACCGTCAGCTTCGACCCGCGTGAGACGCCGGAGCTCGCGGCGAAGAAGAAGGCGACGTACCTCGGCGAGTACGACCGTGCGGGCGCCGCGACCGCATGGCATTTTCTGACCGGCGACGCGCCCGCCGTCGAGCGCCTCGCGCGCGCCGTCGGCTTTCATTACACCTACGTGCCCGAGGAACAGCAGTTCGCCCACGCGGCCACGATCATGGTGCTCACGCCGGACGGGCGAATCTCGCGCTACTTCTTCGGCGTCGAATACTCGCCGCGCGATCTGCGCTTCGGTCTGATCGAAGCCGCCGAGCGCAAGATCGGCACCGCCGTCGATCATCTCCTCCTCTACTGCTACCGCTACGACCCCGCCACGGGGAAATACGGCGCCGTCGCGATGAACCTCATCCGCGCCGGCGGCGCGCTCACCGTCTTCGCGCTCGTCGGCTTCATCGTCACGATGCGACGTCGGGAAACACGCGCCGCTGCCGTGCCGTCCATCAGTGTAGTGCGCAAGGGATTCGGTCAAGTTGCGAGCCAGACGAGGCGCGAGGGAAGCGAGCCGCGCAGGCGTAGCGGGAGCTACGCCGAGCAGCGGAGCGACCGAGCAACGAAGTATGGCGAAGCAAATTGGCCGAATCCCCCGAGGAGACCCTGACGATGCTCGAGCGGCTCGGCTTCTTGCCCGCCGCGGCGTCGACGCACGCGGCGCGCGTCGACGCACTGTACTTCTTTCTCATCGCGGTGAGCGGCTTCTTTGCTACCTTGATCGCCGGCCTCATCGTGACGTTCGCGTATCGCTATCGCCGCCGCGCCGGCAGCGAAACGCCGCAGCCGATCAAGGGATCGCTCGCGCTCGAGCTCACGTGGTCGATCATTCCCTTCGGCATTGCGATGGTGATCTTCTTCTGGGGCGCGCGCCTCTTCGTGTCGGTGCACACCCCGCCCGCGAACGCGCTCGACGTCTTCGTCGTCGGGCGGCAGTGGATGTGGAAGGTGCAGCACATCGAGGGGCGCCGCGAGATCAACGAGCTGCACGTGCCGATCGGCCGTCCGGTGAAGCTGACGCTCACCTCCGAGGACGTGATCCACAGCTTCTTCGTGCCTGCGTTCCGCATCAAACAGGACGCCGTGCCCGGGCGCTATACACAGGAGTGGTTCGAGGCGACGCTGCCCGGGACGTACCATCTCTTCTGCGCCGAGTACTGCGGCACCGAGCACTCGCGGATGATCGGCCACATCGTCGTCATGGACCCCGCCGACTACCAGGCGTGGCTGAGCGAGGGTGTGCCTGCGGGGGCGAACGCGGCCTCCGGCGCGTCCACCGGCGTGCTCGCCGTCGCCGCCTCGGGCGAGGCGCTCTTTCAGCGGCTCGGCTGTGCGACCTGCCACCGCGGCGTCTCCGGCGCCCTCGGTCCCGCGCTCGGCGGCCTCTTCGGCACCCGCGTGAAGCTGCAAGACGGCGAGACCGTCGTCGCCGACGAGGACTATCTCCGCGAGTCGATCGTCAACCCGCAGGCGAAGATCGTCGAGGGATACCAGGCGCTGATGCCGACGTTTCAAGGGCAGGTGAGCGAGGAGGATCTCATGCAGCTCATCACCTACATCAAAGCGCTGCGAGGATCGTGATCATGCAGACCGCCGAACAGATCGCGCCGCCGAGCGCCGAGCGTCCCGTGCATTACCTGAACGTCGACTACGGAATCCGCTCGTGGCTGTTCACGAAAGACCACAAGCGCATCGCGCTTCTCTACCTCTTCGTGATCACGGGGATGTTCTTTCTCGGCGGCCTCTTCGCGCTCCTCATCCGGCTCGAGCTGCTGACCCCGGCAGCCGACCTCGTTCAAGCCGACACCTACAACAAGCTCTTCACCATGCACGGCATCATCATGGTGTTCTTCTTCCTGATCCCCTCGATCCCCGCCGTGCTCGGCAACTTCGTCCTGCCGATGATGATCGGCGCCCGCGACCTCGCGTTCCCGCGTCTGAACCTCGCGAGCTGGTACATCTTCGTGGTGGGCGTCGTTTTCACGCTGTGGGCGGTCTTTACGGGCGGCATCGACACCGGCTGGACGTTCTACACGCCGTACAGCACGATCGGCTCGAACACGAAGGTCATCCCCGCCGCGGTCGGGATCTTCATCAACGGCTTCTCGTCGATCTTGACCGGCCTGAACTTCATCGTGACCGTGCACCGCATGCGTGCGCCCGGACTCACCTGGCTGCGGCTCCCGCTCTTCGTCTGGGCGCTCTATGCGACCAGCATCATCTTCATCCTCGGGACGCCGGTCATCGCGATCACGCTCGCGCTCGTCGGCGTCGAGCGCGGGTTCCACGTCGGCATCTTCGATCCGGCGCTCGGCGGCGACCCGATCCTCTTCCAGCACCTCTTCTGGTTCTACTCGCATCCGGCGGTCTACATCATGATCCTGCCCAGCATGGGCGTCGTGAGCGAGATCGTCCCGTGCTTCGCGCGCAAGTCGCCGTTCGGCTACGCGTTCATCGCCTTCTCGAGCCTCGCGATCGCGTTTCTCGGCTTCCTCGTCTGGGGTCACCACATGTTCGTCGCCGGGCAGTCGGCGTACGCGAGCCTGATCTTCTCGTTCCTGAGCTTCGCGGTCGCGATCCCGTCGGCCGTCAAGGTCTTCAACTGGACGGCGACGCTCTACCGCGGCTCGGTGCTGCTCGACGCGCCGATGCTCTACGCGCTCGGCTTCATCGGCCTCTTCACGATCGGCGGCCTGACCGGCCTCTTCCTCGCGTCGCTCGGCCTCGACGTGCACGTGCACGACACGTACTTCGTCGTCGCCCATTTCCACTACATCATGGTCGGCGGCGCCGTGATGGGATATCTGGGCGGCATCCACTACTGGTGGCCGAAGATCACCGGCCGCATGTATCCCGAGACGCTGGCGCGGCTCGCGGCGCTGATCGTCTTCCTGGGGTTCAACCTGACGTTCTTCCCGCAGTTCATTCTCGGGTATCTCGGCATGCCGCGCCGCTACCACGTCTATCCCGACGAGTTTCAGGTGCTGAACGTCATGTCGACCGCGGGGGCGTCGATCCTCGGCCTCGGATACCTCTTGCCGATGACGTATCTCATCTGGTCGCTGCGCTACGGCGCGCGCGCGCCGGCGAACCCGTGGGGCGCGACCGGCCTCGAGTGGCAGACGCCGTCGCCGCCGCCGACCGAGAACTTCGCGATCACGCGACCGCGCTCGCGCCGCGGGCGGAGAAGCTCCCGCCGCCGACCGCGCACCAGTTCGATGACGCGATTCAGCAGCACGACGCGTCGGGGCTCGGCATGTGGGTCTTCCTCGTGACCGAGATCCTCTTCTTCGGCGGGCTCTTCACGATCTATACCGTCTATCGCTCGCTCTACCCGCACGCGTTCGGCCACGCGAGCAGCACCCTCGACCTGACCCTCGGCACGACCAACACCGCAGTGCTGATCGGCAGCAGCTTGACGATGGCGCTTGCCGTCCACACGGCGCAGGTAAGCCGCAACGGGCGGCTGATCGCGCTCTTTCTCTGCGCGACGATGCTCCTCGGCGGCGTGTTTCTCGGCATCAAGGCCGTCGAGTACGCGCAGAAGTTTCACGAGCACCACGTCCCCGGGCCGTACTTCCACTGGGAAGGCGGCGATCCGCAGCACGTCGAGCTCTACTTCTCGCTGTATTTCGTGATGACGGGTCTGCACGCGCTGCACATGGTGATCGGCGAAGGCGTCCTCGCGGTCCTCGCGATCATGGCGCTGCGCGGCCGATTCGGGCCGTCGTACTTCACGCCGGTCGAGCTGACGGGACTCTACTGGCACTTCGTCGACATCATCTGGATCTTCCTCTTCCCGCTGCTCTATCTCGTGGAGCGCCACTCGTGACGACGCACCCGGGGACCGCCGCGCACGACATGCCGCACGGCGACGAGGCAGTCGGGCACGTCGTGCCGCTGCCGATCTACTTCGCCGTGTTCGTGACGCTGCTCGTCTTCACCGGCGTGACCGCCACGGTCGCGTTCGTGGATCTCGGCCGCTTCAACATCTTCGTCGCGCTCACGATCGCGGTCATCAAGGCGTCGCTGGTGCTGCTCTACTTCATGCACCTGCGCTACAGCTCGCGGCTGACGCTGCTCTTCGTCGGCATCGCCTTCTTCTGGCTCGGCACGATGATCGCGCTCACGATGAGCGACGTCGTGAGCCGCGGCTGGTTCGGCGCCGCCGGCCTCGGATGAGCTTGTGCGCGTGAACGGCATCGGGATCGCCGGATGGCTCGCCGCCTTCTGCGTGTTCGTCGCGGCACGCAACGCCGCCGCGGCGCCGCCCGTCGAGCGCGGCCGCTATCTCGTCGAGCACGTCGCGATGTGCGGCGAGTGCCACACGCCGCGCCAAGAAGACGGTACCCTCGACCGCGAGCATTGGCTCGGGGGTGCGCCCGTGCCGGTGCAGCCGCCGCCCTTCGTCGCGGCGTGGGCGATCACGGCGCCGCGCATCGCCGGCCTCGCGACGTACACCGACGAGCAAGCGATCCGGCTCTTCACCGCCGGCGTGGCGCGAAACGGGCAGCCGCTGCGCGCGCCGATGCCGCAGTTCCGCTTCACGCGCGACGACGCCGAGGCCGTGCTCGCCTACTTGCGCGCGCAGCACTAGCGAGCGCGTGCTCGTCGAGCAGCTGGTATTTTTTCCCGATCGCGTCGTCGGCACGCCGCCGCCGGGCGTCGAGGAGCGATGGATCACGACCGAGGACGGGGTGCGGCTACACGCGTGGTACGCCGCCGTGCAGAATCCGACCGCGACGCTCGTCTGGTCGCACGGCAACGGCGGTAACATCGCCGGACGCGAGGACGTGCTGCTCGCGCTGCGGGAGCGCGGGCTCGCCGTCCTCGCCTACGACTACCGCGGCTACGGCCGCAGCGAAGGTCGGCCGACGGAGGCGGGTGTCTACCTCGACGCCCGCGCCGCGTACGACAGCGAGCGCGCCCGCGGCGTCGATCCGCGCACGATCGTGCTCTTCGGCGAATCGCTCGGCGGCGCCGTGTCGATCCACCTCGCCGGCGAGCGGCCCTGTGCCGGCGTCGCGGTCGTGTCGACCTTCACCTCACTCGCCGCGGTCGCGCGCCGGCATTACGGTCCGCTCGCAATGCTCGCCGGACGCCGGTTCGACTCGCTGAGCCGTCTCCCGCTCGTCCGCGTGCCGATGTTCGTCGCGCACGGTGACGCCGACGAGATCGTACCGTTCTCGCTCGGCGAGACGCTGTACGCGGCGGCGTCGGAGCCGAAGCAATTCTTCCGCGCCGCTGAGTTCGGTCACAACGACGTCTTCGCCGCGCCCGGTCTCCTCGCCGCGATCGCCGCGTTCGCGCGTTTCGCCGTCGGACGTGCACCGACGTAGCGAGGCAGGATCACCGGACGAAGATTCGTCACCAGCCGGCGATGCGATCAATCGCTGCGGTCGCGCAGCTGGATCAGCTCAATCTTATAGCCGTCGGGGTCCTCGATGAACGCGATCACCGAGCCGCCGTGCTTCATCGGGCCGGGCTCGCGGACGATCTTGGCGCCCTTCGCGCGCAGCTGCTCGCACGTGGCGTAGATGTCGTCGACGCCGAGGGCGACGTGACCGAAGCCGGTGCCGAGGTCGTAGCGCTCGGTGTCCCAGTTGTGCGTCAGCTCGATCACCGTGTGGTCGCGCTCGGCGCCGTAGCCGACGAACGCGAGCGTGAAGCGGCCGGTCTCGTAATCCTTCTTCCGCAGGAGCTGCATGCCGAGCACGTCGCGGTAGAAGGCGAGCGAGCGCTCGAGGTTTCCGACTCGCAACATTGTGTGCAGCATGCGCATGGGTCCTCCTCAGCGGGCGCGCGCGGCGGCGCGATCGGTCGTGCCCGCGCGTGGCACCGCCGCGATCGTCGGACCGGCGGCGGCATCGTCGGGCCAGAACGGCGCGAACTGAAACCACTGATCCGGGTACTCGCGGACGACGTCCTCGAACTCGGCGACGATGCTCGCGAGAACGCGGTCCATCTCGTCGACGCTCGCGTGCCGCGGCACGTGGTGCTCGGTGCCGATGACGATGCGATAGTGGCGCGGGCCGCGGCGGGCGACGAACACCGGAAAGACCGGCGTGCCTGCGAGCCGTGCGAGGCGGAGCGCGCCGCCCTGGAACAACGCCGGGGCGCCGAAGAACTCGACCCGGCGCGCCGCCTCGCCGCCGATCGGGCGGTCGAGCTGGAGCGCGAGGATCTCGTTGCGACGCAGCGCCCGCAGCATGTTGAAGGGACCGTACACCGAGCTGTCGGAGAGCAGGATGCGCATGCCCGCCGCCTCGCGCGCCGCGCGCACGTACTCGGCGGTCGTCGCGTTGATCTCACGCGCCATGACGAGGTTGAACGGACGGCCGTAGCGCGCCAGCGTCCGCGCCGCGACGTCCCAGTTGCCGAAGTGGCAGGTGACGATGACGACGCCGCGCCCCTCCTTGATGGTCGCCTCGATCGGATCGTGGGCGGGGCGCTCGATCGTGATCGGCTTCGGCCGCGGGCTCAGGCACTCGAGCGCCTCGTTCACGCAGTGCGCGAAGCCGATGAAGACCTTGAGCCCGTTCCAGTGGTCACGCCACCACCCTTGGGCGCCGAGCACGCGCCGCATGTTGGCGATCGCGCCGCGGCGGTTGCGCCTGACGCAGAGAAAGATGATCGCCGCGATCCATGGCGGCGAGTACCGTTTCCACCATTCCGGGCCGTAGACGCTGCCGAGGTAGGCAAACTTCCGCCACCACAGGCCGTCGAAACGGAGGGCGGCCGCGCGGACCTGATCAGTGGCGCTCGAGAGCGCGGCGGCGACGTCGGCGTTGCGCTCCGCGCGGCGATGCCGCCAGATGCCCGCGATGTACGCGCGGGAGTAGCGCAAGAAGCGTGGGATGTAGCTCGGCTGCGCGGCGAAGGCGCGGACGACGCCGAAGAGCACGCGCGGCCGCGAGTAGAACGCGCGATAGCAGCGGTGGAAGTACTCCTCGAGGATGTCCTCGGTGAGCCCGTTCGGAATGAACGTGAACTGCATCGCGTTCATCCGCTCCCAGTTCTCGGTGAACGTACCGTACTGCTGGATCGTCGGATACGCCGGCGTGCCGGGATACGGGGTGAACTTCGTCACCTGCGCGATGTCGAGATCGGCCTCGGCGAGGAACTGCCGCGTCTCCTCGAGGCTCGCGACGTCCTCCGTCGGGTGCCCGACCATGAGATAGCCCTTGGCGCGGATGCCGGCCTCGCGCGTGAGCCGCAGCGTCTCCTTGAGGCGCGGCAGCCGCACCTCGTGCTTCACGACGTTCAACACCCGTTGCGACCCCGACTCGATGCCGTACGCGACCTGCCAGCAGCCGGCGCGCTTCATCAGCTTGAGCGTCGGGAGATCGAGCAGGTTCGGGTGGCTGTTGCAGCTCCAGGTGAACGGCAGCTTGGCGCGGATCATCGCCTCGCACAGCTCGACGACGCGCTTTTTCTTCACCGTGAAGAGGTCGTCGTAGAAGAGTACGTGGCGGGTGCCCATCGCCGCGAGCTGTCGGCACATCTCCATCACGTACTCGACGCTGTGGTAGCGGCCGCGCGTGCCCGACGTGGAGCGGTCGCAGAACGTGCAGGAGAACGGACACCCGCGCGACGTGACGAGCGTCGCGACCGGCGTGCAACGGTAGTTGAAGATCGACGGTCCGAAACGATGCGGGAACGCGTCGCCGAGCAGGTCCCAGGCCGGGAAGGGCAGACTGTCGACGTCGTCGATGTACGGCGCGCGGCAGTTGGCGCGGATGCCGCCGTCGTCGGTGCGCGCGATCACGCCGATCAGCTCGTCGGGGCGCTCGCCCGCGGCGAGCGCGTCGAGCAGCGCGAAGAGCGCGAGCTCGCCCTCGCCGGAGATCCCGTAGTCGAACTCCGGGAACGCGCGCAGCGTCGCCTCGGGCGCGGCGCTGACGTGCGGCCCGCCGACGACCGTGACGAGGTTCGGCAGCCGCTCGCGCACCGCCGCCGCGATGTGCGCGCCGTTCGTGATCGAGATCGTCGTCGCGGAGACGCCGAGGACGTCGGGCCGGTGCGCGGCGACTTGCGCGGCCGCATCCTCGAGCGTGATGCCGCCGCCTTTGGCGTCGACGATCGCCACGTCGTACCCGTGCTGGCGCGCGACCGCCGCGAGCACCAAGACGCCCCAGCCGGTGACGCTCTCCTCGCCGTCGCGGATCCGGTCCATCGTCCGGTCCCAGAACACGTACGGCGGCTCGAGGAGGACGAGCTTCAGCATTCATCCCGTGTAGCAGAGGGGTTCACGGAGTCCAATGATGGGATTTCGCCCCCGTGCGCGCGGCGCGCTGCGCGCGCCGTGCTCCGACCCTCGTCAAGCGAGGGCACGTGGGCGTCGCGGCGCGGCTCGCGGTGCTCCAACTAACGGCCCGTAAGTGCAGCGCGCGCGCTGTGCTCCGGTTGTCGATGTCTCCCGGTCCGAGCGGCTTGAACTGGGCGCGCGTGCGCTTCATGCTCCGTCGCGACGTCGCGACGTCGCGCGGGAGGGCCCATGGAGAAGTTCACGGCGATCACGCCCCAGCTGTACGAGTACGTGCTGGCGCATCGCAGCGATCACGGCGATCCGGTGTTGCGCGCGCTCGCCGAGGAGACCGCGAAGCTGGGGCCGATCAGCATGATGCAGGCGTCACCCGAGCAGGCCTCGTTCATGACGCTCCTCGCGCGTGCGATCGGCGCGCGATCGGCGGTCGAGATCGGCACCTTCACCGGGTACAGCGCGCTCTGCATCGCGCGCGGGCTCGCCGACGACGGTAGGCTCCTCTGCTGCGACCTGAACGAAGAGTGGACGGCGATCGGCCGCGACTACTGGAAACGCGCCGGCGTCGATCAGAAGATCGAGTTGCGCATCGGTCCCGCCCTCGAGACGCTGCGCGCACTGCCGCGCACGGTGCAATTCGATTTCGCGTTCATCGACGCCGACAAGACCGGCTACCGCAATTACTACGAGGAGATCCTCGCGCGCATGCGGCGGGACGGCCTCATCCTCTTCGACAACGTCTTGTGGATGGGCCACGTCGTTTCGGGCGACACCGACGACGAGAGCACGCGTGCGCTCCGCGATCTGAACGACTCGCTCGCCGACGATCCGCGCGTCGAGGCGGTGATGCTGCCGATCTCGGACGGTCTCACGATCGTCCGCAAGCGCTGATCCACGCAGGCAACGCGCGTCGGGCGCGCGTTCAGCGCGCCGCGTAGAGGCGCGCGTTCATCCCGGTGTTGTAGCGCGCGAACGCGCGGTACTGCTCGACGATCACGTCGCGACCCACGCATCGGCCTCGATCTCGACGAGCATCGCGGGGTCGATGAGGCGCCGCACCTCGACCATCGCCGTCGCCGGACGAATCGCGCCGAAGACCTCGCCGTGTGCCTTGCCGATCTCTTCCCAGCGCGCGATGTCGGTGACGTAAATGCGCGTGCGGACGACGTCCTCGAGGCGCGCGCCCGCTGACGCGAGCGCGGCCGCGATGTTGGCGAGCGCCTGGCGCGTCTGGCGGTAGGCGTCGCCCGGGCCGACGATCGCCCCGCTCGCGTCGGTCGCGGTCGTGCCCGAGACCCAGACGGCGTTGCCGATGCGGACCGCGCGCGAATAGCCGACGATCGGCTCCCAGCGAGTGCCGGTTGAGACGTTCTGGCGTGTGGCGCGGGTCTCGTCGGTCATCGTGGGCTCCTTCGTGCGCTGCTTAGCGGCGCCTCGAAGGCACGGCAAGTTGGACACGGGGATTTGCGGCCGGCGCGCTTCTCCGCTGGACGGAGGAGACGTCCTCAGGCATCTCGTCTGGACGGTGGGTGCGTGACGAGGGGCCTCGTCTGTGTCGGGGCGATGATACTGATCGCGCAGCCGGTCGAGGCGCGCCATGCGGGCGTGCACCCGGCGGCGCGCCGGAGCGTCCACAAAGCCGCTGCTGTGCGACGCGACGTTGGCGGGCGACGACCCGCCGCGGCGCGACGCTCCGATGAAGGCGCTTTGTCGCGATCCGACTCCGCGGACCGCGCGACGCACTATGCGATCGACGCGGTGCTCGATCCGGACGCGCGGACGATCAGCGGCGCCGTGCTCGTGCGCCTCACCAACGACACACGCGCGCCACTCGACGAGGTCGCGCTGGTGCTCTACCCGAACCGATTCCGCGGTCCTGAGCCGGGGATCGACGATCTCACGCGGCCGTTCGTCTACCTGCGCGAGGAGCTCGTGCCCGGCGGCATGACGATCGAGCGCGTCGAGCTCCGGCGTGGCGACGCGCCGTCCGCCCCGCTCGTCGACGTCCGCGAACAGGCGATCGCCGGCTGGCCTGGTACACTCGTGCGCGCGCAGATGCCGGTCGCGTTGGCTCCGGGCGCGACGGCGACGATCGCCGCGAGCTTCCGAACGGTGCTACCCGAGCGCTACGGGGTCTTCGGCGTGACCGACGATACGCTGCTCGCGCTGCGCGGCTGGTATCCGCTGCTCGCGGCGCGCGATGCGGAGGGCGCGTGGCTTGCGGCGCCCGATATCGGACCAGCGACGGTCGACGGCGTCGTGCATGCGAGCGGCGGGCGCACGATCGTCGTCGGAACGACGGTCGCGACGCCGTCGCAGGGCGCACCGCTCGACATCGCGCTCGCCGGCGCGCCGGCGTCTCCCGGAGGTCCGGCGATCCTCGCCAGCCCCCGCTACGTCCGCCACGACCGCGCGATCGACGGGACGAGCATCGTCCTCCTCGAGCTACCGAGCCGCCACGCGCACATGTTCGCGCCCGGACGCCCGCCGCACGCGACCGTCGTCCTCGACGCGTTGGAGCAGATCGTGCGCGCGCGACCTGCGTCCGTGCCGCTGCCGCCGACGCTCGTCGTCGTCGAGGCGCCGCTCCGTCTCGAGCTGACGGCGCCGAGCGCGCCCGGTCTCGTCGTGGTGTCCGACCGCGTGCTGCGGGTCGACCCGTTGCTACGCACCTTCCACGAAGGCGGGCTCGCCGCCGCGGTGTACGCGAAGGCGTCGCGTCGGCGCTCGCCGACCGCTATCTCGCGGCGGCGCGGCCGCATCATCGGACGGTCTACGATTGGATCGGCCTCTTCGGTCTCTTCGCGATCGTCGACCGCTTCGAGTCGGCGCCGAAGATTCCGTTCGCGCACACGTTCTTTCCCGAGTCGCGTCATGCGGACGAGCTGCGCGACGGACTGGAGACGTTCGCGCGCGACCGGCCGGCGGGCGGCACGATCATGACGAAGCTGCGGAACGAGGTCGGCGATCCCGTCTTCTCGGCGACGATCGACGCCTACCTCGAGGGCGACGCGCCGCTGCGCGCCGTCGCGGCCGCGCGCGCCGGCCGGTCCCTCGACTGGCTCTTCGACGAGTGGACGGCGCCGTATCCGGAGCCGCTCAACTACACGCTCGTCGAGGCGCGGGTGAACGAGACTCCTGCTTCAGCCGCGGTATCGTCGGCGGGCAGTCCGGCGCCGCCGCCGGCGGGGAACCTACCTCCGGGCAGCGACGAATCGAGCGCGCCGGCGAAGTACGAGCATCACGTCGCCGCCGAGCGGACCTCGGCGCGTCCCATTCGCGAGCCCGTCGACATCCAGATCGAGGGCCCCGGCTCCGAGCGCGCGCGCCTCGTCTGGGACGACGACAAGCAGCGCGCCGAGTTCGTGGTCACGACGCCGTGGCGCGCGCGGCGGGTGACGCTCGATCCCAACCGGCGCCTCCTCGAGGATACGCGCGTCGACGACGTCCGGCCGCACCCGCTGCAGCTCGTCCTCGACAGCGCCGACGTCACGATCACCTCGAGCGAGTTCGGCGTCTCCGGCCTCTTCGTCGCCCGCCAGCGCTATGACTACCGGAAAGACATCGGGATGATCGCGTTCTACTCCGATCGCAGCGTCGGCTTCACCGTCGGCCCGCGCGTCCACTTCGGGACGCCGAACGACCCGACGAGCTACCGCCACAACATCTACGGGTTCTACGCCTTCGCCGGTCTGCGGCGTGCGTTCCGCGACGACACGCGGCCGGAGATCAAGACCGACGGCCAGCTCGGCGGCGTCGGCGTGCGCTACGACTACACGGACGAGTACTGGTACAACAATCCGACCGACACGACGAAGCTCCGTCTCTTCGCGGACCTCTACGACCGCCGCCTCGGCAGCTCCTTCGACTACGCCGACTGGGGCGTACGGCTGAGCATCGTCCGGCCGCTCCTCACGCATCGCACCCTCGGAGCGGTCGAGCTCCTGAACGCGTTCAGCAGCCCGACCGGCAGCGACCGCGTGCCCAATCAGGGCCGCTACAGCCTCGGCGGCGACCTCGGCGTCCGCGCCGTCCCGGTGCAGGCGCGTCTCGGCGAGAACCTCGCGCTCGCGCGCTTCGAGCTGCGCCAGATGCTCGCGCCCGAGCTCGACCTCAGCATCGCCGACGTCGTGGTCCTGCGACGCGTGCAGCTGCGGCTCTTCGTTGACACCGGCCACGTCGAGGACCGCCGCGAGTCGCTCTATCGCTTACACGACTTCACCGTCGGCGTCGGCATCGGCGCCGCGGCGTTCTACGACTTCATGGGGTTCTACCCGGCGGTCGCGTACATCGCCCTCGCCGAGCGCGTCGACCGGTACTCCGGCGTCGACAACCACGTGCAGTTCCTCTTCGGCACGCGCCAGGCGTTCTGAGGATCGCTCAGCTCGCGACGGCGAAAAGACGCCACTCCCCCGGCACGCCCCTGAGCGCGTGTACGCCGCGTTCGGTGAAGGTCAGCCCGGATCCGGCAACGAGATCCTTGACCGTCGACGAGACGACGACCTCGCCGGGTCCGGCGGTCTCCATCACGCGTGCCGCGAGGTGAACGGCGATCCCGCCGATGTCATCGCCGCGCTGCTCGACTTCCCCTGCGTGCAAACCCGACCGCATTTCGATGCCGATCTCGCTGATGCTGCGGGTGATCGCGTTGCCGCAACGGATCGCACGTGCCGGGCCGTCGAACGTCGCAAGGACGCCGTCGCCCGTCGAGTGTACCAGCCGGCCCCGGTGGTGCTCGAGCTCGCGGCGGACGCGCGCGTCGTGGTCGTCGAGGATCTCACGCCAGCGTTGGTCGCCGAGCTGGGCGGCGCGCTCCGTGGAGCGCACCATGTCGGTGAAGAGGATCGTCGCAAACACTCGGTCCGATTCGGCAGCGGGCCGGACACCCGTCAAGAACTCCTGCGTCTCGTCGACGCGCCGGTCGACGTCGCCGGCGTAGAAGAGATGATCGTCACCGGCGAGCTCGACGTACGTGGCGCCGGGGATGTGCGCGGCGAGATATTGGCCGTGGCCGACTCGGATGTGGCGGTTTCCGCGGCTGTGCAGGACGAGCGTCGAGGCGTGAATCGACGGCAGAAGGGGCCGCAGGTAGATCCCGAGCGCGACCGAACCGTACATCGCGGTGCACGCGCCGCGGCCGATGCCGAGGCGTTCATAGCGCGCATACCACTGCCGGAACCGACGATCGTCGGCACGGCTCGGCGCGATCAGGTCCACGTTGGCACCGGTTCCCCACCGTTCCTCGAAATGCTGGAGAAATCGTGCCACCTGCGTCGATGGGATCCCGTGCGGGTAATCGACGTCACGCCGCAGGCGGGCGAACGTCTCCATCAGCACGAGCGCGACGGTCCGTTCCGGGTGGCTCGCTGCGAAGAGCATCGCCATCGGCCCGCCCTCGGCGTGGCCGACCACGGCCGCCCGCTGCGATCCCACGGCGTCCATGACGGCGAGCACATCGTCCGCCCACTGCTCGAGCGTCGGCAGCGCCGCCAGCGGTACCGGGTCCGAGATGCCCGTGCCTCGTTTATCGAAGCAGATGACGCGCGCGAACGATGCGAGGCGACGCAGGAAGCGGGCGAGCGAAGGCTCCTCCCACATGACGTCGACGTTGCTGTTCCACGCTGGGATGAAGACGACGTCGAGGGGACCGTCGCCGATGACTTGATAGCCGACATATGCCTCGCCGGCCCTGGCATAGCGCGTCTCAGGCTGCACCTCCGGCAGCTATCTCCCGGCGCATGCCGGCCCGTCAATCCGCGTCACCACACGAACGGCACGAGGCGACGGGTGCGGTCGGCGTACGCCGCGTACGCGCCGCCGAACGCCGACCACAGCGGCTCCTCGTCTTGCACGCAGCGCTTCGCGATACAGAACGCGCTCGCGGCGAACGTCGACCACGTGAGGACTGCGTTCGTCGCGACCGCCGGGCCGAGCGCGCAGAGCAGCGTCGCGAGCATGAGTGGGTGTCGAACGAGCGCGTACGGTCCGTCGACGAGGAGGCGCCCGGGCGGTCTCACGGTGTCGACGAAGCGGTCGAGCGGCGCGAGCGCGCGACGCGACCAGAACCACAACGCCAGACCGGCGAGGTAGACCGCGATGCCGGCGAGCCAACGCCGCGCCTCGATCGGAGTCGGCTCGGGGGCGGCGCCGAAGAGCGGCAAGGTGAGCAGCAGCTCCGCGAGCGAGATGTGGAACGAGACGACGACGCTGGTGAGCGGGATCCAGCGCTGCTCCGCCGCCGTCGCCGCGGCGAGCTTCGTCGTCATGTGCTCGCTGCGATAGCGAAATATGAGGAGCCAGCCGGCCGCGAAGACGAAGAGGGTCGCGGCGCGGGCGATCATGTCGCGCTGTTCGCGGCGGCGCGGCCTGAGGTCCGCGGCTCGGTGACGATCGCTGCGGCGCGGCCGCGCGACGCGGTCGCGAGACACGCGAGGCCGACGAGAATCCAGAACGTCTCCGCGACCCGCAGCACGAGACCGACGGCGAGACCGAGGCCGAGCGTGCGGCCACCGAGCGTGAAGATGCCGACCTGCGTCGCCTCGAGGGCGCCGAGCGCCGCCGACACCGGGACGACGCGCGCGACGCCGATGCCGAAGGAGCTGAGGAGCAGCAGCGAGAGCGGGATCGCGAGGCCGAAGACGGCGAACAGCGTCGCGAGCTCGAGCAGCTGTACGCACTCGATCGCGAGCGAGAAGCCGATCCCGGTGGGCACGAGGCGCGGGTGCGCGTCGACGAGGTCGTGGAGCGCGGCGTCGGCGCGGCGAAGCAGCGCGAGCGGGCGCTCGAGTACGCGATAGCGCGCCAGGCGCCGCATCGGAAAGAGCGTGACGATCGCCGGCTGCCGTCGCGTGGCGCGGACGTATACGAGGACGAACGTGCCGAGGCCGAAGGCGCCGAGGGCGCTCATCGCTACGGCGGCCGACCGCGACCCGACGCCGAGCGCGAACGCCGCCCCGACCGATGCCGGGCCCGCGACCATGTTGCCGCAGAGCTCCAGCACGCGGTCGAGCGCCACGGCGCCGGCCGCCGTCGCGAGCGGGACCCCGCTCGCGCGCAGGAGCTCGGCGCGCACCGGCTCGCCGGCGAAGGTGCCCGACGGGATGAGCGAGCCGGCGGCGCGGCCCGCGAGCCAGAGCCGCCCGAGGTGCACGAGGCCGAGCTCGACGCCCATCCGCCGCAGCACGAGCCGCCAGCGCAGCGCGCGCAGCAGCATCACCGTGAGCGACAGCGCGAAGTAGATCGGGAGGCGCGCGAGCGAGACCTGTCCGAGCGCGGCGCGGCCCTCGCCGAGGTTCGCCCACACGAGATAGACGGCGCCGCAGCCGGCGAGCGCGACCAGCGCCAGGCGAATCGCGCGCCCGGAAAGATGCCCGCCGCTGGCGAGCCCGTTCGCCGCTCGCTCCGCGTCAGCCGGCGAGCTGCTCGGCATAGACCTCACGGATCGGCGCGAACGAGAAGTCGGCGAGAAGCCGCTGCAAGCTCGGCAGCGTGCGCGCGCGGCCGACGCGTTTCCAAAGACGCACGTGCAGCGGCGTTCCGGGGAGCGCCCGCGCGACCGGCACCAGCTCCCACGGGTGCAGATACACGACCGCCGATCCCACCGCCGCCTCGTGCGCGACGAGGAAGCGGTGAATCGTCCGATAGGACAGGAACCGCAGCATCGGCCCGCCGCCGGCGTACGGCAGGTTCCAGCCGCCGTACGCCTCGGCGATCGGCAGCGGGAACTCCCAGACGCCCGACGGATGCCGGAACGGCGCGCGCGGCGCGCTGCGCCCTGCGTACGGCATCCAGCGCAGCGGGACGTAGCCCGCGTCGTAGCGAAAACCGAGCGCGGCGAGGACGTCGATCGCCCAGAGCTCGCCCGGGTTCTGGATGAAGTAGGGCGCGCGGTAGCCGGCGATGGGCGCGCCGAGCGCGTCCTCGAGGAGGTCGCGG
>VBKW01000020.1 GCA_005879405.1 Deltaproteobacteria bacterium
CGGCGAGGCGGACGACGACGGCTTCGCGTTCACCGAGAGCCGCTATCTGCGCTCGATGGGCGTCCGCGGGCTGCTCTACGCGGCACGCACCCGCCGTCGCACGCTGTGGATCGACGCCGGCTACCCGTACACGACCGGTTTCGACCGCGACGTCGACCCGGAGGAGCACACGCGTCGCCGCGCCGGTGCCGCCGACCCCCTCTACCCGCAGCTGGCGACGCTCGCGCGCGCCGCGCAGGACGCGCTCGCGTCGACGCCGCCGAAGATCGAGATCGACGCCGCGCAACGCGAGCGCCTGCGCGCGCTCGGCTACGCGCAGTGACACCCGCACGACCCGGCGCGGAGCGCGCCGCACGCGACGACCAGCGGCCGGATTCGCCCGGAGCGCGCGAGCGCTTGTTGACGGCGCCGTTCCTCCTCTCGGCGGCCGCGAACTTCCTGCAGAGCCTCGCCTTCAACCTCTACTTGCACCTGCCCGGCTACCTGAAGGAGCTCGGCGCCGGCGAGGTACAGATCGGCTTTCTCTTCAGTGTCACCGCGGCGACGGCGATCGCGGCGCGGCCGACGGTCGGACGCGTGATGGACGCGGAAGGCCGCCGGGTCGTGATCTTCACCGGCGGCATCCTGAACGTCGCCGTCTGCGCGCTCTATCTGACGATCCACAGTCTCGGACCGTGGCTGTACGTCGTCCGCATCGGCCACGGCATCGCCGAGGCGATGCTCTTCGCGGCGCTCTTCACCCAAGCCGCCGACATCGTGCCGCCGAGCCGCCGCACCGAAGGCATCGCGCTCTTCGGTGTCTCCGGATTGCTGCCGGTCTCGCTCGGCGGCCTTCTCGGCGACCTGATCCTGAGCCGGGCCGGCTATGCGCGCCTGTTCCAGGTGTCGATCGCGTTCGCCGCCGCCTCGCTCGCGCTCTCGGTGCCGCTCCGCGATCACCGCCCCGCGCGTGACACGGCGGCGGCGCGCAGCTTCTTCACGGCGGTGGCGGAGCGGAGTCTGTTGCCGCTCTGGTTCATCGGCTTCGTGTTCGCGGCGACGATCACCGCGACCTTCACGTTCCTGAAGACGTTCGTGATGGAAACGCACATCGGATCGGTGGGGATGTTCTTCAGCGCGTACTCGGGCGCGGGCGTGCTGCTGCGGCTCGCCTTCGGGTGGGTGCCGGAGCGGATCGGACCGAAGCGCGCCCTGTTCCCCGCGCTGGCGATGCTGACCACGGGGTTCGTCCTCCTCGCGGGCGCGCACACCGCCGCCGCCGTCGTCGTCGCCGGGATGTTGTGCGGGCTCGGGCACGGCTTCACGTTTCCGATCCTCTCCGGCCTGGTGGTGACGCGCGCGCGACCGGTCGAGCGCGGCGCGGCGCTGTCGCTCTTCACCGCGCTCTTCGACTTCGGCGTGCTCGTCGGCGGACCGTTCTTCGGCGTGGTGATCCGTCTCGCCGGGTACCCCGTCATGTTCGCGACCCAGGCGGTCGTCATGCTCGCGGGCACCGTCGCGTTCGCGGTCTGGGACCGCCGCTATGCGGGCGAGCCGTACGACGGCAAGCGGCTCGTCCCCTCGTAAATGCAAGAAGCCGCCGGAGCGGTGCTCCGGCGGCTTCTCCGTCCAGCTCCCCGGGCCGGACTCGAACCAGCGACCATTCGGTTACACGTCATCCCGCCGTTTCCGACGGGCGTGGACTATCTCATCACCCTATCCGCGTGGGACGTAGGTGGCGGGCGCTCGCGGGGAGATTATTCTTTCGTCACTCCCTAGTCTCTGCACCTTCCCTCCACCCGACCGGCCGACTTCGACATGCTCGACCGGCCCATTGGAGAGCTCGGCTCAGGGTTCCCGTATGCGCGATCGCACGTAGGCTTCCCTGAATTCACCCGCTTTTCACTCGCCGGTTTCCCGACGAGGCTGCGACTTCACAGCCGAACGCTCTACCGACTGAGCTACCGGGGAACAACAACCCGCTTTCTATAGACGAGGATGATGCCAACCGCAACGCACCGCTGGTACTGGGGCGATGTGCGTCGTCATACTTCGTTGCTCGCTCGCTCGGGCTCGCAACTCGCCCCAGTCCCGGTCCGCGTCAACACCTTCCCGCCGTCGCATCACCGACGGCGCATGCCATGGACGTTGCGAGGTGCCGGCGTCGGCCTTTCGGCGTTGCGGAAGCGAGCCGCGGCAGCGCGACCACGAATCGCGGCGAGATTTTCGCGCCACGGTGCATTTTGGGGCTTCAGGCTTTGGTCGCGACCGTGGTAGGTTCCGCCGATCACGCGGCCGCCGACTTTCGAGCGCGGCCATCCCCACGGAAAGGACGTTTCAATGAAAGCAATGCTGGCAGTCGCAGCCGGTCTCCTTCTCGCCGCCACCTCGGCGCACGCCGAGCGCGTGACAGAGCTGAACGGGCGCCACGTGCAGCTGCATCCCGACAAAGAGCACGCCGCGGGCTTCGGCCAGTCGCGCAACAACAGCCTCAGCTACCACAACGGACCTGTCATCCATCAGGCGAAGGTGATCCCGATCTTCTGGGGTAGCAGCGCGACCTGGGGCACGAGCGGCAGCCCGAGCGCGCTCGCGCAGCACATCATCAACTTCTTCGCTCAGTTCGGCACCAATCCCGAGTACAACGTCATCACTCAGTACTACGACCACGGCGGCAGCGTGCAGCCGTCGACGCTCACGACGACGTACGTGATCGACAACTCGGCGCCGCCGACGAATGCCAGCGATGCCGCCGTGCAAGGAGAGGTCACGAAGATCGCAAGCCTGGCCGGCGTCGACGGCACAGCCATCTACGAGGTCTTTCTGCCGCCGAGCTCCTATGCGTCGTACGGCACCGCGACATCGTGTGGTGGCCCGCACCTCCAGTTTTGCGCGTACCACAGCAACATGAACGTGCTCGGTCTCGATGTGAAGTACTCGTCGATGCCCTACCCGAGCTGCGGAGGCTGCCAGTGGACCGGCTTCACCGACGCGCAGAATTTCGATCACTTCTCCTCGCATGAAACGCGTGAGGCGGTGACGGACCCCGACGGCACAGCTTGGTTCGATCGCTCGGGCAACGAGGCCGACGACAAGTGCGCGTGGTCCCCCGCGCCGTTCATCGTGAACGGCTTCGGCTACCAGTACGAGTGGTCGAATCTGAATAGCGGCTGCGTGAAGAGTCGCTAGGACCGACACCGCGGCGCGTGGCGTGAGCACCTGCGCCGCGCGCCGAGTCACATGTCGCGTCGGCCGTCGAGCGCGCGCCCGAGCGTGACGACGTCGGCGTACTCGACGTCGCCGCCCATCGGGATGCCGTGCGCGATGCGCGTCACGCGCACGCCGAGCGGCTTGATGAGCTTCGCGAGGTAGAGCGCCGTCGCCTCGCCTTCGACCGTCGGGTTCGTGGCGAGGATCACCTCGCGGACGGTGTCACCGCGGAGACGCGCGAGGAGACCGCCGATCTTCAGATCCTCGGGGCCGACGCCGTCGAGCGGCGACAGCGCGCCTTGGAGGACGTGGTAGCGGCCGCGGAATCCCTTCGAGCGCTCGATCGCGATCAGATCCGCTGGCTCCTCGACGACACAGATCGACTCGTCGGACCGCTCGCCGTTGCCGCAGATTGGACAGGGGTCGCTCTCGGTGAGGCCGTTACAGACCGAGCAGAGCCGCGTCTGATCTTTCAGCGCGACGAGCGCCGCCGCGAGACCGTCGGCGAGCGCGCGGTCGGCGCGCAGCACGTAGAAGGCGAGCCGTGCCGCCGTCTTCTCGCCGATCCCGGGAAGCTTCGACAGCTCCTGGATCAGACGCGTCATCGAGGGGGTGTACGCCATCCGTCGCGTTCCTCAGCCGAGGCCGGGGATCTTCAAACCGCCCGTCGCCTTCGTCATTTCCTCCGCCACCATCTTCTGCGCATTGCGGATGCCTTCGTTCACCGCCGCGATGACGAGGTCCTGCACGAGCTCGACGTCCTCCTTCAGCACGGCGGGATCGAGCGTCAGTGACAGCAGCTCGTGCTTGCCGTTCACGACGACCTTCACCATCCCACCGCCGGCCGCTGCCTCGACCGTGCGGCGCGCGACCGTGTCCTGCACTTGCGACAAGCGCTCCTGCAGCTGCTGCGCTTGCTTCATGATGTTGCCGAGGTCTCCGATGCTCATGGCTCTCCTCCGCGGCTCCGTGGCCGCACGTCGGTGATCTCTCCGCCGAGCACCTCGACCGCCGAGCGCACCGTCGGGCTCGACCGTGCGCGCTCCGCGAGCTCGCGCGTGCGCGTCGCCGCCGACACCGGCGCCGCGGCCGCGGCACCCTCCGCGCGCGCGACGCTGAGCTCGATCCGCCGCGGACCGCCGTACGCGGCCGTCGCGAGCTCGGCGAGCATCGCCATCTCGGCACGCAGCGTCTCGACGGCGAGCTCGTTGGCGACGCCGATGTGCAAGCGCTCGGCGCTCTCCTCCAGCACGCGGCTGCCGGCGACGAACTGCGAGAGCCGCAGACTTCCCTTCGCGCGCGCGGCGGCGACGAAATTGGCCCAGCCGTCGGCGCACGAGGCCGGCGACACAGCCGAGGGACGGCTCGCGGCGACATCGTGCGCGACCGTGCCGACTGCCGAAGCCGTCGTCATCGGGTGCGACGGCGCCGCCGCGGACGCGCGGGCGCCCGCTGTGGGCGCGCCCCGCGCCTCCGGGCCGCGGCCGCCGGAAGGCTCGCCGCCGCCGCCACCCGCGAGCCGGCGCTCCATCTCCTCGAGGCGGACGAGGAGATCCTCGACCGGCGCGGCATCCGGCATCGTCGCCATCTTCACCAGCGTCATCTCGAGGACGAGCTTTGGCAGCGCCGACCTGCGCACCTCCTCGGTGCCTACCTGCGCCACACGGAAGAGCCGCTGCAGATCATCGGCCGGGCGCACCTTCGCCTGCCGCATCGTCTCCTGCACCTCGTGGTCCGGCAGGTCCGCGAGCATCGTCGCGTCGCCGAAGAGCGCGGCGACGGTCAGATTGCGGACCTGCTGCACGAGATCACGGCAGAAGCGCGGCACCTCGTAGCCGTACCGGTAGAGCTCCTCGACGGCGCGCAGACACGGCGCCGGATCGCGCCGCAAGATGGCGTCCGTGACGCGGTGGAGGATCGTCCGGTCGGCGACGCCGAGCGCGCTCTGCACATCCGCCTCCGTAAGCGCCTTGCCGCCGAAGACGATCACCTGATCGAGGAGCGACTGCGCGTCGCGCATGCTGCCGTCGGCCTCGCGCGCGATCGCGAAGAGCGCCGGATCGTCGGCCGCGATGCCCTCGTCGGCGACGATGCGCTTCAGGCGTGCGATCAGCTCGGGGATCGCGATGCGCTTGAACTCGTAACGCTGGCAGCGCGAGACGACCGTCTGCGGCAGCTTGTGGACCTCGGTCGTCGCGAAGATGAACTTCACGTGCTCCGGCGGCTCCTCGAGCGTCTTCAACAGCGCGTTGAAGGCCGCCGTCGACAGCATGTGCACCTCGTCGATGATGTAGATCTTGAAGCGCGCCGACGCGGGACGGTAGCGGACGTTCTCGTTCAGATCGCGGATGTTCTCGACGCCGGTGTTGGAGGCGCCGTCGATCTCCACGACGTCGAGCGCGCTCCCCGCCGCGATCTCGAGACAGCTCGCGCACTTCCCGCACGGCTCCGCCGTCGGCCCCGCGGCGCAGTTGAGCGCCTTCGCGAGGAGCCGTGCGACGGTCGTCTTCCCGACGCCGCGCGGTCCGGAGAAGAGGAACGCGTGCGCGATCCGCTGCTGCGCGATCGCGTTGCGCAGCGTCGTCGTGACGTGCTCCTGTCCCGCGACGTCCTCGAACCGCTGCGGCCGCCACTTCCTCGCTAATACCTGATACATTACGCCCCCGTGCGCACGGCGCGCGGCGAG
>VBKW01000021.1 GCA_005879405.1 Deltaproteobacteria bacterium
TTCCCGGCGCCACTTTCTCGGCCGCTTTTCCCGGCGCCACTTTCTCGGCCGCTTCCGCCTCGGCGCGCGCCTCGTCGTCGTGGTCGGTCGCGAGCAGCAGATTCACGAGCTCGCGACGCGCGTTGCCATAGGCGGGGCGGAGGCGGATCGCCGCGCGCACGGACGTGATCGCTTCGTCGGTGCGGTCGAGCGCCCCGAGCGCGAGCCCGAGGTTGTAGTGCGCCTCGGGGAACGCGGCGTCGAGCGCGAGCGCGCGCCGGAACTCGTCCGCCGCCTCCTGCGCGTGACCGGTGCGGACGAGCAGCGTCCCGAGGTTGTTCCGTGCCGACGCGAGATCCGGTTGCAAGAAGACGGCGCGCCGCAGCTCGCGCTCCGCGCCCGCCATGTCTCCGCGCGCGATCAAGGCGAGTCCGAGGTTCGTCCGCGCCTCGGCCATGTTCGGCTCCTTGCGCAACGCCGTCTCGAGATGCGCGATCGCGCGCTCGGTATCGCCGTCGTCGATCAGTAGCCGCGCCAGATTCGCGTTGGCGACCGCATGATCGGGGTCGATCGCGAGCGCGCGCTCGAACTCGCGTCGCGCCTCGTCCTGGTGGTCGGCGCGCCCGGCGACGGTGCCCAGGTTCGCGTGCGCGTCGGCGTCGTCGGGTTGGATGCGGAGCGCGGCGTCGAAGTACGGGCTCGCCTCGTCGGCGCGCCCCGCGCGCTGCAGCGCGTTGCCGAGATTGTTGAGACAGATGTAGCAGCGTGGATCCGCGGCGACTGCCGTGCGCCAGAGCGTCACCGAGTCGTGCCAGATCCCGACTTGCCGCCACGTCAGGATGCCGAGGCAGATCGCGACGAGGCCGGCGCCGGCCGCCGCCACCGTGAACGGCATCGGCGGTCGCCGTCCGGCGCGCGCGTCCTCATCGAGCGCGAACACCGCGCCGCCGACCACGACCGCCCAGCCGAGCGTCGCGAGATAGGTATAGCGGTCGGCGGCGATGTGCGGGCCCGCCTGCGCGATTCCCAAGACGGGCGCGAGCAGCGCCGCGTACGCGACCCAGGCCGCGAGCGCCCACGGCCAGCGGCGACGGGCGACGACGAGGAGCGCCGTCACCGCGACGACGAACACCATCGCGAGCAGCACGTCGGGGCGCGCGAACCGCCAGTCGACCGGCAGCTGGTAGAGCGGCGACAGCCCGGCCGGCACCGCCGTCTTCACCAGGTAGAAGGCGAGCGCGAAGAACGCCTGCCCGATGCGCCCCGGGATCCCGTACTGCTCGAGCGAGTAGAAGGTATCGACCGCGCGCTCGGCGATGCCTTCGACGACCGCCGTGAGCACGCCCAGCACGACGAAGGGGATCTTCTCGATCCAGACCGCCCGCACGTCGCGTCGCGACCACGCACCGACGCGCGCCGGCAGTCGTCGCAGCGGGTACACGTCGAGGACGACGAGGACGATCGGCAAGCTCATGCCGACCGGCTTCGCGAGCAGCGACGCCACGTACCAGGAGAGCGCCGACCATGCGAAACCGCCGCGGCGACCCGCGTACGCGCGGACGTAGGCATCGAGGGCGAGCAGCGCGAAAAGCCCCGACAGCACGTCGCGACGCTCGGTCGCCCATGCCACCGACTCGACGCGCAGCGGATGCAGCGCGAAGAACGCGGCGCTGATCGCGGCGGCGATCGCGAGCGCCGGCGGAGCGGCGCCGGGCGCGAGGCCGAACGCGAGCCGGAGGAGGCGCGCGCTCAGCACGTAGAACACGACGGCGCTCGCGACGTGGAGCAGCGCGTTCGTCAGGTGATAACCCAGCGGGTTCATGCCCCAGAGCTGGTAGTCGAGGGCGAACGAGAGCCACGTGAGCGGCAGATAGTGGCCGTCGAGATTCGTGAACATCCAGCGCAAAGCGGCAGGATCGAGCGCTCGGAAGAAGGGGTTCTCGAGCAGATTCGTTTGATCGTCGAAATCGACGAAGCCGTTCCACAGCGTCGGCAGGTAGACGACGGCGGTCGCCAGCGCGACGGCAGCGGCCCACAGCCAAGCGGCGCCCACGCGCGAGGGGCGCTCCGCGGGGGCCGGGCCGCGTTTCAGCGGTGGCGTCGCGGGCTCGCTTCGGCGCGCGGGTGGGGGTGGGGCGCCGCCAGGCCGCGCTTTGCTCGCGAGGCGGCGTCTTTCGGATCGCGACGGCATCGGAATGCTCCGGAATCGTTACAGACGGTTGCGGCGAAGGGTCAACCGTAGTGCTCGTCGTCACGCCGCGTCGTCGTCAATCGCAGGGTCGAAATCGCCCCCGTCAGGGATGTATCAGGTGTGTAAGGGAGCGCCTTATCACCTTTCTCCGGCCCTCGATCTCGTTTTTTTCTTGACAACCTTTTGAACGCTGGCCTACCCTCAAGTGCGCCTTCTGTGCCGTTCCGAACGTATGTGATTTTCCGTTGGTTGTGCCGTGCCTGAACCAGCGGCGTCGACGGAAGGTGTGGGGTGTGATGCTCCGTAGCCCCGAGAAAATCGTCCCGCTCGCTCGCGGCCGTGCGCGACGTGCGGGTATCGCCGACGTAGTGCAACGAAGGAGGAGAGCCATGAAGTCTCAGTCACGTTTTGCGCTGGTCGCGTCCGCGCTCGTCGCCGCGATCGCGCTCGCGACGGCGGCGCACGCCGGCGATCCGGCCAAGTGCCAACAGGCTATCGCGAAGAACTTCGCGAAATACGTCCAGACGAAGACGAAGGCTCTCCAGAAGTGCAACGAGGGCATCGTCAAGGGCACGCCGAACACGTGCCCCGATACCGCTGCGACCGACAAGATCCAGAAGGCGGAGTCGAAGATGCGCGGCGCCATCAGCAGCCAGTGCGGCGGCTCGACCAAGAGCTGTACCGACGGCGACGCGGTGGCGCTCAGCTCGATCGGCTGGACGATGGCGACGTGTCCCAATCTCGAGAACGGCTCCTGCAACAACGCGATCGCCAATTGCAACGACATCGCCGATTGCCTGGCGTGCGTCGGCGAGGCCGCCGTCGATCAGGCGATCAGTCTCTCGTACGACGACCTGACGGCCGGCGAGTTCGGCAGCGGCGACGCCGTCAACAAGTGCCAGCTCGCCATCGGCAAGAACGCCGCGAAGTTCATCGGCGCCAAGAACAAGGCTCTCGAGAAGTGCGAGGTCGGCGTGATGAAGGGCAGCGTCACCGGTCCGTGTCCGGACGCAACGAAGGCGCAGCCGGCGATCGCCAAAGCGCAATCGAAGATGCAGGCGGGTATCTGCAAGGCCTGCGGCGGCGCCGATAAGCTCTGCGACGGTAACAACGATCTCACGCCTGCCGCGATCGGGTTCGCGAGCACCTGCCCCGACGTGACGGTCCCGGGCGGCTCGCCGTGCGCCGGCACCGTCGCGACGCTGCAGGATCTCGTGAACTGCGTCACGTGCGTCAACGAGTACAAGGACGACTGCCTCGATCCGATCGCGGTCCCGTCGGTGAAGCCGACGTACCCGCCCGAGTGCAACCCGGCGCAGGCGCCGCCATGTGCGGCGACGCCGAACAACACGGCGACCCCGTGTCCGACCAGCACGCCCGGCGTCGTCTGCCCGTCGCAGGTCGTCACAGAGGCGAACGGCTCGGGCGTCGACCTCGACAGCGGCTGGACCGGTCAATCGCATGATGCGCACGCCCCGAACGGCAGCCGGTTGACGCTCACCGTCTCCGGCTGCTCGAATCCCGATGCGTCGACGTGCGGCGTCTGCACCACCGGGGGCCCGGTCGACAATGCGGGCGGCACGCAGTTCAACAACCATCGCTGCCTCGTCGACAGCTCGGTGCAGTGCACCACTGACCCGGATTGCGCGGGAATCTCGCGGCAGTGCATCAACAGCAACATCTGCGTCGGCGGCACGAACAACGGCGCCGCATGCAGCGTCAGCAGCGAGTGCCCGGGGACGGGTGCCTCCTGCTCGCCGCGGACCTGCACCACCGACGCCAACTGCCAGGGGTGCCAAGGCGGCGCGAACAATGGTGCCGCGTGCACGACGGACAGCGAGTGTCCGGGCGGCTCCTGCGGAGGGTCCGGCACGTGCTCGCCGAGCGTCTGCACGTTCTTCTTCGGCTCTCCGCTGCCCCTGTCCTCGGGCGGCGTGACCGTGTGCGTGACGAACCAGATCACCGCACCGGTGAGCGGCACCGTCGACATCGAGGGCGGCACGACCGCGACCACCATCCAACTCCTGTCGATCGTCCATGTCGGCGGCCTCGATCTCTCGAGACCGTGCCCGACATGCGACACGCTGCGGTGCCACGGCGGTCTCATGGATCACGTGTGCGTCGGCGGCGCGAACGACGGCGCGATCTGCACGGCAAGCAGCGAGTGCCCGAGCGGTAACTGCGTGCCGAAGCCGTGCACCACGAATGGGGATTGCCCGACCGGCACCTGCGGTCTTTCCTGCTCTGGCGGGCCGCGCGACACCTTGGCGTGCACCGTCAACGGCACGGATCCGCTGTTTGGCTCAGTGAGCTTCGATTGCCCGCCGAGCCCGGCGGGGGACGCGGGTCATCTGCCGATCACGCTCGCGTACACGACCGGCAGTCAATCCGTTACCTTGTCGGCGGCGAGTCCCAACTGCCGCGCGCCCGGCTTCACCACCGACAAGTGCTTCTGCGACACCTGCAACAACACGGCTGCGACGCCGTGCACGTCGAACGCGGATTGCGTCGCAGTCGGCGCGAGCGTGTGCGGCGGCAAGCGTTGTCTCGGCGGCGCCAACGCCGGCACGCCGTGCGTTGTGATCGGCGACTGTCCGGGCGGCGGCTGCAACGTGCCAGGGCAGGCGACGAAGCCGAACGATTGCAACGACACCACGTGCTCACCGACGATGACGTGCCTCGGCGGCTGCAGAGCGTTCCTCGCCTGCACGGGGGCGTTCAAGTGCGTCGGCGGCGGCAACAGCGGCGCCGTCTGTACCGTCGCGTCGGAGTGTCCGGGCGGCAGCTGCGACGAACAGTGTCCGGGCGGCACGTGCGTCACCGGCAACGAAGGTCAGTGCGACGCCGGACCGTTCGAGAATTTCTGCGCGATCGAAACCTTCCGCAGCTGCACAAGCAACGGCGACTGTATCAAGCCGGGCGACAGCTGCACGCTCGGCAAGTTCCGCGATTGCTTCCTCGACAACGGCGTCCCCGGCGGCAGCGTGACGGTGAGCGGCGTGCCCTATCCGAAGTGCGGCGACTCGGGGACGGGAACGATCGGCGCCCTCTTCTGCATCCCGCCGACCTCGGCCGCATCGGTGAACGCGGTCTCCGGCCTCCCTGGCCTCGGTCGCGTCACCCTCCCCTACACCGCGACGTTCCTCCCCTAGACGTCGCGACCACGACCGTTCGTACGGACCCCCGAGCCTCTAGAGGCTCGGGGGTCTTTTTTTTGAATACGCCTTTGCAGTCGCTCGTGCGCTTCGGAAGCGAAACGCTATGTGTGGTGCGAGGTATTTCGCGACGCGGCATACGATCTTATTTGACGGACGTCCATGCGATTCAGTATGTTTCCCAGCTGCCGGACGCTTTCGCCCGCCACTCAGCTGGAGATTCCATGCACCGCGTGTCCCTCGCCACAGCGTCGGTCCTGATGCTTTTCGTGACGATCGTGATGTCGGCGAGCGTCGATGCGGCACTAACGACCGACGCGATTCGTTGTCAAAAAGCGATCGGACACGAGACCGCGCGCTACGCGCAACGCATCCACAGCGAGACCGTTCAATGCAACAACGATCTCGTCCAGGGACGTTCCTGCAATACCGCCGCGCGCGATGCGGCGATCGCGCGCGCGCTGAGCGCGCTCAACCGAACGCTGCTCTTGAAGTGTTTCGGCATTCCGCTCGAGGCTCTCGGGTTCCCGGGCTCGTGCTCCGGTCCGGACGGCGGCGTGTTCACGCCCAGCAACCTCGTGAGCTGCATCACCGACGCGGTGCAGTCGCAAGTCGACATGGCGGTCGTGGTCGAGTACCCGGATCTCCAGACGCTGTCGGACGCCGGCGCGCATTGCCAGAGCACGATCGGCGGCGAAGGGCGTCTCTTCATGAGCCGCAAGGAACGCGCGCGCAATCGGTGCCTCAATCGGCAGTTGCGGAACCCGTCGAGCGTCGACTGCCGCGCGGAGGTGCCGCCCGGAACGGGC
>VBKW01000166.1 GCA_005879405.1 Deltaproteobacteria bacterium
CGGTCACCGGCAAGCGCATGACCGTGGAGATGGAGGCGCAGCGGCTGCACCTCGAGGGCGCGGTCGAGACGGTGCTGAAGGTCGGGGAGTCCGCTGGTGCGGGGGCATTGTGACCGGGTCGTCATCGCGATGGGTGTCGTCGCGCTACTCGGTCTGCCGACGGTCGCCGCAGCGAAGAAGCAGCACGCGATCGGGGCAAGTGCCACGGGTGCAGGCGCGACGGGCGCAGGCGGCGGAGCGGCTGCGGCCGGGGCCTCGGGCGGGACGCCCCCCAATCAGATGGACTTCTTCCAGGGACTGTCACTCGGCTCCAACAAGGAGCCGATTCACATCAACTCCGACGCCCTCGAGCTCGACTACAAAGGCAGCGTGTTGACGTACTCGGGGAACGTGAAGGTGACGCAGGGCGACGTCACGCTCACGAGCGATCGGCTGGCGATCACGTACGATCGCCAAGCCGTGCAGCGGTCGCCGGCACCGGCCGCGACGCCGCGTGCGGCGTCGGCCTCCGGCGCGCCGGCGCCTTCGCCGCCGGCGAGCCCCGCCACCCTCGGCGGCGGCGCGGAGAAGATCAAGGAGGTCATCGCCGAAGGACACGTCCGCATCGAACGTGGCGATCGCGTCGCCGAGGGGCGGCGTGCGGTCTTCGATCAAGCGAAGCAGACGATCACGCTCAGCGATCACGCCGTCCTGCACGAGGGCGCGAACCAGGTCGCCGGCGAGCGGATCATCGTCTATCTGCAGGAGCAGCGGAGCGTCGTCGAGAGCGGCTCGAACTCGCGCGTCAGCGCCGTCTTTTATCCGAACGCGAGCGCGAGCGGCGGTTCCCCGGCGCCGACGCCGCAGGCCGCGGCGGCGAGCCCGCAAGCGGTCGCGGCGAGCGCGAGTCCGCGTGCAGCCGACGTCGTCGGCGAGGCCGCGGGCGCACCGGAAGGGCACTGAGCGGTGGGCGACGGCGTGCTGGTGGCGGAGCGGCTCGACAAGTCCTTCGGGCGACGGCGCGTCCTCCGCGACGTGTCGGTCTCGATCGCGAGCGGCGAGGTCGTCGGCCTCCTCGGCCCGAACGGCGCCGGCAAGACGACCACCTTCTACATCATCGTCGGGCTCTTGCGGCCCGACAGGGGGCAGGTGTCACTCGATGGCAAGGACCTGACGGATCTGCCGATGTACCAGCGCGCGCGCGCCGGCATCAGCTATCTCCCCCAGGAGCCGTCGGTCTTCCGCAAGCTCACGGTCGAAGAGAACATTCTGGCGATCCTTGAGACGTTGCCGATTTCTGCCGAAGAGCGTCAGGTACGGCTCAGCGGGTTACTCGAGGAGCTCAGCATCGCGCACTTGGCCAAGAGCAAAGCGTACTCGCTATCCGGGGGCGAGCGGCGCCGTCTGGAGATCACGCGCGCGCTCGTGATCTCGCCGGCGTTCATGCTGCTCGACGAGCCGTTTGCGGGCATCGACCCGCTCGCGGTGCTGGACATTCAAAACATCGTGCAGCAGCTGAAGGAGCGCGGCATCGGCGTGCTCATCACCGATCACAACGTGCGCGAGACGCTCGGGATCTGCGATCGCGCCTACATCTTGAACGAGGGGGCGATCCTCGAAGAGGGCGTGCCCGCCCACATTGCCGAGAGTCGCCAAGCGCGGGAGCTCTACCTCGGCGAACAATTCCGTCTCTGACCCATGGCGCTCGAAACCAAGCTCTATCAGAAATTGACGCAGCAGCTGGTCATGACGCCCCAGCTGCGGATGGCGATCAAGATTCTCCAGGTCGGTCGCATGGAGCTGGAGGCGATGATCGTCGACGAGATGGCGCAGAACCCGGTGCTCGAGGAGGTGAGCGAGTCCGTCGAGGAGCCGAAGCTCGAGACCGAGGTGCCGAGCGTCGACGGTCAGACCGCGTCCACGTCGAGCGACGAGTGGCAGCCCGAGGCGGAAGCGGCGCCCGACGTCGCCGCCGCGAGCGGTCTCGGCGAGATCGACTGGAAGGACTACGTCGAGAACTACGGCAACGACTTCCACGGCGCGCCCGCGAGCGGTGGCGGCGAGGACGACGACAAACGGCCGGCGCTCGAGAACACGCTCGTCCGCACCAACTCGCTGGTCGACCACCTCATGTGGCAGCTGCGCCTTTCCGATATGACGGAGGCGGAGCAGACGCTCGGCGGCGTCATCATCGCGAACCTCGACGCCGACGGCTATCTGCGCTGCTCGGTCGAGGAGATCGCCTTCATGGCGGGCGTCGACGTCGAGACGACCGAGAACGTGCTGGCACGCGTGCAGTGCTTCGACCCGCCGGGCGTCGCGGCGCGCTCGCTCTCGGAGTGTCTCCTCATCCAGCTGCGCCAAAAGGGGCTCGGCGGCTCGCTCGCGGCGACGCTCGTGCGCGATCACATCAGCGGCCTCGAAGGCCGGCGCTTCGACAAGCTCGCGCGTGAATTGAAGGTCGGCATGGCGGAGATCGCCGACGCGGCGCGCGTGATCGCGACGCTCGAGCCGAAGCCCGGGCGCGACTACGGCGACGGCGACATCCGCTACATCACGCCCGACGTGTACATCCAGAAGGTCGCCGACGAGTTCGTCGTCACGTTGAACGACGAGGGCCTGCCACGGCTGCGCGTGAGCCAGTTCTACCGCCGCGTCCTCGGTCAGTCCGAGACGTCGGAGGCGAAGGGCTACATCCAAGACAAGATGCGGGCCGCCGCCTGGCTCATCAAGAGCATCCACCAGCGGCAGCGGACGCTCTACATGGTCACGCAGTCGATCATCAAGTTCCAGCGCGAGTTCCTCGAGCACGGTGTCTCGCACCTGCGGCCGCTCGTGCTGAAGGACGTCGCCAACGACATCGGCATGCACGAGTCCACGGTGAGCCGCGCGACCGCCAACAAGTACGCCCACACCCCGCAAGGCATCTTCGAGCTCAAGTACTTCTTCACGTCGAGCCTCCGCAGCTCCGAGGGCGAGGACGTCTCCGCCGAAAGCGTCCGCAAGAAGATCCGCGAGATGATCAGCGCCGAGGACCCGAAGCGCCCCTTCAGCGACCAATGCATCGCGGAGCGCCTCGCCAAGGACAACATCGACATCGCCCGGCGCACGGTCGCGAAGTATCGGGAGCTCATGGGCATCCTTCCGTCGTCGAAGCGCAAGCAGTTCTTCGGGAGTTAGGCCGGCGCCTGAGCCGTCCTCCGATACCTGGATCAATCGTCGTTCACACAGCGACGTCCGACCAGCAGTTTCACTGCGACGTGCGCGCGTTCACGGCACCGGCGCCGGCTTGCGTTTCAACCGCGCGTCGATCCATTGGCCGAGCTCGCGTGACCGGCGCACGGATGGGCGCTCCACGGTCCGCGCCAACACGTCCGCGGCAGCGAGAGACGCCAGTGTGTACGTGGCGATGGCGATCAGCGACGAGACGCCGTACGGGATTCCTCGCGCCGCGACCCAGCCGTACACGCCCAAACCGACCGTGCGATATACCGTGGTGTGGATGAGATAGAGCGGAAACGAAAGCCGTCCGAGCCATTGGCAGAAACCGTGGTTCAGCACGCGCATGATCGTTCGGCTGAGAAATATGGTCCAAAGGATCAAGATCGCACCCACGCTGTGCCAGAACGCGATCGCGGAAAGCCGATACGGTGTCGGATCGTGCACCCCGAGGAGCGTGGGTAGCGGGTGCCGCACGGTTGCGCCCGCCGCGACCTCGGGAGCCTCACCGACGAGTCGGATCAGTTGGTTGTAGATGGAGATGCGCTCGGGACTTTCCGGCATCGTTCCGAGGAAGAGCGCGAACACGACCAACGCCGCGACCCAGACCCCACGACCATCGAGTGGCCGCAAACGATCGGTCGCGGAGAGCGCGTACAAGGTCGCGCCGGCGCCGAAGAGCCCGAGCCGTGAATGCCACGTGAGCAGGAAGAGCACGAAGCACGCGACGCCGGCCAATGTCGTCCACGTCGACGACGTGCGCGCGATCCGTCGCGTGGCGGCGAACACGAGCAGCAGAAGGAGCGATCCGTGGAACTCGATCGGGATCGTCCAGAGGACGCCGTTGTAGGTGGCGCCGTGCAGCCCCGTAACGGTGGCATTGTAGAGCGCCTCCACCAAGCAGAAGCGCAGCGCCCCCACGAGGTCCAGCCACGAGCGTCCGCTGCCGATCGCGCCGGGTAGGGCGAAACTCGGAGTGAGGATGCCGACGGCGAGGGAGATGAGGCTCGTGACCACGATCGGCATCGTCAGCCTCGTGTAGCGCTTGATCGCCGACGCGAAGATGCCGAGAGAGCTGTGCAGAAAGGAGTGCGCGAGCACGAAGCCGCTCAGCACCAGGAAGAGACAGACCGCGAAGTCACCTCCGTTCAGCAGAAAGAACGGCATTCCCGAAACCGCGACGTCCCACGAAAACTTGCTGTCCGAAACGAGCCCACTGTGGAGCGCCCAGTCGTGGGAGATCGTGCCGTGGTGCAGCACCACGAGGAGCGCGGCAAGACCTCGAAGGCCGTCCAAGTAAGGGAACCGCGATTTCATCCTGCGTTACGTTGTCGAGACATCCCGCACAAACCGCAAGCAGTTCCGCGACAGGGATCTGTCATGCACCGTTGCCGTCGGGGACGGCGGTACGAAGGCGCCCTTGCCGGCGCGCCGCATTGTGGTGGCGCACGTGCGGTCCGTCGTCTCCGCGATGGAACCGGAACGCCGCCTCGAGCATCACGCGGTCGCCGGCGGTCACCTGCTCGTGCTGGCGGAGATGCTCGAGCCACGATTCGACGACGAATCGAGGGCGTTGGCGACGATCTCGGTCAAGATCGTCTCCTCGAGCGCGCCGGGGTACCCGTCGCGCAGATCCTCGAGGAGGGGCAGGAGATCGACTCGGGTTTCGCCCACGCTGTCCCTTTAGAGGACGTCGGCGACCGTGCTCAAGGACCTGGTGGACGCCGGCGCTTCCGTGCGCTTCTCGGCGCGCGTGAACTTCTCGCGCTCCCCGGCTAAGATCGGCCCGAATGGTGGAAGGAGGGTGTCGATGCAGGTGAGCGTGACGTTTCGGCACATCGAGGCGACGGACGCGCTGCGTGTCCACGCGGAGCGACGAGTGGAGCGCATCGCGAAGTACGTGCATCGACCCATCGACGCACACGTCATTCTGTCGGTGAACAAGCGGCGGCACGGCGCGGAGATCGTGCTGAACGCCGACCGCACGACGCTGAGCGCGAAGGAAGAGACCGGCGACCTCTACTCCGCGATCGACCTCGCGGCCGAGAAGCTCGAGCAGCAGGCGCGCAAGCACACCAGCAAGTTGAAAAAGCACAAGGGCGGCGCGCGCTCGCCTCGCGGCGCGGCGGCCGAGGTGCCGGCGCCGCCGGCGACCGAGGCGAGCGGGCCGGGTCTGCGCGTCGACGTCATCCGCGCCGACAGCTTCGATCGCCGCAACGGCCCCGACGTCATCAAGACGAAGCGCCTGCCGGTGCGCCCGATGTCGGTCGAGGAAGCGGTGATGCAGATGGACCTGATGAGCAACGAGTTCCTCGTGTTCCGTAACGCGGCGACCAACGCGCTCTCCGTCGTCTATCGGCGGAAAGACGGCAACTACGGTCTGATTGCGCCGGAGGCATCCTAGTGTCCCGAGCCTGAAGTCCGTTGCCTAAGTCTGGTGGGGATCGTCGGCGCTGGCAAGGCGCGACGACGAGGAATAGTTGGCGCTATTCCGAGGAGGAGCAACGCAGCCAGCGCCGTCGAGACGCGCCCGAATTTGGTGACGGACTTCCGACTCGGGACACGAGTTCCCTTCAACCGTCGGCGCGCTGGGATTGGCGCGTGCTCGTCGTCTTGCGGCGGCAACGACCGCCAAAATTGCTCCGCCCTGAGCCGTCAGCTATACGCTCACGATCGCGATGAAGGTTCTCGACATCCTCGATCCGGCCGCGATCGTTCCGGAGATGCGCGCGACCTCGAAGCCCGAAGCGCTGCAGGAGCTCGCGGCAGTGCTCGGCACGCTGCATCCGAACATCGACCGCGCGCGTCTCGTCGAGGTGCTGCAGGAACGCGAAGAGCTCGGCTCGACCGCGATCGGCGAAGGGATCGCGATTCCACACGCGAAGCTGCCGGGCATCGGCACCGTCATCGCCGCCTTTGGCCGCAGCTCGCACGGCATCGACTTCGACTCGCTCGACGGCAGTCCGACTCGTCTCTTCTTCCTGCTCGTCGCCCCGGAGGATTCCGCGGGCATCCATCTGAAGGCGCTGGCGCGGATCTCGCGCCTGTTGAAGGATCGCGCGTTCCGGGAGCGCCTGTTCGCGGGCACGACGCGCGACGTCCTCTTCGCGACGATCCGCGAAGAGGACGAGAAGTACTGACCGCCCCCGCCATGCTAAGCTGACGGCCGTGGTCACGATCAGGCAGCTGATCGAGGCGCGCGGCGCGGCGTGGAACCTGCGGCTCCTCGCCGGCGAGTCGGCGCTCGAGAACGCGTCGAGCGTGCCGCGGATCCAAAAGCCGGGGCTCGCCTTCGCCGGCTACCTGCCGCAGATCCATCCCGACCGCATCCAGGTCGTCGGCAACACGGAGCTCGGCTATCTGCGGACGCTCCAGCCGGCCGAGGCGCGCCATGCCGTCGAGCGCGTGTGCCAGCAGCGGATTGCGTGCCTGGTCATCACCAACGGCGCGGAGCCGCCGTCGCCGCTCGTCGAGGTCACCGCGGCACGCGGCGTGCCGCTCCTCGCGACGCCGCTCAGCACCTCGGAGCTGATCCGCAATCTCACGACGTGGCTCGAGGAGCGTCTGGCGCCGCACGGCTTGCTGCACGGCGTGCTCGTCGAGGTGCACGGCGTCGGCGTGCTGCTCTTCGGCAAGAGCGGGATCGGGAAGAGCGAGGCGGCCCTCGACCTCGTCTCGCGCGGTCACCGCTTGGTCGCGGACGACGTCGTCGAGGTGCGGCGGACGGCCGCCGGCCGCATCGTCGGTTGCGGCGCGGAGCTCATCCGCCACCACATGGAGATCCGCGGTCTCGGGATCATCAACGTCCAAGACCTCTTCGGCATCCTCGCGACGCTGCGCGAGAAAGAGGTGCAGCTCGTCGGCGAGATGATCGAATGGTCGGCGGACGACGTCGCCGACCGCCTCGGGCTCGAGGACGAGACGCACGTGATCCTCGACGTCAGCTTGCCGATGGTGCGCATTCCCATCCGGCCCGGGCGCAGCGTCGCGACGATCATCGAGGTCGCGGCGCGCAACCACGTGCTGAAAGGACTCGGGCATCACACCGCGCGTGAGTTCGCCGCCAAGCTCGACGACGAGATCGCCCGCCGGCGCGGTATCCTCATGGTGAGCGATCGGAAGCCGGCGGCGGTCGCGACCGGCCCCGGGCCCGGCGTCACTCGCACCCGCCGCCGCAGCGATGAGAGGACCCGGTGAGGGATACCGCGCTCCAGGTGGTGATCGTGACCGGCCTCTCCGGGTCGGGGAAGAGCACGGCGATCCGCGTCCTCGAGGATCTCGGCTTCTACTGCATCGACAATCTGCCCGTCGTGCTGACGCCGAAGTTCATCGAGCTCTGCCAAAACTCCGAGGAGCAGATCAGCCGCGTCGCGCTCGGCGTCGATCTTCGCGAGCGCGGGTTTCTCGCCGATTATCCGGCCGTGCTCGACGACATCCGCCGCGCCGGCCACCGCGTCGAGATCCTGTACCTCGATGCCGCCGACGACGTCTTGGTGCGGCGGTTCAGCGAGACACGGCGCCCGCATCCGCTCGCCGAAGGCACCAACGTCGCCGCCGGGATCCGTCGCGAGCGCGAGAAGCTCGCCGATCTGAAGGGCATGGCGGACCGTATCATCGACACGTCGGCGTACACGGTGCACCAGCTCCGCGACGAGCTGCGTAGTCTGCTCGGTGTCGTCGCCGGCAGCGAGGAGGCGATGCGGGTGTTTCTCGTCTCCTTCGGGTACAAGTATGGCTTGCCGTCCGATACCGACATGGTGCTCGACGTGCGCTTCTTGCCGAACCCGTTCTTCGTCGACGAGCTGCGGCCGCTCGACGGCACCGATACCGCGGTCGCGCGCTACGTGCTCGACCGCGGCGAGACGCGGCGCTTTCTCGAGCACGCGATGACGTTCCTCGACTTCGCGTTGCCCTTGTACGAGCGCGAAGGGAAACGCTATCTCACGATCGGTATCGGGTGCACCGGCGGCCGGCATCGCTCGGTCGCCATCGTCGGGGAGCTGGAGCGCCGCCTCGCGGGACGCGGCTATCCGGTGGCGGCGCAGCACCGCGACGTCGAACGCCCATGATCGGCATCGTCCTCGTCGGCCACGGCTCGCTCGCGCCCGCGGTGCTCCGCAGCATCGAAGGCGTGCTCGGGCACTCCGTGCCCAACATGGTCGCCGTCGGTGCCGCCGCGGACGACACGCTCGAGAGCTTGAAGGAGCGGATCGGCGCCGCCGCCGCGTCCGTCGACGACGGCCAGGGGGCGCTCATTCTGACCGACATGTTCGGCGACTCGGCGACGAACGTCAGCGTCGCGCTCGCGCGCGAGATGCACCTCGAGGTCGTGACCGGCGTCAACCTCCCCGTCATTCTGAAGGCGGTCTCCGCGCGCAACTCGATGGATCTCGAGACGCTCGCGCGCTTCACCGTCGCGTACGGACGCGACCACATCCTGCAGGCTGGTCCGGGCGCCCCGGCGTCGCCCGGTCGCGCGCCGAAGCGCGACGGATGATGCGCAAGGAGCGGCTCGCCGACGGTTCGATTCGCGCCGAGACCGAGATCATCAATCGGCTGGGACTCCACGCGCGCGCCGCGGCCCGCTTCGTCGAGACCGCCGCCCGCTTCACCGCCGACGTCACGGTGTCGAACGGCGATGAGTCCGTCTCCGGTAAGAGCATCCTCGGCCTGATGATGCTCGCCGCCGCCGAAGGTACGACGCTCGTCTTGCACGCGACCGGCCCCGACGCCGAAGAGGCGGTCGACGCCCTCGGCGCGCTGATCGCCGACAAATTCCACGAGGGGTTTTGATTCCCTATAGCCGGGGCGTTGGCGACCGCGGCGCGCTGCGAACGTGTTACCGGGGCGATGGCCGGATACCGCCATTGCCTGTTACCGGTTTCACCTCTTACCGGTTTCGCCTTGACGCTCTACAAAGGCTGTCGATATAAGGTTGGGCTCACATCCCGCCTGGGAGGAATCGCATGCCGCTCAAAGATTTCCTGTTCACCTCCGAGTCCGTGTCCGAAGGTCATCCCGACAAGATGTGCGACCAGATCTCGGACGCCATCCTCGACGCGCTCATCGCCGAGGATCCGAACTGTCGCGTCGCCTGCGAGACGCTCGTCAAGACCGGCATGGTCGTCGTCGCGGGCGAGATCACGTCGACTGTGAACGTGCCGTACGCCGACATCGCCCGGCGCACAGTGCGCGAGATCGGCTACACCTCGTCCGACATGGGCTTCGACGCCGACACGTGCGCGGTGCTGATCGCGGTCGACCGGCAGTCGCCGGACATCTCCCAGGGCGTCACCGCAGGCGAGGGCCTGCACAAGGAGCAAGGCGCGGGCGACCAAGGCCTGATGTTCGGCTACGCCTGCGACGAGACCGACGAGCTCATGCCGTTCCCGATCGCGATGGCGCATCGCTTGGTCGAGCGTCTGGCGGAGATCCGCAAGGCGGGCGGCATGCCGTTTCTCCGTCCGGATTCCAAGTCGCAGGTGACGGTCCAGTATCGCGACGGCCGGCCGGTCCGCATCGATTCCGTCGTCGTCTCTTCGCAGCACGCGCCCGACGTCACCCACGAGGCGCTCGCGAAAGCGATCACCGACGAGGTCATCAAGAAGACGCTGCCGGCGCAGTACCTCGACGCGAAGACACGCTACCACGTCAACCCGACCGGCCGCTTCGTCGTCGGCGGGCCGATGGGCGACTGCGGCCTCACCGGTCGCAAGATCATCGTCGACTCGTACGGTGGCTACGGCCGCCACGGTGGCGGCGCCTTCTCCGGCAAGGACCCGTCGAAGGTCGATCGCAGCGCGGCATACATGGCGCGCTACGTCGCGAAGAACCTCGTCGCCGCCGGGCTCGCGGCGCGCTGCGAGGTGCAGCTCGCGTACGCGATCGGCATGGCGGAGCCGCTCTCGGTCCTGGTCGACACGTTCGAGACCGGCGTCCTGCCGGAGGCGAAGATCGCGAGCCTATTGCGCGAGCTCTTCGATTTCCGTCCAGCGGCGCTCATCAAGACCCTCGATCTGAAGCGGCCGATCTACCGCGCGACCGCCGCGTACGGCCACTTCGGACGCCCGGCGGCGAACGGCCTCTTCCCCTGGGAGCGCACCGACCGCGCCGACGACCTGCGCCGCGCTGCCGGTCTCGAGAAGACCGTGCGCTCGGCGACCGCCGTCGGCTGACGTCCGGCGGGAGGGCGTCGTCTGCACCCGTGGTGCGCAAACTTACCCTCTTGCGCACGTCGGTGCAGACGACGCCCTCCCGCCGGACGTCAGCCGACGAGGATCTGCGTGGTCGCACGTCATCGCGTGTGCCGTGGACGCTCGTTCGCGTGCCGGCGGTGACACGCGCGCGCCTCTCGATGTGCCACGAGCGCCCCGGCGCGGCACGTCCGCCCCGCCGTTCTCCTTAGCGTGTGCTGGCGCGGCCTTTGCTGCGTCGGGGTCGTCGTGAAGGCGAACGCTGAGCCATTGCTCGCGGACAACGCGCGCTTGCGGGAGGCGCTCGCACGGTCCGTGGCGCTCATGCAGCGCGCGAACGAGCTGGCGTCGCTCGGTCGCCTGACCGCCGTCTTCGCGCACGAGATCCGCAACCCACTCGTCGCGCTGCGGGTCTTTGCACAATTGCTGCCGACGCGCTGGGACGACCCCGAGTTCCGTCAGGACTTCTCGCACGTGGTCGTGACCGAGCTCGAGCGCGTCGAGGCGCTCGTCCGCGAGTTCCTCGCGGTTGCTCACGATTCGGCGCGCGATCGCGAAGGCGCCGCGAGCAC
>VBKW01000016.1:0-4848 GCA_005879405.1 Deltaproteobacteria bacterium
CGCATAGCGGAAGAGAATGTTCACCGTGATCGCATCGTTGAAGAGCGATTCGTAGATCGCGACGGCGTTGTTGATCATCGTCTGAATCGCCGCCGAGTTCGGGTCGCCGGTGATCGAGCTGTCGAACGTTGCGTGGATGACGAGGGCGCCACTCCGGCCGCCGCCGGCGATCGGGGCCGCCACACCGCTTGCGGTTTCGGGTTGGACCAGCGCCGGCGCTGTGCGGTGCGCGTCCGTCGACTGGGACGCGACGTGCTGACCGCTGCCGATCATGCGCGGCACGGCGCCGTCGGTCGTCGCGGCGCGGCCGGTACCGGAAAGGAGAGCCGCCATCGTCACCGCGAGTACAAGACGATAGACGGTCATCGGGTGTCTCGTCACGTGCGCAAGGCTACCATTTCGCAAGCCGCAGATCGTCACGAAAAAATTCTAATCATGTCACCGGCCGCGCCATTCGGCTTGTCGTGTCGTGTGCTACGGATCGGGCCTTGTCGTGTGGTGTGCGACGGATGGTGTCGGCGTGCGGGCGTGGGCGGCGGCTCGCCGCGGCGCCAGTCCGGGTGATACGACGTCCGCATGGCGGAAGGGAAGCACCCCCTCGAGCGCGGGATCGCGGCGTCGCGGGACGCCCTGACGGCCGTGCGCGACGCGCTGCTCGTTGCGCTCTTGCTCCTCTTGTTGATCGCGCCGGCGGCGATCAACCGGCGCCTCACCGCGGCGGGGTTAACGCAGGGGTCGATCGCCGGGTTGCAGTGGAAAGCGGCCGTGAAGCAGTCGTCGACGGCGGCGAAGAACGCCGGGCAGCAGATCGCGGACGTCGAGGCGAAGCTCGACGACTACGCGGCGCGACTCCGCGCCCTCGAGGCGACCGCGGCCGACCCCGAGCTCAAGAGCTCGATCAAGCAGCTCGCGGACGAGATGCGCGATTCACGCGAGAAAGCCCGTCTCGCCGACCACGCGCTGAAGACGAGTCTGCTGACGCAACAGCGCCTCATCGAGAAGGTGTCGCCGGCGAGCGTCGCCGTCCACGGCTGGATCTACCTCGGAACGGCAACCGACGACAAAGAGCGCTGGACCTCGTCGCCGACAGTCGACGCGCGTCCGTCGAACGTCCAACCGGGCGCCATCGTGAAGATCCGCGACCAGGTGTACCTTCGGAAAGACACCGGCGCGCCGACGCACGGCACGGCGTCGATCGTCGCCGTGCTCGGCGTTGGCAGCTCCGTCGAGGTGCGCCACGTCGAGTACGGGCGCGCCGACGGCGGGTGGCGCGTCTGGGCCGACGTCACGCGTCACGGTCCGAGCTCGCGATGACCGACGACGGGAAGTCGGCGGTGAGCGGCGACGGCACGAGCGCGGCGACGCGCCTGCGCGATCGCGTGCGCGACGGGCTCGCCGCGGAGCACGTCGAGGTGCGCGACGAGAGCGCGCGGCACGTCGGCCACGCCGGCGCGGCAGGCGGTGGCCGACACTACGAGGTCACGATCGTGAGCGCACGGTTTCGCGATCGCGACCCGGTCGCGCGGCATCGGCTGGTGTACGCGGCCGTCGGCGATCTCATCCCGAACGAGGTGCACGCGCTCGCGATCGCGGCCTATACGCCCGAGGAGTGGCGGCAGCGCGGCGCGTGATTCGAGCGCGGCGCGGAGCGTGAAGTCAGGCGCCGACGCGCTCGTCGTGCGCGAGCTCGAGGGTCTCGAGCCAGCGCACGTACTCGTCGGGAAGTCCGCGCTGGCGCGCGCCTTCGACGAGAAGCCCGAGGTACCGCGGTGACGGCTTCCGCCCGGCGCTCGCGAACCGGGAGCGGTACGTGAACGCGGCACAAGTGCTGGCGTCGTCGAGACGAACGTCGACGGGGAAGCGATAGTACGCGCCGACGTGGACGCCCTCGGTGCGGTCGAGGCGATCGCAGTCGGACGGCGTGAGCAGATAGAGGGCGCCGCATATCGACTCGCCGACCGTCGCTTCGATGTTCGCGACGCCGCGTTCGCCGGGACCGACCGGGAGGTTGAAGCACAACCGGAAGCCATCGAGCCAACCGCGGCGGACGGCTCGTGCGCGCATGCCGCGGCGCTCGCGAAAGATCGCGTCGTGGAGGTTGCTGCCGTACGCGAAGTACCAGACGGTTTCGCCGCCCTGATCCACGTCGCCGATGTGCGTCGCACGCCCACCCGAGTCAACTGCCCGAGTCAACGGTGTTACGCCGCGATGTGCGTCGTCGGGACGGGCGCGCCGGGCAGGCGGATCGTGAACGTCGATCCGCGCCCGGGCGTGCTGTCGACCTCGATCGTACCGCCGAGCTGCTCGACGAACTCGCGCACGATGTAGAGGCCGAGACCGGCGCCGCCGTACGAGCGCTTGTCGGAGCTGTCGACCTGTCGGAACATCTCGAAGATGTGCGGGAGGTGCTCGGGCGGAATGCCGACGCCAGTGTCGCGCACGGTGAGGACCGCCGCGTCGGGGCGCAGCTCGCAGCGGACGACGATCTCGCCGCTGGCAGTGAACTTGAGGGCGTTGCCGACGAGATTCTTCAGGATCATCTTCAGCTTCCGCCGATCGGTGTGGAGGATCGTGTCGCCGACCGGCTCCCAGCGCAGATCGGCCTCGGTCGCGCACGGCAACGCCGCGAACTCCGTCTTGAGATCGTCCCACAGCGACGCCAGCGACGTGAGCTCGATCTGCGGCAGGTCCTTGCCGGCGGCGAGACGGTTCACGTTCAACGTCGCCTCGATCATCTCGAGGAGCTCGACGCTCGAATGGCGGATGCGGCCGAGGACGGCGCGATCCTCGTCGCGTGCGAGATCGTCGCCGAGGATGTCGGTGTAGCCGAGGATCACGTTGAGCGGCGTCCGCAGCTCGTGCGACATCGTCGACACGAACTCCGATTTGAGCCTGCCGGCTTGCTCGAGCTCCTCGACGAGCCGCGCGTTGGTGAGCGCCATCGACGCGAGCTGCGCGATGCCGCGCGCGACACGCTCCTGCGTCGCGGTGAAGCGGTCACGCCGCGTTCGGTATCCGGCCGTGTGAATGCCGACGATCTCGCTGCCGCGCCGGAGCGCGACGCAGAGGAGGACGCTGATGCCGTAGTGATCGATGACGCTCGCGAGCATCGGATACGTCGTGGAGCTGTCGCGGTCGACTTGGGTGAGATCGTCGTACAGCAGCCGGGTCATCCCCGGGGACGACGGATCGGACGGCATGTGCAGGAGGCGGAGCGCGTCCCATTCCTCGTCGATCATCCCGTGCTGCGCGATGCCGGAGTAGACGTGCTCCTCGGGCTTCCAGAGCCACGTGCTGCTGAAGTCGCAGTCGAGCACCTCGGTGGTGAGACGGCAGAGACGATCGAGCACCACGGGGGTCTCGAGCGACGAGATGAGCTCGCGGCCGACGAGCGCGAGCGCCGACGAGGTCGCCGTCTCTTCGGCGCGCTCCGTCTCGACGCGCGTGCGTTCGGTGATGTCGGCGAGAAAGCCGATCATGCGGACGACGTTGCCGGCGTCGTCGAGCACGAAGTAGCCGTTCGTCTCGGCGAAGACGTAGCTGCCGTCCTTGCGCCGCGCGCGGTGGCGCATGTGGAACGAGGTCTTCGCCGCGACGACGCGCTCAACCTCGCGCTCGAACGGCCCCCAGTCGTCGGGGTGGACGAACTGCACCCAGCCGCGAAGGGTCTTCGGGAGCTCGGCGTCGGTGTAGCCGAGCATGCGCTCGAAGGCCCCGGCGTATTGCACCTCGTCGCGGTGCGGGTCCCAGTCGTAGAGCAGCTGGCCGCTGGCGAGGATCGCGGCCTCGTAGCGGTGGCGCCACGCGGCGCTCTCGGCGACGGCCGCGTCGGCGCGCGCCAGGCTCTCCATCCAGCGAGCGCCGTAGATGAGCCCCTGCAGCGCGGCGGTGCCGCCGGTCGCGATCGCGCCGCCGAGCACCATGATGAACGTCGAGAGCGGAACGGCGGGGCTCGGCACCATACCCAGCACGAACGCGTTGCCGGCGACCAATCCGACGATCGCGATCGCAAGGTCGAGGCCGCATTGCAGGAACACCATGCCGCTGAACGTCGCAAGGCCGGTGAGCGTCACCTCGTGCATGTGGTTGCCGAGGGCGCCGTCGATGTAGGCGGAGACGAGCGGCAAGAGGAGCGAGAGGACGAGCGTGTAGCCGCGGACGGATCGCCACGTCACGCGCCGCGCGAGCCAGATCCCGAACGCGGCATAGAGACAGACGACGAAGCGGAGCCAGAAGAAGCCGTGCGATTCCTGGTAGCGCACGATCGCGATCGCGCCGTAGACGGCGAGGAAGATGCTGCACCCCGTGCGCATCGCGCGACCGTCGACGTGGAGTGGTGTGTTGATGAGGCGCCACCAGGCGCGGAGGCCGCTCGCGGCGCCGGGTGCGGCGCCGGTTGCGCCGGTTGCGCCGCGCCGTGCGCGCTCGCATGCGACTCGTGAATCGCGCGCTGCGCGCCGGGGATTCCGCCACCGATCGGCTGTGTTCGTCGCTCCGGCATGAGAGATCCGCAACCCCAAAGCATGGGTCGTGCCACCAGGGCGAGGCGGGAGATCGTCGGGTTCATCGTGGTGACGAGCGAGCATGCTGGCGCATGCAGCGGCGCGAGCGGCATGGCGCGTGCGCGAGCGACACAACGGCGGCGGTGTCGTCGCCGCTCCGCGTGTGGATTCACGGACGCGCGATGGTACGTGCGTTGCTTTGGTCGCGGCAGAGAGCTGACGATGCCAGCGCACACCTACGCTGCGAGCTTCTATGCGATCCCGCCGCTCGTTTGAGGCGCTGCGATGCTCGCGCTCGGTGTCGGCACGCTTCTCCGCGAGCGCGGCTCACGCGTCGCCGTCGCGT
>VBKW01000016.1:5021-7290 GCA_005879405.1 Deltaproteobacteria bacterium
GTGCGCGAGCGCGGCTCGCGCGTCGCCGTCGCGTGCTTTCTCATGGCGACGATCCAGAGCATTTGGCTCTTCGCGTACGCCGCCGTCTACGCGTCGACCGTCGCAGACGTGGCGCTGTGGTGGGCGCGCGTGGCGTACATCGGCGTCACGCTGATCCCGGCGAGCGTCTGGTATTTCGTCGTCGTCTCGCTCGGCCTGTACGTCCGCTACCGCTATGTCGTGTGGGGCATGTGGATCGTCGGGGCGGTGTTCTTGGCGGCGACGTTGTTCACCGACGCGCTCTTCGGCTCCGTGCATCGCTTCTGGTGGGGGTATTACCCGCAGTACGGCTGGCTGGGAACGCCGTTTCTCGGTTACTTCTTCGCGTCGATGATCGCCAACCTCGGGCTGTTCCTCCGCGAGTACCGCAAGGCTGCTCCCGGGACGTCGCATGCGGCACGCATCCGCGGCCTCTCGGTCGGGCTCGCGATCGCCTATCTCGGCTCCGTCGATTTCATCGCGAAGTACGGCTACGCCGTGTACCCCTGCGGGTACGTGACGCTCTTCATCTTCTTCTCCATTTCCGCATGGACGATTCGCCGCTACCGGCTCGTCGACATCACTGCGGCGTCGACCGCGAACGCCGTCGTCGACACGATGACCGACGCGCTCCTCGTGATCGATCATGAGGGCGTCATTCGTCTCGTCAATCCGGCGGCGCGCGCGCTCCTCGGCGCAACCGACATCGAGCCGACGGGCCGGCCACTGACGTCGGTCGCGGGGAATGCCTTCACCGCGGCGCTCGCGGCGGTCGCCGCGGGGCAGACGCTGCGTAATCACGAGCTCACGATGCCGAACCTCGACGGCCGCCTCGCGACGTACAGCCTCTCGGCGTCGACGCGGCGTGATGCGCGCGGCGACGCGATTGCGACCGTGTGCCTCCTGCGCGACGTCACCGAGGAGAAGCGCGCCGAGCACGCCCTCGCGGAAGCGAAGGAGCAGGCGGAGAGTGCGAACAACGCCAAGAGCCAGTTCCTCGCCAACGTGTCGCACGATCTGCGCACGCCGCTCAACGTCATCCTCGGGTACACGCAGCTGCACGAGGAAGGCGTCTTCGGCGCGATCACTCCCGAGCAAGAGGACGCGCTCCGCCGCGTGCGCCGCGCCGCCCAGGACCAGCTGACGCTGGTGCAGGATCTCCTCGATCTCGCGCGCATCGAACAAGGGAAGCTCTCGTACCGCGTGACGCCCGTTGCCGTTCGCGACCTCGCCGAGTCGATGCGCGACACGATGACGACCCTGCTGCGCGGCCGGCCGGTGACCTTCGCCGTCGACATAGCGCCGGACGTCGTCGTGCTCGCCGATCCGGAGCGCCTGCGGCAGATCCTCACGAATCTTCTCGTGAACGCCGCCAAGTTCACGGACGCGGGCAACATTCACGTGACGGCGGCGTACTGTGACGACAGCGTCATCATCGCGGTGAGCGACACCGGGCGCGGCATGGACCCCGAGATGCGGGCGCGCATCCTCCAGCCGTTCGTGTGCGGCGACGAGGGGCAAGGCTGGGGCCTCGGGCTCGCCATCGTCGCGAGGCTCGTGCGGCTCTTCGAGGGCTCGCTGACGATCGAGAGCACACCCGGTCAGGGCACGACGATCATGGTGCGCCTGCCGGCGGCGGAACGCGCCGACGCGACGGAGCGGCCACGGTTCGTCGCGTCCGCGTGACGCGTCGCTCGCGGACGGCCGCCGGCTACGGCAGCAGCTCCCAGATCATGTACAGGAAGAGTGCGACCTGGATCGTGAACAGCGTGCCGCGCACGAAGACGAGCTGGTGGTTGACGCCGATCAGATGGACCGTGCTCTGTGCGACGCGGGCGCCGAGCACGTAGGACGCGAGGCCGTCGGCGGCGGCCGGCTTGCCGAGCGCGTAAGCCGAGAGGACGATCGCTGCGAAGATCGGTAGGTTCTCGACGCAGTTCATGTGGGCGTGCTGCGCGCGGACGACGAACCCGGGGTCCTCGGTCGGGCGGCCGCGCGTCCACGAGTCGGCGCGCTTCTGGCCGCTCATGACGAGTGCGGTGCGGTAGAAGACGTACGTCAGCATGAGCGCGAGCGTCCACGCGGCGAAGAGCAGCAGGGCGGTGATTCCTTTCATGGATCCCTCCTTCTGCAGACGGTCGTGCGCTGCGGATACGGGTTCTCGAGGGCAGACTCAAACGGACGCATCCGGGGCGTGACCGCGCTGGCGACGCAGCGGCGTCAGCCCGGCGGCGTGATTGGTTCCTCACCC
>VBKW01000017.1 GCA_005879405.1 Deltaproteobacteria bacterium
CTCTCGCGCGCAACCCGCGCCCGATGGATTGCGAGAAGCTCGCCGGTGACCTGCCTGCGTACCGTGTCCGCCAGGGCGACTACCGCGTCCTCTCCACGGCCGACGACACGGAGCGCAGCGTCGTCGTGCTCAAGATCGGACACCGACGCGAAGTGTACCGCCGGTGAATCGCAGTTAAGCTCTCCGTCGAGCCGGTCGACGTGCGAGCGGACGATGTGGAAGACTCGACGCCGTGACTCCCCTCCCGGCCGGCACCTTGACCTTCCTCTTCACCGACATCGAGGGCAGCACGCGCCTCTGGCAAGAGCATCCCGACGCCATGCCGACCGTCCTGGCGCGCCACGATGCGCTCGCCCGCGACGCGATCGGTACCCCGGGGGACGGACATCTCTTCAAGCACACCGGTGACGGCGTCTGCGCGGCGTTCGCCGACGCGAGGGCTGCCGTCGATGCTGCCATTGCGTTCCAGCGCGCGCTCGCCGCCGCATCGTGGGAGCCCGCGCCACGGCCGCAGGTGCGTATCGCGCTCGACTCGGGAGCCGCGCAATCCCGGGACGGCGACTACTTCGGACAGACCCTGAATCGCGCCGCTCGCGTGCTCGCGGCCGCGGCCGGCGGGCAAATCGTCGCGACGGAGACGACCGTCACGCTCGCGACCGGCACCGAAACGATCGACCTCGGCCTGCATCGCCTGCGCGATCTCGGCGATCCGGTGCGTCTGCATCAGATCGTCGCCGCGGGGCTCGAGCGCACGTTCCCCCCGCTCCGCACGCTCGAGCGCTTCCGGCACAGCCTCCCGGTCCTACGATCGAGCTTCGTCGGGCGCGAGGCGGAGCTCGAGCGCCTACGCGGTCTGCTCTCCGAGAAGCGCCTGCTGACGGTGACCGGCGTCGGCGGGTGCGGGAAGACTCGCCTCGCGCTCGCCCTCGCGTCGCAGGAGATCGAGCGGTTTCCGGACGGCGCGTTCTTCGTCGACCTGGCGGCGATCACCGATGCCGAGCTCGTGTGGAGCGCCGTCGCGGCGTCGCTCGGCGGTGGCGCTCCGGGCGGAGGTGGGCTTTCCCCGCGCGACGTCGTGCTCGGGCGCCTCAGCGACACGAAGAGCCTCGTCCTCCTCGACAACTGCGAGCACGTCCTCGACGCCTGCGCCGACATCGCCTCCACGCTGCTCGACCGTCCCGGCGCGGTCGCCGTCGTCGCGACGAGTCGCGAGCCGCTCGGCGTCGAGGGCGAGCAGGTCTTCCGCGTTCCGTCCTTGGCGGTTCCCGGCGAGGATGATGACCCGACCCGCGCCGAAGCGGTGCGGCTGTTCGTCGAGCGCGCCACCGCCGTCGACGCGCGTTTCGTGCTCACGCCGGCCGTCGCACCCGTCGTCGTCGAGATCTGCCGCCGCCTCGACGGCATTCCGCTCGCAATCGAGCTCGCCGCGGCGCGCGTCCGCCATCTCTCGCCGACCGAGATCGCGCGCCGGCTCGACGATCGATTCCGACTCCTCACCGGCGGCCCGCGCGGCGCGCGCCAACGCCAGCAGACGCTCGCCGCGGCGCTCGACTGGAGCTACCAGCTCCTCGCCGAGCGCGAACGGAGGCTGCTCCGGCGGTGCGCGGTTTTCGTCGACGGCTTCTCGCTCGCCGCCGCCGAGGGCGTCTGCGCCGGCGACGGGCTCGATCGCAACGACGTCGTCGACGCGCTCGGCGCGCTCGTCGACAAGTCGCTCGTCGCGCTGCACCCCGCCGAGCACCGCTACCGCCTGCTGGAGACGATCCGGCTGTACGCGGAGGATCGGCTCATCGAGGCGGCCGAAGCCGCGACGGTGCGCACGCGACATGCGGCGTGGTTCCAGGCGGCCGACGCGAGCTTCCAGCCGGGTTCGATGGCACCCTGTGCCACGCCGGACGCGGGCAACCTCCGCGCAGCGCGCGCATGGGCGCACGAGACGGCAGATGGCACCGGTGTCGCGCGTCTCACCGCGGCCCTTTTTCGGCGGCGCTCCGCATGGGATCCCGCGTGGCGTGAGGAGCGTGCGTGGTGCGCGACCGCGCTCGAGTACGAAGACCTCGCGCCGGCGGTACGCGCTGACATGCTCGCGGTCGCGAGTTTCCTCGACATCACCGCAGGCGAATGGTCCAGCGCTATCGATCGCGCGCGGCAGGCGATCGCCCTCGCCTCCGATCCCGGCGAGGGACTCGCGGGGGCCGCATACATCCCCCTCGCGATCGGACTCATGGTCAGCGACCCGGACGCGGCGGATCAGATCATCGATGAGGGCGTGCAGCACATTCGCCGCGCGCGCGCGCCGCTGTATCCCGCGCGCGCCCTGGCGTCGTTCCGTATCGGTGTCGCGCTCATGCGCGGCGACGCCGCGCGCGCCGCCGCGCTCGCGCCTCAGCACGAAGGAAGTGCGGGGCCGCGAGCCCCGACGTTGGGCCTGGCATTCGCGCTTCATCTGCTGGGCGACCACGCAGCCGCGGAGCGCGAGGCTGGTCAGCCGATGGACGTGTTCATGAGCGGCGGCGGGGAGCACGCGCGCCATCTATTACTGGCGCTCACGGCGGCCGCACACGGTCGCACCGACGACGCCCGGCGCGAGCTCGGGACCGCCGTCGCGATCGCGCGCCGCTACCGCCACCCGCTCACGCTGAACGACTGCGTGATCGTGTCCGGAGCGATCGCCGCCATCGAGGGGCGGCTCGAGCGCGCATCCACGCTGCTGGCCGCCGTCGCCGACCGTGTCTCCGTCCGCTCGCCCGAGATCTGGGCGGTGTATCTCGACTACCGCCGCCGCGTGCGGGAGGGTCTCGACGCGGCGACCGTCAGGCGGTGTCGAGAGGAGGGGCGGTCGATGGATTTGGAGCGTGCGATCGATGCGGAGTTGGTCGGTTCGCTCAACGCCTGATGCGAGCGGCGCCCGGGCATCGACCGCCGCATCGACGTGCCTGCTCAATCACGACGCTCGTCATCGCGAATAGCGGTCGTTCCGCCACGGATGCGCGGTGTTGGAGTAGCCGCGCTGCTCCCAGAATCCGCGACGATCCTCGGCGAGCAGCTCGAGCCGCTTGATCCACTTCGCGCCCTTCCACGCGTAGAGCTGCGGCGTGATCACGCGCACAGGGCCGCCGTGCTCCGGCAGCAGCGGCGCGCCGTCGACCGTGTGCGCGAGGAGGACGTCGTCCTTCAGTGCTTCGCTGAGCGGCAGGTTGGTGTCGTATCCGTCGTACCCGTGGCAGACGACGTAGTGCGCGTCGGCCTCCGGCTCGGCGAGCGCGATCACGGTCGCGAGGCGGACGCCGTCACGCGCCCGTCGACGGTGAGCCGCCACGTCGCGCGCGTGACGTCCGGCCGCCCGCCGAGGTCGAGCACCGGCCACTTGCCGGGCGCCGTCGGCGTCTGGCCGACCGGCAGCTTCGGCATGCCGTGCGCATTCGGCGGCCCCGAGCCGAGCGGCTTCGTGTCGGCGATCCCGGGCGTCGCGCGCATGCGCGCGAGGAAGCGCTCGCGCAGGCGCAGGCGGGCGGCGACGACATCGTCACGGAAGCGGGATCGGTCCATCGGTGACCTCCGACGGGCGGCGTAGCGGCGCGCACGTCACCTGCCCTGCGCGACGATCTCCTCTTCGACGTCCCGCAGGCGGTCCTTGCCGAAGTAGATCTCGTCGCCGACGAAGAAGGTGGGGATGCCGAAGGCGCCGCGCTCGAACGCGCGCTGCGTGTTCGCGATGAGCTTCTCCTTGACGGCGGCGTCCTGGATGCGCGCGAGCAGGCGGTCGGCGTCGAGCCGCGACTCGACGAGGGCGGCGCGGAAGACGTCGGGATCGTCCATCTTCCTCGACTGCTCCCACATCGCCGCGAACATCGCCTCGACGTACGGCGCCAGGACGCCGTCGATCTCGGCGGCGACGGCGCCGCGCATGAGCTGCAGCGTGTTCACCGGGAAGTGCGAGTTGAAGACGAACTTCTCGAGGTGATGGCGCGCGACGAAGCGACGCGTCTCCAGCATCTCGTACGGCAGCTTGTTCTTGATGTTGCCGAAGGCGATCGTCGGCGGCTGGTTCCCGGTGAGCTTGAAGAGGCCGCCGAGGAGCACCGGCACATACGCGAAGCGTGCGCCCGTGCGCGCCTCGATCGCCGGGATCACGCGATGGCTCAGGTAGGCGTTCGGGCTGCCGAAGTCGAAGAGGAACTCGACGGTCGTGGTCATCGGGTCACCAGGTCTCCGTCCACGGGCGCAGATCGAGCTCGAACGTCCAGGTGTCCCGCGGCTGCGTGTGCAGGATCCAGAAGTGCTCGGCGATGTGCGCCGGATCGAGAATGCCGCCGTGGTCCTTGCGCGCGTACGTCTCGGGGAACGCGGTGCGGATGAACTCGGTGTCGATCGCGCCGTCGATGACGACGTGCGCGACGTGGATCCCGCGCGGCCCGAGCTCGCGCGCCATGCTCTGCGCCAGCGCGCGCAGCGCGTGCTTGGCGCCGGCGAACGCGGCGAAGTTCGCGCTCCCGCGCACCGAGGCCGTCGCGCCCGTGTAGATGATCGTGCCGCGCCCGCGCGGCACCATCCGCCGCGCCACCTCGCGCCCCATCAAGAACCCGCCGAAGCACGCCATCTCCCAGATCTTGAAGTACTTGCGCGCGGTCTCCTCGAGGATGCTCGCCGGCACGTTCGCGCCGACATTGAACACGGCGACCTCGATCGGCCCGATGTCACGCTCGATCTCGTCGACGAGGGCGACCATCTGTTCTTCCTTGCGCGCGTCGCGTCCGTAGGCGCGCACGCGGCCGCCGGCGGCTTCGATCGCGCGGACGAGCGGCTCGAGCTTGTCCGCGGTGCGCCGGACCGGACAGGCGACGAAGCCTTCGCGCGCGAACCGCGCTGCAATCGCGCCGCCGGTGCCGTCGCCGGCGCCGATGACGAGCGCGGCTTTGTCATGCGTCGTGGTCATGGCGTGCGTCGCTTCTAACAGCCGCGCGTGCGCCACGGAATCGGCGTCGCCCGGGTCACTGGCGCCGCGCGGAACGAGTTGACCAGCGACGGTGCACACGCGCAGATGCGGGAGCCGTTGGCCAGCTTCTCTCACTGGCGCTATCACGACGAGGTCGAACTCGGCCGCGACGCGATCGAGTCAATCGAGCTGCTTCAGACCGCAGTGCAGGTCAGAGCGAGCGGTCCCGCCAGCGCAACGGTGCCGTTCGCCGCCGGGCGACCGTCGACGAGGAGACCGAGCGTAGGCATGTTCTCGGAGCGTCGCGCCGTCGCGGTGTGATGGCACATCACACCGCGGAGGTCGGGCATGTCGGCCCGGCCGCGCGCGCGCCAGTCTGGGACCTCGGCGACCTTCAGGCCCGCGTCCTCGAGGACCTCGGGAAGCCAGGTGAGTGCGTAGACCGCCACGGCACCTCCTTTACGCCGCCTTCTGCTTGTCGACGCCGCCCGAGGCGGGCGGCAGCTCGACGTCGGACGTCACGCGCTCGTCGGAAAGCCGGACACCGATCGTGCACGTCTCGACGGCGGCTTCTTCGGGGAGCGGGTCTTCCACGGTCTTCGGCGTACTCGCAGCAGTGGGTCGCGTTCTCTCCACCGGCTGCGCCTCGGACGTCCGCTGGATCGATTCGGTCGCCTTCGCGGGCGGTTTCGGCGGGCCGTCTGTCGAGCCGGACGCTTTGGCGAGCAGGTCGGGAACGAAGCGCTCCGAGAACCCCGCGATGAAGCCGACGATCAGCACGTAGAGCCAGTCGTTCGTGGAACCCAGCGGCGTGTTGCCGAATGCAATGTTCACCACACCCGCCCGCACGAGCGCGATGAGCACGGCGCCGCCCATCAATCCGATGACCACCCGCAGCGCCGCGTCCATGGCGTTCGCTACCCAGCGCAGGTCCGGCAGCACGGTCCGACCACGGATCGCAAGCGCGATCGAGAAGAATGCGCCCGCCGCACCCGCGATGGCCGCCTGCGCGAGATCCATGCGAGGGGCGGTCCACTTGTCGGCAATACGCGCGATCAACAAGCCGAGGATGACGCCGACGCCGAACGCAGCGGTCAGGTACCAGAACCGGGCCGTCGCAACGCGATCGTCGATGATATCCTGTTTGATGGCGTCGAGCAGCGTTGCGGCGCTGACGACATCGTCCTCGAGCGCGACGACGAGCGCGTCGCCGACCCGGCGGTCGTGGCACTCCGCCTTGCCCCGCTTCCTCTTGCATCGCGATGAGCGCCAGCCGTCGACGAGGCCGTTGATCTCGCCGCGCACCGGATTCAGCGGCGCCAGTGCGTGGCGCTGCGCGGCCTCACGATCGCGATCGTCGGCGAATTGCACCATGACCCGATCGCAGGTGCGATAGACGGCGTACTCCGGTGGTTTGAACCCGTACATCACACGGATCGGCACACCCATTGCGTCGTTTGCGTTGACCTTCAGGTCGGCGACAGTCATCGTGCGAACGCCCTTCTGTTCAGCCGCGCCACGGTCGACACGATCAGAGCACGGCGACTTTCTTCGCAATGTCGATCAGATGAT
>VBKW01000167.1 GCA_005879405.1 Deltaproteobacteria bacterium
CCGACCATGAAGCCGGTGATGTTCTGCAAGAAGAGAATCGGCGTATCGACCTGGTTACAGAGCTGGATGAACTGCGCGCCCTTCTCCGACGACTCGGAGAAGAGGACGCCGTTGTTGGCGAGAATCCCGACGGGGTAGCCGTGGATGTGGGCGTAGCCGGTGACGAGCGTCGTACCGTAGGTCGGCTTGAACTCGTGGAAGCGTGAGCCGTCGACGATGCGGGCGATGACCTCCTTCACGTCGAACGGCTTGCGGACGTCGATCGACGTGATGCCGAGGAGCTCGTCGGGGTCGTAGCGCGGCTCCTCGCTGGCGATTTGCTTCGACCAGCCGAGCTTCTTCCAGTTGAGCTGGGCGATGATCTCGCGGCCGATGCGGATGGCGTCGCGCTCGTCCATCGCGAGGTAGTCCGAGACGCCGGAGACGCGGCTGTGCATCTCGGCGCCGCCGAGGGCCTCCTCGTCAGAGTCCTCGTTGATCGCCATCTTCACGAGCGGCGGGCCGCCGAGGAAGACCTTGGCGCCCTCCTTCACCATGACGACGTAGTCGGACATGCCGGGGACGTAGGCGCCGCCGGCGGTCGAGGAGCCGAAGACGAGGCAGATGGTCGGAATGCGCTCGGCGGAGCGGCGCGTGAGCTCGCGGAAGCCGCGGCCGCCGGGGACGAAGATCTCGGCCTGGAACGGCAGGTCGGCGCCGCCGGACTCGGTGAGATTGATGATCGGCATCCGGTTCTGCGCGCAGATCTCCATCGTGCGCCCGCTCTTGCGGGCGCTGAAGGGATTGATCGAGCCGCCCTTCACCGTCGGCTCGCTCGCGGTGATGACGCACTCGACGCCGGAGACGACGCCGATGCCAGAGACGATCGAGCCGCCGAGGCCGAACTCCGTCCCCCACGCGCAGAGCGGTGCGATCTCGAGGAACGGCGAGTCGCGGTCGAGGAGGAGCTCGATGCGCTCGCGCGCCATGAGCTTGCCGCGCTTCAGGTGCCGCGTGACGTACTTCTCGCCGCCACCGGCGCGCGCGAGCGCGAGCTGCTCGTTCAGATACGCGATCTGCTCGAGGAAGCCCTCGCGGTTGGTGCGGTAGGTCTCGGACCGCGTGTCGACGTTGGAGCGCAGGACTTCCATGCGGCGCGATTTCTAGCGTGCGCGTTCGAAACGTGCCAGCGCGCCGACGTTCGACGCGCCGCGCAGCGCAGATGCGTCCGCTCCCTGCGTCCGTCTGAATCGACGGCCCTCCTCGCGCTACACACGCGCGACCCGTGCTATAGTCGGCGGGACTGTGGCCCAGCAGCGGGGCCTCGTGGCCCCGGAAAGGAGCGTCTCATGACCGCCCACACCGAGACGGCCACCCCCACTCTCACCGACCGCGAGCGTTCGACGGACTTCTCGCGCATCTCGACGGAAGGCATCGTCGCGGGACTGATCGGCGCGGCGACGGTCGCGGTCTGGTTCTTCATCCTCGACGCGATCCAAGGCCGACCGCTCTACACGCCGACGGTTCTCGGCACCGCGCTCTTCGGCAACGCGAGCGCGCTCGACGCGCCCGAGCGTATCCAGGCGTCGTTCGAGACGGCGCTGATGTTCACCTGGGTGCACGTGCTCGCCTTCGCCGTGCTCGGCGGCATCGCGGCGTATCTCTTGATGCTCGCGGAGCGCGACCCGAACTACGGCTTCGGCATCTTGCTCTTCTTCGTGATCTTCATGTTCGGGTTCCTCGTCGGCGCGATGACGTTCGCCGAGAAGGTTCTGCACGCGCTCGCGTGGCCCGCAATCCTCGTCGGCAACTTGCTCGCGGCGGCGACGATGGCGGCGTACTTCCGGCGACACCATCCGAATTTGACGATCCGTCCCTGAGCAGTTGCGGTAGACTTCGCCGAGCGAATCGCTTCCGCGGCGACACGCTTGCCCGTGCGGCGGCGCGAATGCAGTGTTGACGGTGGGAGGAGCAACGCGTGCGGTGGAGAGATGCGCGCGAGAGCGACAACGTCGAGGATGAACGCGGTGCCGGCATCGGCATGGGGATGCCGCTCGGGCTCGGCGGCATCGCCGTCATCGTCGTCGCCAGCCTCTTGATGGGCCAGAGCCCGCTGCAAATCCTGAGTCTCATTCTGCAGACCCAAGGCACGACGATGGAGACGCGCGACGACACGGGCGCCGCGCCGGACGGCCGCGCCGACGACGAGCGCGTCCACTTCGTGCGCGCGATCCTCGGCGAGACCGAGGACGTCTGGGACGCCACGTTCCGGCGGGCGGGTCGCCAGTACGAGCGACCGCGACTCGTCCTCTTCGCCGGCGCCGTGCAATCGGCGTGCGGCGGTGCGACCGCCGCGAGCGGCCCTTTCTATTGTCCGAACGATCGGCAGGTGTATCTCGACTTGAGCTTCTTCGGCGAGATGCAAGCGCATCTCGGCGGCGGCGGCGATTTTGCCGAGGCGTACGTCATCGCCCACGAGGTCGGACACCACGTGCAGAACCTGCTCGGCATCTTCGATCGCGTCGGGCAGGCACGCGCCCGCGGCGAACGCATGGAAGGCGCAACGGGGTTGTCGGTTCGTCAGGAGCTGCAGGCGGATTGCTTCGCCGGCGTCTGGGCGAATCGTGCCCAGGCGCGGCACGACTGGCTCGAGGCGGGCGACGTCGAGGAAGCACTCGGCACCGCCACCGCGATCGGCGACGATCGGCTGCAGCGGCAGACGCGCGGCACGGTCGTCCCCGACGCCTTCACGCACGGTACGTCGCAGCAGCGCGTCCACTGGTTCAGGGCCGGCTTCGAACAGGGCCATATCGCCGCGTGCGACACCTTCGCGCCCGCGTCGCCGTGACGACCTCGTAGAGTGCACGCGCCACCCCTGCTATGGGAGCGCGATGCGCCGGCCGACGCTCATGGGCACGCGCGCGATGGTCGCGACCGAGCACTATCTCTCGGCCGAGGCCGCGCTACGCATCCTGCACGCCGGCGGCAACGCCTTCGACGCCGCGGTCGCGGCGACGCTCGTCGAGGGCGTCGTCAACCCGCACATGCACACCTTCGGCGGCGAGCTCTCCGCGCTCTGCTATGCCGCGGCCGAGCGCCGCGTGTACGCGGTGAACGGCAACACCGTCGCGCCGCGCGCCGCAACGATCGAGTGGTTCCGCGCGCACGGCCACACGCTGATCCCGATGGCGGGCGTGCTGCCGGCGGGACCGTGCGCCCTGCCGCACGCGCTACTGACGATCCTCGACCGCTTCGGCACGCGCAGTTTCGCCGACGTCGCGACGCCGGCGCTCGAGCTCGCGGAGGGCGGGTTTCCTCTGCACGCGGCGCTGCGCGGACCGGCACCGGCGCATCTCCTCGGCGACTTCTCGATCGCCGGTGGCGCCGATCTCTTTCGCAAGGCGTGGACGTCGACCGCCGCGGTCTACCTTCCCGACGGGCGGCTCCCCGATGTCGGCGACGTCATCCGCAACCGCGATCTCGGCCGCACCTTCCGCCGTCTGATCGCGGCCGAGGAGCACGGTGCGGGACACGGCCGTCGCCACGGGCTCGCAGCCGCGGTCGAGGCCTTTTACCGCGGCGACATCGCGAGTGAGATCGCGGCGCACGCCGCCGCGTACGGAGGCTTGCTCGCGCGCGAGGATCTCACGCAGTACCAGTCGCGCGTCGAGGAGCCGGTCACGCTCGAGTACCGCGGCTACACCGTCCACAAGTGTGGGCCGTGGAGTCAGGGGCCGGTCTTCCTCCAACAGCTCGCGCTCCTCGCCGGTTTCGACCTCACTCGCCTCGAGCCGAACGGCGTCGACTACATCCATACGATCGCCGAAGCGTCGAAGCTCGCCTTCGCCGATCGCGAGCAGTACTACGGCGATCCGGAGCTCGTCGACGTTCCCCTCGCCGCGCTCCTCGACGAGCGCTACGCGGCGGCGCGCCGAGCGCTGATCGATCCCGAGCGCGCATCGAGCGCCCAGCGTCCCGGCGACCCGCGCCGCGGCCGCGCGCTTCTCGACGACGGCGAGATCTTCGCCGCGCGCGACTGGGGCCGCGGCACCGTGTACGTCGCCGTCGTCGACCGCGAGCGCAACATGGCGTCGTTCACCCCGAGCGGCGCCTGGATCGCGACGTCGCCGGTGATCGACGGTCTCGGCTTCCCGCTCGGAACGCGCGTGCAGACGTTCTTCCTCGATCCGCGTCACCCGAACGCCCTCATTCCCGGAAAGCGCCCACGGACGACGCTCACGCCGACGCTCGTGCTGCGCGACGGCGCGCCGGCGATGGTTCTCGGCACTCAAGGCGGCGATCAGCAGGATCAGTGGACGCTGCAGGTGTTCCTGAACCTCGTCGAGTTCGCGATCCCCGGCGGATTGCGCGTCGAAGGCCGCATTCCGGAGTCCATCCGCGACGCGCTCGCCGCGCGCGGCCACGCGATCATCCTCGAGGACGACTGGGTTGCCGGCGACGTCCTCTGCATCCGCGTCGATCCACGCACGGGCGTGCTGCACGGCGGCGCCGACCCACGCGGCGAGGTGAGCCGGCGGCTGCCCGCGTACGCGATCGCGTGGTGAGCGGCACCGGCGCGGTATTGCTCCGTTGGCCACAGCTTCTGCGCCACGGTACGGAGCCGGCGCGACGCGTCGGAGGAAGCGTTCCAGGCTGAATATTACCGCCCTTGACATAAATCGTCACGGTCGGTAATACCCCGTACGGTGACGCCGACGGCCAAGAGCCTCATCCTCGATCTCCTCTCGACGATGGGAGGCGCGGCGATCCCGGTGCGGGCGCTGGTGCGCGCCGGCGAGCTCTTCGGTGTCGGAGAGAACGGCATCCGGGTGGAGCTCGCGCGCCTCGGCGCGCGCGGCATCGTCGAGCGCGACGAGCGCGGCCGCTACCGGGTGACCGAGCAGGCCGCGGCGGTGCAGAGCCACGTGCGCGCGTGGAGCCGCGTCGAGGAGCGCACGACCGCCTGGAACGGCGGCTGGATCGGCGTCCACACGGGTGCGCTCAAGCGCAGCGACCGCCGCGCCGCGCGGCGCCGTCGGCGGGCGTTCGACTTTCTCGGCTTCCGCGCGCTCGATCCCGGCCTCTGGATCCGCCCCGACAACCTCCGGGGCGGCGTCGCCGAGGTGCGGCGGCAACTCGAGGCGCTCGGACTCGACGCCGCGGCGATCGTCTTCGCGCTCGGCGCGCTGGACGACGCGACCGAGGCGCGGGCGCGCCGTCTCTGGGACGTCGCGCGGCTGCGTGCGTCGTATCGCGCGATGCGCGAGGCGCTCGCCGCGAGCGAGCGTCGCCTCCCGCGCCTCGCCACCGAGCGCGCGATGGTCGAGACGTTCACGCTGGGCGGCCGCGCCATTCGCGAGCTCGTGCTCGATCCCTTGCTGCCGGAGCCGATCGTGCCGGCCGCCGAGCGCCGCGCGCTCGTCGATGGAATGCGCCGCTACGACCGTGTCGGACGCGACTGCTGGCGGCCGTTCATGCGCACGCACGGCGCGCCCAATCACCGCACCCCGACCGACTCCCGTCTGATGAGCGGCGACCGCGATCTCGCCGTCGCCGCCGGAGGACTGCCATGAACGCAGCATCGCCCCGCCCCGTCGACACGGACACAGCGGGACCCGATTCGGACACCGCCCTCGACGCCGCCGTGAGCCTCACGGCGCCGGCCGCATCGACGACGACCCCGGAGTCCGCCGCGCCCGGATCGCCGACTGGCACCGCCGCCGCCGGGATCCCGCTCTGGCGGCAGCTCGTCTCCGTCGAGGAGCGGAAGGAGTTCCTCACGATCAACCCGCTGCGCTCGTGGTGGATGATCGCGGTGAATTGGCTCGGCGTCTTCGCGGCCATGGCGCTGGTCGCGTGGTGGCCGAACGTCGTCACCATCGTCGTTGCGCTCTTCACCATCGCCGCGCGTCAGCTCGGCATGGCCGTCGTCATGCACGAGGCGGCGCACCGCACGCTCTTCAAGAGCCGCGCGTGGAACGACTGGGCCGGCAACTGGCTCGCGGCGTATCCCGTCTGGACCGACACCGGCCCGTACCGGAACTATCACCTCGCGCACCACTCGAAGACGGGCACGTTCGAGGACCCCGACCTCGGCCTCGTGACGCCGTTCCCGATCACGCCCGAGAGCTTTCGGCGTAAGGTGTGGCGCGACCTCTCCGGCCAGACGGGCATCAAGCAGGCGATCCTCGTCTACAAGCGCGACATGGGGTTCGGCCGGCGGCGCTCGCAACGCAACTTCGGCATGAGCGGCGGCGAGCGTGCGGACGTCGGCTGGCACAAGATCGCGCCGGTCGCGATCACGAACGCCGTCCTGCTCGCGATCCTGACGCTCGCGGGCCACCCCGCGCTCTATCTCCTGTGGGTCGTCTCGTGGCTCACGACGTATCGCCTCGTGACCCGTATCCGCGCGATCGCCGAGCACTCGGTCGTCCCCGACCAACTCGATCCGCTGCGCAACACGCGGACGACGCGCGCGCGCTGGTGGGAGCGCCTGCTGATCGCGCCGAACCTCGTGAACTACCACTACGAGCACCACCTGATGATGACGGTGCCGCACCACAACCTCCCGAAGCTCCACCGTCGCCTCCGCGAGCACGGCCTCCTGCCGGAGGGATGTTTCGCCAGCGGCGGTTACCTCGAGGTGCTGCGGCTCGCGACGTCCCGCGCCGGCTGACGGGCGCGTCGCCGCGGCTCGATCGGCTGCGCGCCGCTCAGCCGGCGAGCGTCATCGCGATCGCGGCGAGCGCCGCGATGCGCGCCCCTGCCCGCCCGCGCGTCCACGCCACCGGTACGGCGCCGTCCGCAAGCCGCGCCGCGGCGCCCTCGATACCGCCGGGCCGGCCGCGGAGCTCACGGGTCGCCGCATCGCGCAGATCGAACGTCGCATGCTCGTCGTCGCCGACGTCGCGCAGGAGCCAGATCGTGAACGACCCCCACACGCAAAGGAGATCGGTCGGCCTGAGGAACGTGTGCCAGCGTGCCAACGCCGCGTCGACGCTCTCGCCCCCGTACAGCTCCGCCGGGCTCAGCACGAGATGCTCCGCCGTCGACGGCGCGAGCGGCCGACGCGGCGCGATGACGGACACGAAGCGCTCGCCGCTCGCCGGCCGGCACGCGACGAGATGCACGAGCTCGGGCGGCGCGGCGTCGGTATGAATCGGCGGCGCGTTCGCCTCGCCGTAGACGACGACGAGATCCGCGCGGCGGGCGCGCAGCGCAATTCGGACGCGACTCGGACGCGGTTGGCGATGCCGCTAGAAGAGATGCTGCTCGACCATGCGATCGAACGCACGCAGCATCGGCTGGAAGCGCCCCGCATCACCTTCGAGCCGGCCGAGCACCTCGGCCACCGCCTCGACGGTCGCGAGACAGTGCGGCGCCGGCTCGCGGCGGATCCGGTAGTTCCCCGGCGTCGACGGCACGAAGCCGATCCGCGGCAAACGGTGCAACGCCGGGTTGGCGCGCCACATCGCGCGCGCTTGATGCCACGTACCGTCGAGGACGATCAGCGTGTGCGGTCGGACACCGGCGAGCAGCTCGGGCTCGCACGCGTCGTCGCCGGGGTAGAGAACGGCCACCGCGCCGCTCGCGTCGGCGGCGAGGGCGCGCACGCGCGGATGCGTCTCGAAGCTCACGCCGCGATGCAGCTCCGAGCCGGCGAGCGCGAGGTGCGCCATGCGGCAGGTGCCGATCGCGACCCGGCTCTCGCGGGGATGCTGCAGGAACACCACGCGCGTCGCGCTCGCTATCGGCGCCAACTCCACGCACCAGCAGACCGTCTCCGGCCGCAAGCAGCGGAGACAGAGTGCGCGTCCCGGCATCGCGTTCGCCGCTATCGTTGAACGGCTTCGGGCCGGCGTGTCAGAAGCAGGCACATGGAGCGCCATCTCGATGCGACGAAGTAGTGCGCCTGGCGCCGAACGGCAAACGGCCCGGGCCGAGCCGCGCGCGGTCGGCGGCCTCGTCGCAGCGCTCGCCGCGATCGATGCGCGCGTTTCCGAGCGTCTGCGGCACGCGACGGAACGGGCGGGCATCCGTCGACTCGCGGCGTTCGTCGCCCACTCCGCGGATTGGTGGTGGTGGCTGATCGGCACCGCGACGCTCTGGCTCGTCGGCGACGCGCGCGCGCGGCCGGCGATCCTCGTCGTCACGGCCACGATCGTCGTCACCGCGATCACCGTCCAGAGCTTGAAATGGCTCGTCCGCCGCGAGCGTCCTTCGGGAGAGCGCGACTTCCTCTCGCGCCACACCGATCCGCACTCGTTTCCGTCAGGGCACGCGGCGCGGGCGACGGCGCTTACGGTCGTCGGCGCGGCGCTCGGGCCGCCGTGGGCGGTCGTCGCGCTCGCGCCGTGGGCGGCGCTCGTCGCCGTCGTCCGCGTCGCGCTGGGCGTGCACTACGTCTCGGACGTCCTGGTCGGCATCGCGATCGGCGTCGCGTGCGGGCTCGCCGTGGCGGCGTGGACGGCGGGCGGTCTCCCGTGAACGACGGCGGGTCCGACGCGAGCGTCGCGTCGGACGGGCGCGCGGGGCCGACGTACTGGCTCACTCGCTTCGTGATCCTGCGCCTTCTCGGCATCGTCTACTTCGCCGCCTACCTCTCGCTCGCGACGCAGGTGCTGCCGCTCATCGGCGCGCACGGCCTCCTTCCCGCCGAGCAATTCCTCGCCCGCATCGGCGCGCGGCTCGGCTCGACGACCGGCGCGATGCTCGTCGTGCCGTCGGTCTTCTGGCTCGGGATCAGCGACCGCACGCTCGTCGCCGCATCGTGGACCGGCGTCGCGCTGTCGGCCGTCGTCGCGCTCGGCTTCGCGAACGCGATCCTGATGGCGGTCCTCTGGGTGCTCTACCTCTCCTTCGTCCACATCGGCCAGGATTGGTACGGCTACGGCTGGGAGATCCAACTCTGCGAGACCGGGTTCCTCGCGATCTTTCTCTGCCCGCTTCTCGACCCGCGGCCGTTCCCGCGCCGTCCGCCGCCGACGCCGGTCATCTGGCTCTACCGCTGGCTCATCGTGCGCATCATGCTCGGCGCCGGCCTCATCAAGCTCCGTGGCGACCGCTGCTGGCGCGACCTCACCTGCCTCTACTACCACTACGAGACGCAGCCGATCCCCAATCCGCTCAGCCGGGCGCTGCACTTCATGCCGCGCTGGTTCCACAAGGCGGGCGCGCTCTTCAATCACGTCGCTGAGCTCGTGGCGCCGTGGTTCGCGTTCGGCCCGCGGGTCGCGCGTCACGTCGCGGGCGGCGGGATGCTCGGGTTGCAGGTGTTTCTCCTCGTCAGCGGCAACCTGTCGTTCCTCAACTGGCTCACGATCGTGCCCATTCTCGCGTGCTTCGACGACGGCCTCTTGCGGCGCGTGCTGCCGCGGCGACTCGTCGCGGCCGCCGAGCGCGCCGCGACGACTGCCGCACCGTCACGCGCGCAGCGCGTGGCGGTTGCCGGGCTCACCGCGGTGGTCGCGCTGCTCAGCATCGGACCGGTCACCAACCTGCTGTCGTCGCGACAGCGGATGAACACGTCGTTCGACCCGCTCGAGCTCGTGAACACGTACGGCGCCTTCGGCAGCGTCGGCCGCAAACGCCCCGAGATCGTGTTCGAGGGCACGAGCGACGCCGTGCCGGACGAGAGCGCGGCGTGGCGCGAGTACGAGTTCTCGTGCAAACCCGGCGACCCGATGCGTCGCCCGTGCGTCGTCGCTCCGTATCAACCGCGGCTCGCGTGGCAGCTCTGGTTCGCGGCGATGTCGACGCCCGAGGAGTACCCGTGGACGCTGCACCTCGTCTGGAAGCTCCTGCACAACGACCCGGGCACGCTGTCGCTCCTCGGCCCGAACCCGTTCCCCGACGCGCCGCCGCGCTTCATCCGCGCGCGCCTCTACCGCTACGCGTTTGCACCGCCCGGAGATCCGAGCGGCGCGTGGTGGACGCGCACGTTCGTCCGCGAGTGGCTGCCGCCGCTCTCGCGCGACGACCCGCGCCTGCTGCGCTTCCTCGCCGCGTACGGCTGGTCGACGGACGAGTGAGGTTCGACGACGCGCGAGATCGACGGAGGCGCGACGCCCGTCATGCACGGCCGCGGGCGGACGCTTCGTCGGCGACGAACGTCATCGCGCGATGCGGGCCGACGGTCGGAACGTCGAAGACATCGGAGGCGATCTCCCATCCCATGCGGCGATAGAACGGAACCGCCGCCACCCGCGCGTTGCACCAGAAGAGCCGTGCGTCGTCGTGCGCAACGAGATCGGCGATCGCGTAGCGGAGGAGCGCGCCGCCGATGCCACGACGGACGAGATCGGCGCGCGTCGCCATGCCGCGGAGTTGGTGCGCGGCGCGTCCGGCGTACGGTTCCACCATGAACGACGCGCATGCGATCGCGGTGGGTGACGGCGTCGCGAGCCCGTCGGCGTCGTCCGATGGGGCGAGCCCGCCGGCCTCGTGCGACGACGTTGCGACACGGCCGCTCGCGAGCTGCGTGCGCGCCGCAAACGCGGCGAAGTGTCGCGTCGTCGGGCTGGTGTCGCCGTCGAACTCGGCGCTCGCGTGCGGCAGCCCGGGGCGCAGCTCGGCGTGACGCAGGGCGAAGATCTCGTCGAGCGTCGCACGCCGTACCACGACGTCGCATTGGTGCCCGGGGTTCACGGAGGCGATTGTAGCGTCGTCGGCTGGCACCTTCACCTGCCGACGGCTAGGACGATGTCATGGCGCCCGCCACCGTGAGACGCCGAGCGGCGCGTGCGCGCGCGACGACGCCCCGCGCGCCTTTCACGCCACAGCTCGCGCGCCTCGTACGCGAGCCGCCGGCGGGCGACGCGTGGCTGCACGAGCTCAAGTACGACGGGTACCGTGTCGGCTGTCTCGTCGACGACGGCGACGTCCGCCTCGTCAGCCGTGCGGGCAACGACTGCACGGCGCGCTTTCCCGAGGTCGTCGCTGCCGTGCGGCAACTCCCGGTGCGACACGCAGCCCTCGACGGCGAGGTCGCGAGCGTGCGGCCCGACGGCCGGACGAGCTTCCAGGATCTCCAACAGGCCTTGAGCGGCGGCTCGCGTGCGGCGCTCGTCTACTTCGTCTTCGATCTCCTCCACCTCGACGGCGAGGACGTCGCGCGCCTCCCGCTCGAGCGCCGGAAAGCGATCCTCGCGCGCCTCCTCGCGGGACGGTCGCGAGAAGCGGCGCATCGACGCGCACCGGCGGCGGCTCGAGCGGCGTCGGCGGCACACCGCGGCGCCGAGGGCGTCCTGCAATTCACCGAGCACGTCGTCGGCAACGGACCGGCGTTCTTCGCCGAGGTGTGTCGTCTCGGCCTCGAGGGCATCGTGTCGAAGCGCCGCGATCTGCCGTACGACCCGGGACGACATGGCGGGTGGATCAAGACGAAGTGTCTGCAGCGCGCCGAGTTCGTCGTCGGCGGGTTCACCGATCCGGAGGGCACGCGACCCGGCATCGGCGCGCTGATCGTCGGGCGTCACGACGACGCCGGGCGCCTCGTCTGCGCCGGCAAGGTGGGCACCGGATTCACGCAGGAGTCGGCGATCGCGCTGCGGCGCCGGCTCGAGACGCTCGAGACGCCTACGTGTCCCTTCACGCCGTTTCCGTCGGGCTTCCGCCGCCGCGGCGTGCACTGGGTGCGACCGGAGCTCGTCGCGGAGGTCACCTTCAGCGAGATGACGAGCGACGGCAAGATCCGCCAGCCCTCGTTTCGAGGACTGCGCGAGGGCACGGCCGCGCCGGCGGCCCGGTACGGCAAGACGCGTCCAGCGGGGAAGGCGGCGCGGGATGAGGCTGCGGGGGCGCGAGACGAGGCTGCGGCGCCGCGGGACGACGCCGCGGTCGCGCTACCAGCGGTCCGGCTCACGCACCCGGAGCGCGTTCTCTATCCCGACCTCGGCCTCACGAAGCGCGACATCGCCGCCTACTACGAACGCGTCGCGCAGTGGATCGTGCCGCACATCGCCGGCCGACCGCTCACCCTCGTCCGTTGCCCGAGCGGCGTCGGCGAGTCGTGCTTCTTCATGAAGCACTCGCGCGTCTGGGCACCGCCCGGACTGCGTCGCGTGCGCATCCAGGAGAAGACGAAGCTCGGCGAGTACCTCGTCGCCGACGACCTCGCCGGGATCCTCGCGCTGGTGCAGATGGACGTGCTCGAGATCCATACATGGAACTCGACCGTCGATGACGTCGAGCACCCGAACCGTCTCGTCCTCGACCTCGACCCCGGACCCGACGTGCGCTGGCCCGCGGTGGTTGCGGCGGCGCGTGCCGTGCGCGACGTGTTCGCCGCGCTCGGCCTCGAGAGCTTCGTGAAGACGACGGGCGGCGTCGGTCTCCACGTCGTCGTGCCGGTCGTGCCCGCGCTCGACTGGCATGAGTGCCTCGAGGTAGCGCGCGCGCTCGCCGACGCGATCGTCCGCCACGACCCGCGCGCGTACACGGCGGCGGTGCCGAAGGCCGGACGGGAACGGAAGATCCTGCTCGACTATCTCCGCAACAATCGCACGAACACGTCGGTCGCCGCGTTCTCGACGCGGGCGCGCGCGGGCGCGCCGATCTCGATGCCGCTCGCGTGGGACGAGCTGACGCCGCGCCTTCGGCCGAGTCGGTTCACCGTGCAAAGCGTCGGGCGCCGGCTGCGCGTCCCCCGCACCGATCCATGGGCGTCATACTGGACGCTGCGCCAGCGCGTCCCGCCGAACGCACGCGCCGCGATCGCCGCGCTCTGACGGCGCGTCTCAGCGTGCAATCGGCAGCGGCGGCAATCGCTCGCTCCGCGCTTCCTCCTCGTCGATCACCACGAGATCGACCTCCGCGTACGTGCCGGCGGGATAGAGGATGATGCCGCTCGAGCGTTCACCCGGCCGCAGCACTCGATCCGTCACGAGCTCGCGTTCGATCTCGTCGTATGGTTTCCAGCTCTGCCCCGACACCGCGAGACGCGCGCGCGCACCCGTCCACGGCAGCGGGCGCACCACGTCGCCGGTCGGACGCAGGAGGCCGATGAGCGGCACGGACACGACGTACGACCGCGCGGTCGGGTTCGCGAGCGCGAGGTGAGCCGCGACGAGGCCCGCCGCGGCGATGTCGCCGCCGAACCGTTCCCGGGCCTCGGCCGCGGAGAGGAGATCGACGCGTGCGACCGGGGCCGTCGGTGTCCCGCCGCGCGTGACCGGAGGCCCGACGCGGCCGCCGCCGCGCGCCCTCCACGCCGCGCGCAGATGCTCCTCGAATTGATCGTGTGGTGGCGGCGCCGACCGCCCGCCGATCACCTCGAGGTCGCGATCGTCGCACCGCACCGCGACCGTCGCCTGAAAGCGGCCGCGCGTCGACTGCTTCTCGACGGCGACGATCGTCATCCGCCGCGGGATCGCGTCGTAGGACGCGACGATCGCGTAGCCGAGCGTGCGCAGCGTCTCGATCGCGTTCGCGCGCGCGTCGTCGCAGCTCGCCTCGGGATTCGCCTTGTGCGCGGGCGGCGCGGAGCGCGCGTGACGCCGAGCGGAGCAGCCGGACACCACGCCGCACACGACTCCCATCACACAACCGATCCACACCGCACGACCGCGCACGGGCGCGGCGTGTATCACGGTTGCATCCACGGTGCGACTGTGAGTACATACGACTGTCATGCACGTCACGCAGCATCGCCCGTCCGTCATCGTTACGTGGCGCGCCGGCCTAAAAGCCGTCCGGCGCCCGACGACGGAGGGGCCCATGCTGCGGTAACGAGACCCAGCATCGGCTTCCAAGCCCCTCCCGCCGTCACGGCCGGAGGGGCTTTTTCGTGAGATCGCTCACGAGCCTCTCCGGTACCGCGGCAGCGGCACGGAGAATGCGATGAGCGGCCTACGAATCGTCAGACGCGAAGAACGGAGCGAACCCGCGACGGCGCGCGAGCACTGGCTCGGCACCGACGCCCTGCTCGTGCTCGTCGTCGCCTCGACGTGGGGCTTCGCGTTCTCGACGTTCTACTTGCTGCCGACGTTTCTCGTGCAGGAGCTCGGCGTCGGACCGGCGGAGATCGGCTTCGTCGTCGGCATCCTCGGCGTCTCGACGGTCGCGTTCACGGTGCTCGCCGCCGACTGGGTGGAGCGCCTGCCGCGGCGCCACGCGATGGCGTTCGGCGCGTTCGCGATGGCGGTCGCCGCCGTCGGCTTCACGCGCGTCCACGCGCTCGGCCCGGCGATCGAGGTCCTGCGCGTTCTCCAGGGCATCTCGTACGCGCTCGTCGTGACCTCGGTCGGCACGCTCATGGCGGAGCTCGTGCCGCACGAGCGCTTGAGCCAAGCGCTCGGCCTCTCCGGGGCGAGCATGCTGGTGATGAACGCGGTCGCCCCCGCGGTGGCCGAGCCGCTCGCCGCAACGGTCGGGTGGAGGGTCGTGTTCCTGCTCGCCGCGCTCGCGGCGCTCGTGTCGGCGGCGCTGGCGCTGCGCATTCGCGAGCGCGCGCCCGTTGCGGTCGCCACGCGCGCCGAGGAGCGTCGTCGCGGCGCGCACCACGCGCACGACGGCCGCCGCACCGACCGGATGCACGACGCACGCCGCACCGCAGCCCCGACGCGCGCCGTCGCGGCGGCCGCGGCGCTCGCGTCGCGGAACGGGCTGCTCCTCGTGCTGCGCGGCAGACTCGCCCGGCAGTACGCGATCATCCTCACACTGTCGGGAGCGGCCTTCGGGGCCGTCTTCACGTTTCAGCAGCCCTACGCCCTCGCGCTCGGCCGCGCGCGCGTCGGCGGCTTCTTCGTCGCGTATGCGGCGGCGGCGATCCTCGTGCGCGTCGGCTTCGGCCACGTGCCGGACCGCTTCGGACGCCATCGCGTCGCGCTCGCCGCGCTCGTGCTGTACGCCGCGGTCGTCCTCGCGATGGCGGCGATGCGGCCCGGACTCCTCGAGGTCTTCGGCGCGGTCTTCGGTCTCGCGCACGGCATCTTCTACCCGGCGATCAACGCGCTCGCGCTCGTCGGCTCGCCCGTGCACGAGCGCGGGCGGATCGTCGCGATCTTCACCGGCTCGTTCAGCCTCGGTCTCTGGGCGGGGCCGACGGGGCTCGGCGTCGTCGCCGCGCACCTCGGGTATCCGGCGACGTTCGTCGTCGCCGCAGCCGGTGTCACGGTGGCGGCGACGATCCTCCACCGCTCGCCCGAGCTGCGCGCCGCCGGCGCACTCAGCTTGCCCGCACCTCCAGCGCAGCAAGCCGATTTGTGATCGCGTCCAGGCGCTCGAGGATCTCGGCGTGACGAGTGCTCTCCGCGGTCGGCTTCTTCGCGAAGAACGACACCACGCCGCCCGGCTCGAGCACGGCACGATCGACGTCGTCGAGCGACGTGAAGCCTTGCTTGTGCGCGGCGACGGCCAGCTCCGCGACGGTCATCAGTTCCTTGCGCAAGCGGTCATGACAGATTTTCCCGTTCTCGATCAGCACGGTGGCCTCGCCCTCGACCAGCCGATCGAGATCCTCGTGCTCCCAGAGGAAGCGCACGACGGCATAGTTGACCGCCAAGAGCGTCGCCGCGCCGAGGACGCCGCCCGTCACCGTGTTGTCGTCGCCGATGATCG
>VBKW01000168.1 GCA_005879405.1 Deltaproteobacteria bacterium
AGATCAAAGCCGACGTCGTCCGTGCCGTTCTCGACGAGCGCGAAGAAGGGCGATGAGGTTCTGGGACACGTCGGCGCTCGTTCCGCTACTCGTCACGCAGGGAACGTCGCCGCAGACGGACGAATGGCTCGCCGAGGACGGCGACATCGCCGTCTGGACGTTGACGGCGATCGAGCTCACCTCGGCGCTCATGCTCCTCGCACGCGAAGGCGCAATCCGCGAGCGCGACGCCCACGAAACCGAAGTGCGCATCGACGAGCTGCTGCGCTCGTGCCACACGATCGTCGACGTCGAGGCCGTCAAGTCGCAGGCGCGGCGCCTGCTGCGCGTCCATCCGCTGCGCGCCGCCGACGCGTTGCAGCTCGGGGCCGCGTGGGAATGGGCCGCGGGTCGCCCGGCGAATCGCATCGTCCACACGCTCGATGCGCGACTCGCCGTCGCTGCGCGGCGTGAAGGCTTTCGGGTAATCCCCGATTGATTGCTGGCGGAAGCGGGCGCCCGCTTGCGTCACTCCGGGCGCGTCGTCTAACTGTTGCGCATGATCACCGTCCACCATCTGAACGATTCCCGTTCCGATCGCATCCTCTGGCTGCTCGAGGAGCTCGAGGTCCCGTACGAGATCAAGAAGTACGAACGTGACGCGATGACGCGTTACGCACCGGCGGCGCTGAAAGCGGTGCATCCGCTCGGGAAGTCGCCCGTCGTCACCGACGGCGATCGCACGATCGCCGAGTCGGGCGCGATCATCGACTACGTGATTCGCCGCTACGGCGGCGGTCGCTTGCAGCCCGAACCGGCGTCGCCGCTGTACGACCAGTACGTCCACTGGCTCCACTACGCCGAGGGATCGGCGACGGTACCGCTGCTGCTCCAGATGTACACGATGCTGATGGGCGGGGGCGCGGCGCCGCCGCTGCAAAAGCGGATCGACGAGGAGATCGCGAACCACCTCGGCTACCTCGACCGCACGCTCGCCGGCCGCGAGTTCATCGTCGGCAACGAGTTCACTGGCGCCGACGTGCAGATCACGTTCGTCGCCGAGATGGCGACGCTGCTCGGGCCGATCGGGCCGTACTCGAATCTCAGGTCGTACCTCACCCGCATGCACGCGCGACCCGCGTATCGACGCGCGATCGAACGCGGCGGGCCGTCGATGATGGACGTCTGAGTGGGCCGAGCTACGCCGGCGTCTCGACGCCGTACGGTTGCAGCACGTCCTCGAACGGCCGGGTGTCCTCGAAGAACGACAGGATGCGCGACAGCACGCCGTCGACGATCGCATCGGGGCACGACGCACCGCAGGTGAGCGCGATCTCGAGCGGCCGTTTCTGCGGCAACCAGCCGTCGGTCGTCGTCATCTCACGCGTCGCGAGGAGAAAGTGCCGGATGCGACTCGGCGAGATGATCTCGTCGGCGTTGCGAATGAAGTACGTCGCCATCGCGACCTGGCAGAGCGCGACGATGTGCGAGGTGTTCGAGGAGTTGTAGCCGCCGACGACGATCGCCAGGTCTGCCCCGTGCTCGATCAGCGCGTACGTCGCATCCTGGTTCTCGTTCGTCGCGTAGCAGAGCGTGTCCGAGGTGTCCGCGAAGTGCTCGTCGAGGCGCTCTGCCCCGTAGCGGTCGGCCATCGCTTGCTTCAGCACCTGAGCGATCTCCCACGTCTCCGACGCGAGCATCGTCGTTTGGTTCACCACGCCGATACGCGTCAGGTGCCGCGCGGGGTCGAAGTCCTTGGAGCAGGTGCGGCCGAAGTGGGTGAAGAACGCCTTGCTGTCGCGCGTCCCGCGGATGATGTCGGCGAGGATGTGCGCTTCCTCGAGATCGAGGACGACGACCGTCGGCGCGTTGCGGATGCTGTGCGAGAACGTCGCGCGCGTCTCCTCGTGCGTTGCTTTGCCGTGGACGACGACGGTGTACCCGCCCTCGCCGAGCTGCGCGCTCCGCTTCCAGACTTTTTCGACGAACGGGCACGTCGTGTTGTAGCTGTACGGGCTGATGCCGCGCGCCGCGAGTGTCTCTTCGATCTCCAGCGTCGTGCCGAACGCCGGCACGACGACGATGTCCTTCGGCGTCAGATGCTCCCACGGCACCAGCTGCTCTCCTGCCGAGGTGAAGATGAACTGCACCCCGCGCTCCTGGAGGTCCCAGTTGACGTTCGGATTGTGGATCATCTCGCTGAGAAAGAAGACGCGGCGATCGGCATGATGATCGAGCGTTTGGTAGGCAATCTCGACGGCATTCTCGACCCCGAAGCAGAAGCCGAAGTGCCGCGCGAGGATGAATCGCACCGGCCCGTAGTCGAGCACCGTCGGGACGAGGTCCCCTTTTCGAGGGTCCCGGAGCTGACGCGCGCGCTTCACGCGCGAGATCACGGAGCTCTTGTAGAAGTCAGGAATGTCGAATTGCCGCGGCATCAGCGTCGCTTAGCGTCGACTTTGTCTCTTACTGGAATGGGCCATGACCGGCAAATCTGAGCGGCGCGCTCACTGGGCCGCCGAAGAAGTAGAATAGTCCTGAGGGTCACGACATGTCGAAAATCACTTGGCTTGGTCTGATCGCCGTGCTCATCCTGTCCGGCCCCATCCTCGCCCAGTCGACGGCATGCGCGCGCGGGCACGTCACCTACCGCACGGTGAAGGTGGACGGCCTCTCGATCTTCTACCGCGAAGCCGGCCCGAAAGACGCGCCGATGATTCTGCTGCTGCACGGACTGCCGTCGTCGTCGCGCATGTTCGAGCCGCTGCTCGCGCGCCTCGGGGACGAGTTCCACATGGTCGCGCCCGACTATCCGGGCTTCGGGCACAGCGACGCGCCGTCGCCGAAGGAGTTCGCGTACGGAACGGCGCTGGCGAGAGATCGCGGCTGAAGTTCAGAAGCGAGCGCTAGCGGACTTGAAGCCGCTTCTCCAGGGGGCGAACTTTCGGACACATGACGCAAAAGAAACTAACCATCGTTGACCACCTACTTCTCGCGGCGCGTGAACTGAGCAGCGATAGCGGTTCATTCACAGCTGAAGACCTAGTGTCCCGTCCCGGAAATTCGTTGCATAAGTCTGCGAGGGATTTTCAGCCCTGCCAAGGCGCGACGACGAAGGAATAGTCTAGACTATTTCGAGGAGGAGCAACGCGGGCAGGGCTGCGATCACGTGATCATTTCGGGCTGCAGGGGTACGCCGATCAGCACCCGGATTCGAATCGAGTTCTGACCAAGATTATGGAGACAGAATCGCCACTTCGGAAGCGCGGTCTGCTGAGAAAGGTCGGGGAGAAGCGATATCAGCTGACCGACGCAGGTCGGATCGCCGCCGACGCGCTCGCGGCGAGCGACTCCCGACCGAGTCGTAGACTTGCTGAAATGACGAGGGGATTTGTAGTGACATCGCGGCGTAAGCTTCGCCAATTGAAATCTCTCGGCAAACATATTCACGAGAGGTTCGCTTCCGAGATCGAAGTAATTGAGGGCCGTCGGGACGAACGACGGCTATAGAGAACGGATTCGGCCACGGGCACCGTCGGTCCCGCGCAACCTTCGATCACCTCGACGTGCTTGTCGGCACTGACGCAACCTACGTCCCCGTCTCGTCGACCGGGCTTCCGAGATCGAAGTAATTGAGGGCCGTCGGGATGAACGACGGCTATAGAGAACGGATTCGGCCACGGGCGCCGTCGGTCCCGCGCAACCATCGATCACCTCGACGTGCTTGTCGGCACTGACGCAACCTACGTCCCCGTCTCGTCGACCGGCTCCCCCACCGTCTCCTGCCACGTGCACCCTTCCTTGATGCACCTCCGAACAGTCCCCGCGCGTTTCGTCGTCTTCTCCACGACGAACGGCGCGTGACAGAGGGGGCACGGCTGCGCGACGGGCTGATCCCAGCTCGCGAACTTGCAGTTCGGGTAACGGTTGCAGCTGTAGAAGATCTTGCCGCGGCGCGAGCGCTTCTCGAGGATCTCGCCTTCGCCGCAGTCGGGGCAGGCGATGCCGAGGCTCTTCGGCTTCACCATCGGCAGGATCGTCTTGCACTCGGGGTAGCCGGAGCAGCCGAGGAACTTGCCGTAGCGGCCGAAGCGCACCAGCATCGGCTTGCCACACTTGTCGCAGACCTCGTCCGTCGTCTCGGCTTTGGCGACCTCGATCTCGCCGGTCTCGTCGTTGCGGGTGAAGTTCTTGGTGTTCTTGCACTCGGGGTAACGGCGGCACGCGAGGAACTCGCCCTTGCGGCCCCAGCGGATGACCATCTGGTCGCCGCACTGGTCGCACTTGATGTCGGTCGGACGCTCCTCGGCCTTGACGTTCCGCATCTCCGACTCGGCTTTCTCGAGATCCTTCGAGAAGGGCGCGTAGAAACGCTTCATCACCTGCACCCACTTCTGCGAGCCGTCCTCGATACCGTCGAGCGTCTCCTCCATGCCGGCGGTGAACTCGACGTTGAGGATGTCGGGGAACGAGTCGACGAGGAGATCGGTCACGAGCATGCCGAGCTCGGTCGGGTAGAGCCGGCGCTGCTCGTCCTCCTGCACGTACTCCTTGCCGAGGATGGTCTGCATGATCGACGCGTACGTCGACGGGCGGCCGATGCCCTTCTCTTCCAGCTCCTTGATGAGGGTCGCCTGCGAGAAGCGCGGCGGCGGCTGCGTGAAGTGCTGGTCCGGCGTGAGCTTCTGCAGCTTCAGGCGATCGCCCTCGGTGAGCGCCGGCAGCGTCTTCTCGTCGTCTTCGGTCGTCGCCTCGTCTTGACCTTCGGTGTACACGCGGATGAAGCCGTCGAACTTCACGACTTGGCCCGTCGCGCGGAAGATCGCGTCGTTCGCCTTGATGTCGACGCTCGTCTGCTCGAGGCGCGCCGCCTCCATCTGGCAGGCGACGAAGCGGTTCCAGATGAGCGTGTAGAGATTCAGCTCGTCCTTCTCGAGGAAGGGCGCAACGCGCTCGGGGTCGTACTCGATGCTGGTCGGACGAATCGCCTCGTGCGCGTCCTGCGCGCTCTTCTTCGAGCGATAGACGTTCGGCTTCTCGGGGACATAGTCGGCGCCGAAGCGCTCCGCGATGTAGCCGCGGACGGCATCGAGGGCGTCGTTCGAGAGCCGGGTCGAGTCGGTGCGCATGTAGGTGATGAGACCGACCGCGCCTTCCTCGCCGAGCTCGACGCCTTCATATAATCGCTGCGCGATGCGCATCGTGCGGCTCGGCTGGAACCCGAGCTTGCGCGACGCCTCTTGCTGGAGCTTCGAGGTGATGAAGGGCGGTGTCGGGTTGCGCTTGCGGTCGCGCTTCTCGACCTTCGTCACGACCCAGTCGGCGCCGTCGAGGTGCCGGACGACGTCGGTCGCCGCCGTTTCGTTCTCGAGGCGGAAGGTCTTGTGGTCGAGGCGCTTGCCGGCGAACTCGAAGAGATTCGCGCTGAAGGGCGGTGGCGAGCCGTCCTCGAGGTCGGCGGTGATCGTCCAGTACTCTTCCTTCACGAAGGCGCGGATCTCGCGTTCGCGCTCGGTGATGAGACGGACGGCGACGGACTGCACACGCCCCGCGGAAAGGCCGCGGCGTACCTTCTTCCAGAGGAGCGGGCTCAGCTGGTAGCCGACCAGCCGGTCGAGGACGCGACGCGCGACCTGGGCCTCGAACTTGTTCTGGTCGAGCTTGAGTGGGTGCTTGATCGCCTCCTGCACCGCCTTCTTGGTGATCTCGTTGAAAAGGACGCGATGGACGTTCTTCTTCCGCCCGAGGCGCTCGGCGATGTGCCAGGCGATCGCCTCCCCTTCACGATCGGGGTCGGGGGCGAGGTAGATGTTTTCCTTGTCCTTGGCGGCCTTCTTCAGATCTTCGATGACTTTGCCCTTGCCGTGAATGACCGTGTACTCGGGCTTGAAGTCGCGCTTGATGTCGACGCCGAGCTTCGATTTCGGCAGGTCGACGACGTGGCCGACGGACGCCTTCACCGTGTAGTTGCGGCCGAGATATTTCCCCAGCGTCTTCGCCTTTGCCGGCGATTCGACGATCACCAGGTTCTTTGCCATGTGCGATTGCGCCCCTCTCCCACCGTTACGGGCGATCTCCTCCCTTACTGGAATGGAACATGACCAGCAAATCTAGGTCGCACGCTCATCGTGTCGAGAGCTGAAATTGCTTTCCAGGTAGCTGCACTAGGATACCGCGCAGCTCGAGCTCGAGAATCCGCGTGAGTACGTGCGCCGCCGGCAGACCGCTCTGGCGGATCAGCTCGTCGGCGGCGAGGGGCCCGGCGGTGAGCAGCGGGACGAGCGCGTCGTCGGCGAGGTGCGCGTCGCGGCGGGACGGCGCCGCCATGCCGCGAGCGCGGAGCGCCGGAACGATCTCCGCCAAGACGTCGTCGACGCTGCCGACGAGCTTCGCGCCCTCCTGGATCAGGCGGTGCGTCCCCACCGAGAGCGGAGAATCGATCCGCCCGGGCACCGCGAAGACCTCGCGTCCCTGATCGAGGGCGAGCCGCGCCGTGATCTGCGACCCACTGTGCTCCGCCGCCTCGACGACCAGCGTTCCATGCGTCATGCCGGCGATGATGCGGTTCCGCGCCGGGAAGTGCTCGGCGAGCGGCGGCGTGCCGAGCGGGCGTTCCGAGAGCAGCGTCCCGCTGGCGACGATCGTGGCGGTGAGCGCCGCGTGCTCCGGCGGGTAGACAACGTCGATGCCGCAGCCGAGCACCGCGACCGTGTGACCGCCGCCGCGAAGCGCGCCCGTGTGCGCGGCGCCGTCGATCCCACGCGCGAGGCCGCTCACGACCGTCACGCCCGCTTGCGCCAGCTCCTCGGCGAAGCGCGCCGCGACGTCCTTCCCGTACGGCGTCGCGTGCCGCGCCCCGACCACCGCGATCGCCGGCGCGTCGACGAGGCGCTCGCCGCGCGCGACGAGATAGAGTGGCGCGTCGGCGAGCTGCGCGAGGAGCGGCGGATACTCGTCATCGGTACAGGGAATCACACGCGCACCGATCGCGGCGAGCCGTTCCACCTCCGCGGTCGCCTCGGCCTTTCGTCGAGGCGCCTCGCACACGGCCTCCGCCGCCGTCTCGCTCAGACCGGCGGCGACGAGCGCCGGAACGGACGCGGAGAGCACGGCACACATGCCGCCGAAGCGCGCGAGGAGCTTCCGCCCCACGACATCGCCGATGCCGCGCGCACTCCGCAGCGCGATCCACCCCGCCGCGTCGTTCTCGCCCGGCATGCGGCGGGTATTCTGACAAAGCACCGCGGTGGCCGGAAGACGCAAAGTAGCGGCGCGCAGTCGCGGCACCCACGGAGCGACGAGCACTCGAGGCGCCGCGCGGCGACGCGCAGTCGGTCGCGCGCGGCGAGCCCTCGCGCTCAGCGATACCTCGCTTGCACGTCCTCCATCCGCGCGCGTAGCGAGTCGGCATCGAACCGCGCGTGCTCGGCGGCGCTGCGTGCGCTCTCGAGTCGCGAGCGCAGCACCTCGGCATGCTCCAGGTTTCCGCCCTCCTCCGCGCGCTGTAAGTCGTCCGCGATCGCATTGTACTCGTCGGCGCGCGCGTTGTAGCGCTCGATCGCGTCGCGATAGGCGCGACGCGCCGTGACCAGATCGGTGCCGAGCGCGGGGCGCTCTTCCATCGGACGTCGCTCCGCAGGCGGGCGCTCATCCGCCGGCGCTCCTTCCTCCGCCGGTACTCGCCGCTCGGCAGGTACGCCCTCTTCCGAACGCGGTATCGACGCTTCCTCTTCCTCGGCCGGCGGCACGATTCGGATCCGCGGCGCCTGCTCGTTCGCCGGAGGCCGCACAGCGCCCGGCGGCGCCGGCGGCGGCACCGCGGCGCGGAGCGGTGGCGCAGGCGGTGTCGCGGGCGCACCCGGCGGCGGCAGCGGCGCGGCGGCGCGCTCACGGACCGACGGTGGCGGTGGTACCGCGGGGTGTTCCCGTGCGGGCGGCGGTGGCGGCGCCGCGGCGCGCTCCCGGACGGGCGGCGGCGGTGGCGGCACCGCAGCACGGAGCATCGTCGGCCGCGGCTGCGGCGTCGCGACGGCGACGCGCGGCGGCGCCACGACGACGGGCGGGCGCGCCGGCTCGCCGTTCGGGGGCGGCCCGGGCCGCGCCGCGACTGCCGGCGGCGCCGCGACCGGCGGCGGCGAGATCACGACGATCGGCACCGTCGCATCCGCAGCGGGCTTACGCGGCAGCGACGCGCGCGGCGGCGCTGTCGGCTCGCTCGCCGGCACGCTCGCGACCTCGTTGTTGAGCTCCAGGTGCCGCGACACGCGTCCGGACCACCAGTACAAGAAGCCGACGATCGCGAGCACGCCCAACAATGCGGCAGGAAGCGATATCCACTCCCTTCGGCTCCGCGGGTCGCGCGTGCGACCGAGCGCTTCACCGAGCGTCCGCAGCGGGTCGAGATCGTCGTCGCCCTCGGCGAGCGGCGCTCCGCAGTACGCGCACTCGTCCCGGCCCACACGGTTCGTTTTCCCACACGCCGGACACGGCGTGCCCCCCGCCGGCTCGTCGCCGAGCCGCCACTCCTCGTGATCCGCCATAGAACCCGCCGCACAGAGTGACAGCCTCCTGCGCAGGAGGCAACCGCGGACGCGGGCGCGCAGTCAGTACGAGTGCCGCGACACGTGGTTGCGTGGACGCCGACCCTCCGGATAATCCCCTCTCACCGCGACCACAGCGCACGAGAGAGGTCAGAGCGAATGAAGAAGGACACGAACGGGTTCCACCGCTTTCGCGGCACCGCCGGCTATATTGCCTCGGGTCCGCTCGTCGACGCCGTCAATTGCGCCGTCGCGCTCGAGCGGCCGCTGCTCATCAAGGGCGAGCCCGGCACCGGGAAGACGCTGCTCGCAACCCACGTCGCCGACGGCCTCGGCATGCCGATGCTCTCCTGGCACATCAAGTCGACGTCGAAGGCGGCGGACGGTCTCTACGTGTACGACACCGTGCAGCGCCTGAACGACAGCCGCTTCGGCGGCGGCGACGTCGCCGACATCCGCCACTACATCAAGCTCGGTCCACTCGGTCTGGCCTTCGCCGCGCCCGAGCGCCACGTGCTCTTGATCGACGAGATCGACAAGGCCGACCTCGAGTTCCCGAACGACCTCCTGCGCGAGCTCGACGAAATGCGCTTCACGGTCGTCGAGACGGCGGAGGAAGTCATCGCACGCCAGCGCCCGGTCGTCATGATCACCTCGAACAACGAGAAGGAGCTGCCGGACGCGTTCCTGCGGCGTTGCATCTTCCATTTCACCGAGTTCCCCGATGCCGCCCTCATGCGGAAGATCGTCGCCGTCCACCACCCGAATCTCGACGCCGCGCTCCTCGACCAGGTGCTGATCAAGTTCTACTGGCTGCGCGAGCAGAGCGAGCTGCGGAAGAAGCCGTCGACCTCGGAGCTGATCGACTGGATCTCCGCCCTCCTCCGCGCCGGCATCACGCGCGACAAGCTCGAGTCGCACATCCCGTTCATCGGCGCGCTCCTCAAAAAGGAGCAAGACGCCGACGCGCTTCAGCGCTACGACACGAAGGGCGGCAGCTATCCTACCCGCTGGAGCGACCTCGGCCCGCGGTACAATCAATAGGGAGCACGGCATACGGGGACGTGATGTTTCTCGACTTGTTCTACGGCCTGCGGGACGAAGGGGTGCCCGTCGCGCTCCAGGAGTGGATGACGTTCATCGAAGCGCTGCGCGAGGGTCTGCACGGTTCGAGTTTGCTCCGCTTCTACCACCTCGCGCGCGCCTGCCTGGTGAAGAGCGAGACCTACTACGACTCCTTCGACCGCGTGTTCGCGCGTGTGTTCCACGGCGTCGAAGGGCAGTTCGACGTCACCGACGAGGTGCTCGAATGGCTGCGCAACGCGAAGGACTTCCCAAATCTCACGCCTGAGCAGCTGGCGCAGCTCGAGCGCCTCTCCGCCGACGAGCTGATGCAGCGGTTCCTCGAGACGCTCGCAAAGCAGACCGAGCGCCACGACGGCGGCGATCGCTGGGTCGGAACCGGCGGGCGCTCCCCATACGGGCACGGCGGCCAACATCCGACCGGCATCCGCGTCGGCGGCAGCGGCGGCGGCCGTTCGGCGATGAAGGTCGCGGGCGAGCGGCGCTTTCGCGACTATCGCACCGACGTCGCGCTCGACGCGCGGCAGATGCGGGTCGCGCTGCGGCGCTTGCGGCAGCTCACCCGCACCGGCCTCGCGAGCGAGCTCGATCTCGACGAGACGATCGACGAGACCTGCCGCAACGCCGGCGAGATCGAGCTCGTCTTTCGTCCGCCGCGGCGCAACGACGTGCGCCTACTCCTCTTGATGGACGTCGGCGGCACGATGGACCCGTACTTCGAGCCGATGAGCCAGCTCTTGACCGCGCTGCACGAGGAGCGTGGCCTGCGCGACTTCGAGCCGTACTATTTCCACAACTGCATCTACGACCACGTCTACCGGCGCGCGCACCTGACCCGCGCCGACGCGGTGCCGACGGGCGACCTCCTGCGCCGTTTCGACGAGCGTTGGAAGCTCGCGATCGTCGGCGACGCGGCGATGCATCCCTCGGAGCTTCTCGAGCCGCACGGCGGGATCAATCCGCACAATACGTCGCCGACGCCCGGGGTCGCCTGGCTGCACCGCCTAGCGGGACACTTCGACCGTGCAGTGTGGATCAATCCCGACGATCAGCCGCTCTGGGACCAGACCTACACCGCGCGTACCATCCGCCGCCTCTTCCCGATGTTTCACCTGAGCGTCGACGGCCTCGGCGCCGCCGTGCAGGCGCTCGTCGGCGCCCGCGTGTAACGGACGGGACCGCGATGGGACGCGCCGTTCGCGTGCGCGACGACCTCGTGATCCCGGCCTCCGAGATTGCCCTCCAGTACGTGCGGGCGAGCGGCCCCGGCGGACAGAACGTCAACAAGGTCGCATCGAAGGCGGTTCTGCGCTTCAACGTCCGCGACTCGCCGTCGCTCGCGGCGGCCGACCGCGAGCGCGTGCTCGCGCGTCTTGCGCCGCGGCTCACCAACGAAGGCGAGCTCGTGCTCGCGAGCGGTGTCTACCGCGATCAGAGCCGCAACCGCGAGGCGGTGCTGACGCGCCTTGCCACGGTCCTGCGCACGGCGCTTCGCCCTCCGCGTACGCGTCGGAAGACGCGCCCGTCGCGGGCCGCTGTCGAGCGGCGCCTCGCCGCGAAACGCGCGCGCGCCGAGCGCAAGCGCGAGCGGCGATCGCTCGAGTGAGCGGCGGCGTGCGTCGCTGCGGTCGCTCGCGGCGGCGGTCACGACCGCGTCCGTGGCCAATTTCGTCCCCGTCGAGACGTGAGCAGACAAAAAATTGACGCCGCGTCGTCTTCCAAGCTCGAACGATAGCTACGGCGGCAGAGCGACGGGCGTGCGTCCCGCCGCGGCATGACGGTTGCACACCTCCTCACAGCGGTCGTGGCCGCGGGAGGAGGAGGACGATGAAGACCGTGCTCATCGTCGATCGAAGTCGGGTCGTACGCGCCGTCGTCGAGCGGCACCTCGAGCGCTTCGAGTGCCGGTTCGTCGCGGCGACGACGGCGGACGATGCGATCGCCGCCGTGCACGCGCACGACCCGGATCTGCTGCTCGTCGAGTCGACCGTGCATGCCGCGGCGGCGCGGAGCTGCGACGCGCGCTACCTCGAGACCCGGGCGGTCCTGCTCACGACCGACCATCCCGCGAGCGTCCGCCTGCGCGACGACGCGCAGGTGATCGCGAGTCTGCGCAAGCCGTTCGACCGCGCCACCTTCGACGATGCCGTCGCCAAGGTGCTGGGCGCGCCGCGGAGCGCATCCACCGGGTTGCGCGTCGCGCACGGAGCCGCGCGATGAGCGAGAGCTCGGCCGAGATCTACGCCGAGCGGTTGCGACGCCAGCACGTCCGCACGACGCTGATCAACCTCTCACGGACCGGCGAGCTGCCGGCGTTGCCGCAGGCCGCGAGCGCCGCCCTCGCCCTCGCGCGCCAGCCCGACGCCGACAGCGAGGAGCTCTGCGACCTCATCGCGACCGACGTCGGCCTCGCCGCGCGCATCCTGCGCATCGCGAACTCGGCGGCGTACATCCGCCGCGCGCCGGCGCGCACGATCCGCGACGCCGTCCTCGCGCTCGGGATGCGGAAGACCTGCGACGTGCTCGTCGCCGCGTGCTTCCGCCAGCTGCACCGCGATCCCGGCGGCCACGCGCAGCGGCTCTGGCACCACGCGCTCGCGGTCGCGATCGCGACCGAGGAGCTCGCGCGCGCGACGCGGCGGATCGAGCCGAGCCTCGCGTTCCTACCCGGCCTCTTTCACGACGTCGGCCGCATCGCCTTTCTGCTCGCCGACTACACCTCGGTCGACGTGATCCAGGGACTCGTCGAGGCCGGCGGCGGCGCTCGACCGGCGCTCGAGGAAGAATGGTACGGCTTCGACCACGCGGTGGCGGGCGCCGTGCTCGCCGCCGATTGGGGTCTCGACCCGGAGCAATGCGAGGCGATCCGCTGCCATCACGACCCGACGCAGGCGACCGCCGGCCGGACGCTCGCGCTGCTCCTCTCCGCCGCCGACACGATCGCGACGACGATTGGCTGCGGGACAGGCACCGTCGCCGACGGGCACGACGCGCTCGTCGAGCTCGGCATCTCCACCGACGACGAGACCGGCTGCACGGCTCGAGTCCAAGTGCTCTTCGCGGAGCAACGCGACCTCTTCACCTGACACAACGCTACTCGCAGCGTTGCGGCGCGCGTGCCCGCTCTCCACGCTCGCCGCCGTGCTGGCAACCGTCCTTTCGTGCGCGCTCGTCGGCATCGACGCGCATCCGGTGCAGGTCGAGGTGGATCTCGCCGCGGGATTGCCGCAGACGGCGACGGTCGGTCTCCCCGATCACGTCGTCCGTGAGAGCAAAGACCGTGTCCGCTCGGCGCTCCGCAACTCGGGCTTCGACATTCCCCCACGCCGCATCACGGTGAACCTCGCGCCCGCGCACCTCCGCAAAGAGGGCGCGGCGTACGACCTGCCGATCGCGCTCGGCATCTTGGCGGCGACCGGCCACGAGACACGCCACCGGCTCGCCGGCGTCGTCGTCGCCGGCGAGCTCGCGCTCGACGGTGCCGTGCGGCCGATCCGCGGCGCGCTCTCGATCGCCGCCGCCGCGCGCACGCTCGGCTGCAAGCGCCTCGTCGTGCCGCAGGTGAACGCCGCCGAGGCCGCGGTCGTGAGCGGTATCGACGTGTACGGAGTCGCGTCGCTGCGCGACGCTGTCGACGTGCTCACGACCGACGCGGCGCCGACGGTGATGCCGCCGGCGGTCCCGGCGCTCGACGGCATCGACGACGTCGATCTCAGCGAGGTGCGCGGCCAGGAGCTCGCCAAGCGCGCGCTCGAGATCGGCGCCGCCGGCGGTCACAACGCGCTGCTGATCGGCCCGCCCGGCGCCGGCAAGACGATGCTCGCCCGCCGCATCGTGACGATCCTTCCGCCGCTCGATCTCGACGAGGCCGTGGAGGTGACGAAGATCCACAGCGCGGCGGGGTCATTGCACGATCGGCCGCTCGTGACGACGCGCCCGTTTCGCGCGCCGCATCACAGCATTTCCGCCGCCGGCCTCTTCGGCGGCGGGCCGTGGCCGCGCCCCGGCGAGCTGGCGCTCGCGCACCACGGCATTCTCTTCCTCGACGAGCTCGCCGAGTTTCGCCGCGACGTCCTCGAAGGCCTGCGCCAGCCGCTCGAGGAGCGCCGGGTGCTGCTGGCGCGCGTCGGCTGGCGCATCGCGTACCCGGCACGCGTGATGCTCCTCGCCGCGACCAATCCGTGCGCCTGCGGTTTCCGCGGCGATCCGACGCGTGTCTGCCGCTGCACGCCGCACGCGCTCGCGCAGTACCGAACACGGCTCTCCGGTCCGCTCCTCGATCGCATCGATCTGCACATCGACGTCGCCGCCGTCCGCTATCGCGAGCTCGCGGATGAAGCGGGCGGCGAGCGATCCGCCGTCGTACGCGGGCGTGTCATGGCCGCGCGCGCAGTGCAGCGCCGGCGCTTCGCCGACAGCGCAACGACGTGCAACGCCGAGATGACCGGCCGCGAGCTCCGCCGCGTCGCCCGCCCCGACACCGCCGGCGCTGCCATCCTCGAGCGCGCGATGAGCCGCCTCGGTCTGAGCGCCCGCGCCTACACCCGCGTGTTGAAGGTCGCGCGCACGATTGCCGATCTCGCCGGCGACGCGAACGTCGGCGCGGCGCACGTCGCGGAGGCGGTGCAGTACCGCAGCCTCGATCGCTGACGGCGCATGTCGTCACGATCGCCCGAAGCCGCCGCTGACGCTGATCGCCTGCCCCGTGATCCACGACGCGTGCGCGGAGGCGAGGAACACGATCAGCGGCGCGATGTCGTCGACCTGTCCGAGGCGGCCGAGCGGATACATGCGCGCCCACTCGCGCTCCATCTCGTCGGTGATGTAGCTCGTCATCGGCGTGCGGGTGACGCCGGGGCAGACGGCGTTCACGGTGATGCCGTAGCGGCCGAGCTCGACGGCGAGGCCGCGCGTCAGTGAGATCACGCCGCCTTTGGTCGCGCCGTAGACGACGATGCGCTTCTCATTGCCCTTCCCCGCCTCCGACGCGAGGTTGATGATCCGTCCCGAGCGCTGCGCGATCATCCGATCGGCGACGGCGCGGCAGCAGTTCATCACGCCGACGAGATTGATCGCGACCAGGTCCTGCCAATCGCGCGGACTCGTCTCGGCGAAGAGCATCGGCACGCCGCCGATGCCGGCGCTGTTCACGAGCGCGTCGATACGACCGAACGCGTCGACGGTGCGCGCGACGAGGCGCTCGCAAGCGCCGTAGTCGCGGACGTCGACCGCCTCGCTCTCCACCTCGCCGCCGGCGGCCCGGAGCTCCGCGACCGCGGTCGCGAGCGCCGCCGGTTGCAGGTCGGCGAGGACGAGCCGCGCGCCTTCGCGCTGGAAGTAGCCGGCGGTCGCGCGGCCGATGCCGGACGCGCCGCCGGTGATGATCACGACGCGGCCGGCGAGCTGCAGATCCATGGGCGCCTCCGTGCGGCTCTGTCCGACGGCGGCGCGTGCCGAGCGCGCGCCGCGGTGGTGTCAGTCGTCGACGGCGGGGAAGCCGACGACGTCGTTGAAGCCGGTGTGCGGCACCTCTTCGCGACCGTTGATGGTCGACACGTCCGGATTGTTCTTGCAGTCGTCGTCGACGAGCGTCGCGTCCTGGATGTTCACCTGACCGCCGGCGGTCACGACGATCTCGCCGCACTTGCCGAAGTCGTTGCGCAGCTCGGTGCCCGTCAGGTCGATGTTGCCGCCGGCCGTGACCGTGATGTTCTCGGCAACGATGTAGTGGTCGTGGTTCAGGTCGATGTCGTTCAGGGCACGGATGGTCAACGTGCTCTCGGTGGTGCCGGTGATCGTGTTGCAGCACGAGCCGGGTGACGGCGTCGGTGCGGGCGTTCCACCGCTCGGCGTCGGCGTGCGGGTCGGGGTGGGGTCGGTGCGCGTCGGCGTCGGGCCGGTCGGCGTGCCGAGCGGCAACGACGCGGTCCGGAGCGGCGGCGTCGGCGTCGCGGTCGTGCCGGTCGGCGTCGGCGTCGTCTGGCAGGTTTCACAGAAGCTCACCGCCTCGGAGACGGCGTCCACCTTGTCGCGCGGCACTTGCGCGGCGAGCCGCCCGTTTGCGAGCGCCACCGTGATCGCGCCCGTCTTGCGGATCGAGCCGCCTTCCGAGGCGATCACCGCGAGATCGCGCGCGTTTTGCAGATTGGCCGTATTCATGTCCCAGATCACGTCGCCGAGCGCGTCGATGAAGAGGAAGTTGGTGGAAAAATGGACGCCGGTTATCGCGATCGTGCAGCCGATGCCGGTGCAGACGACCCGCGCCTGCCCGCCCCCCGAATCGATGTCGACCGGGCCTTGCATCTGCACCATGTCCACGGCGCGAATGAAAATCTTGCCGTTGTTGTTCGCGCTGTGCAGCGCGCCGGTCACGAGGATGCTCGCCGCGTCGAGGACGATCGACCGTCCCTTCCCGGTGGCGCTGATCTGACCGCCGCTCGAGCCGTCGACCGCGATCGCGTGGGCACGGATCTGGACGTCCTCGGTGCCGGCGAGCGGCGCGATCGCACCGGCGACGACGACGGTGTCCAACGGCGCCGAGATGACAGTCTTCTTGCCGATCGCGTGGCAGCGCGCGTCCGCGGTGCAGTCGGTGATCGTAACCGTGGCGACGGCGCGCTGCGCCACCAGCAGGGTGAACACGGAGACGAGAAGGAGAAGGGTCTTGGGCATGCGGCGGCGCAGCGGCATGCGCAGGTTTATTCCGAATCGAATATTTCGCGCAAGAGCGAAATGCTAATGACGAACCTAACGGTCGAACTCGCGCCGCAGCAAAGCGTAGAGATGCTGGTCGAGGAAGCGTCCGCCGACCCATTGCGCCTCGCGTAAGAGACCTTCAACGCGGAACCCCAGACGCTCCGCCACCCGCCGGCTGCGCACATTTTCAACCGCGCAACGGATGACGACGCGGTGCAGCCCCGCGGCGCCGAACGCGACGTCGAGCATGCAGCGCACCGCGCGCGTCACGTAGCCGCGGCCCTCGAGGTCGGAGGCAATCCAGTAGCCGACCTCCGCCGAGCGGTCGAACCAGTCGACGTAATGCAGACCGAGCGTGCCGCACAGCGTTCCCTCTACCTCGATCCCGAGAACGAGGCTGCGTCTCCTCGACCCACGGCAGCCAGCGTCCCAGGCGCTGGCGGTCGGTGTCGATCAAGCGGAAGAGCGCGGCCGCATCGGGGCTGTCCAGCGGACGCAGCGTCAGCTCACGATCGCGTACCTCGACGCCGTCGAAGGGCGAGGCGGAGGACGCGGACACGCGGTGGGACGCGGTGGTCGACATGCGCGGCGCGGATTCTATCGACGCGACGACCGCGTCACAACGTCAGATCACTCGTCGGCGTTCCACTCCTCGTCGTCGTCCTCGTCCTCGTCCGCATCCTCGTCGTCGTCGTCGTCGTCGTCGAAATCGTCGTCGTCATCCCAGTCGTCGTCTTCCTCTTTCAGCCACATCATTTGGCCCTCCAAACGCGCGGGCGCTTCTAACAACGACCCCCTACTGGGTCAATGATACATGTCCATGAGCTCGATCACGCCGAGCTCCTTCAAACGCTCGAAGAGATAGCCCTTCACGTCCTTCGCCGTCGCGAGCTCGCGGATGTCGCGCGCGACCTCCTCGGCGAGCGTGAACGGCACCGAGCGAATGAAGCGTTTGATGACCGGGATGAAGAACGGGCCCATGCCCATCTCGCCGCACATGCCGACCATCTTGCCCGCGTCCTTCGCCGCTTGCGCGATGTCGGCGACCGCCGCGAGGACCGCCGGGTGCAGCGGCTCGTACAGCGGCGCGACCTTGGAGTTGTTGCGGTCGACGGCGAGCAGGTACTGGATGAGGTCGTTGGTGCCGATGCTGAAGAAGTCGACCTCCTCGATGAGCCGTGGCGCGATCCACACCGCCGCCGGCACCTCGATCATGATCCCGACCGGCATCGCGCGATCGAACGGATGGCCGCTCTCGTCGAGCTCCTGACGCGCCTCCTCGAGCAGCTCCTTCACGCGGCGTAGCTCCTCGAGGCTGGAGATCATCGGGAAGAGGATGCGCACCGACCCGAACGCTCCCGCACGGAGGATCGCCCGCAGCTGCGCCTTGAAAATCTCCGGCAGCTCGAGCGAGATGCGAATCGAGCGCCAGCCGAGGAACGGGTTCTCCTCGCGACCGATCGTGAGATAGCTCGGGTACTTATCGGCGCCGAGGTCGAGCGTGCGGATCGTGACCGGACGACTGCCCATGCGCTCGATCACCTTGCGATAGAGCGCGAGCTGCTCGTCCTCGTTCGGGAAGTCCTTGTAGGACAGAAAAGGGAACTCGGTGCGATAGAGGCCGACGCCTTCGGCACCGTGCAGATCGGCGAATTGCAGATCGCCGAGCAGGCCGACATTGGCGTAGAGGTTCAGCCGGTGCCCATCGCTCGTAACCGCCGGCTGATCGCGGATCGCCTCGAGCTCGAGGTTGAACGCGCGATACTCCTTGTCGAGCCGGGTGTACTCGCGCGTCACATCGACGCTCGGGTTCACGTACACGACGCCGGAGTTGCCGTCGACGATGACGTTGTCGCCCTCGTGCAGCACCTCGGCGACGTGCCCGACGCCGACGACGGTCGGGATCTCGAACGACTTGGCGAGAATCGACGCGTGCGACGTCACGCCGCCGCTCGCGAGCACGATGCCCTTCAGGCGCTCATGCTCCATCATCGAGAGGTCGGTGAGCGCGAGCTCGTGGGCGACGAGGACCACGTCGCGATCGAAGCCGCGTGACTCGCGCTCTTCGCTCCCGAGGAGGTTGCGGAGCAGGTGCTGACCGATGTCGCGCACGTCGGCGGCGCGCTCGCGGAGATACCCGTCGGTCATCGTGAGGAACGCCTCGACGTACTCGGCGACGACGTGTTTCAGCGCCGTCTCGGCGGCTTCACCCTCGCGGATGCGCCCTTCGATCTTGCCGACGAACGTCGCGTCCTCGAGCATCATCCGCTGCGCGTCGAAGAGCGCGCCGTCCACCTCGGGTGCGAGTGCGTGCATCTTCTCTTTGATGCGCACCATCTCGGCGACCGAGCGCTCGATCGCGTCGGCGAGGCGCTGGCACTCGGCCTTCGGATCATCGATGCGACGGTCCTCGATCGAATCGAGGCTCACGTCGGCGCGCTGGAGATGGGCGCGTCCCATGCCGAATCCGGGCGAGGCGCCGGCACCGGAGAGACGGAACTGACCCGGCCGCCGCTTTGCCCGCGGCTCGTCGCCGTCGCCGGGTTTCTCGTACGCGTGCAAGCGACGGATCGCGTCGACCATCCGCTTGCGGTACTCCTGGCGCTCCTTCTCCTTGCTCTCGAGGCTCTCGACGAGCCGCGCCTGGACGATGATGCCGCGCACCTGCGCGGCGATCGCGCGCAGGAGACGGAGCTCGTGCGGCGAGAATCGCCGCCGGCGGAGCGTCTGCACGACGAGCACGCCGAGCGCGGTCCGCTTCTCGGCGATCGGCACGCCGAGGAACGAGTGGTAACGCTCCTCGCCGGTCTCCGGAAAATATTTGTAGCGCGGGTGCGCCAGCGCATCGACGACCATCACCGGCTCGTTCTTCTCGATGACCATGCCGGTGAGGCCTTCGTCGACGGACATCTGCACCTTGCCGACCGCGGCGCGCTCGAGGCCGGTCGTCGCCCAGAGGGTCAGCAGCTCGTCCTTCGGGTCGAAGAGGTAGAGCGAGCACACCTCGGTCCCCATGCGCTCGGCGACGATCTTGACGATGTTCTCGAGCGTCTCCTGGAGATCGTGCGAGTGGCCGATGAGGGCGCCGATGTCCTCGAGGACGGCGAGGCCGTGACTCTTCCGTGCCCGCGACTTGCGCGCGCCGGATTCACCGACCACCGCCTTGCGATCGCTCATGCGCTCCACGTCGAAACCGTCGATTTGTGATTCCCCACGGATCCGGTCGGAG
>VBKW01000169.1 GCA_005879405.1 Deltaproteobacteria bacterium
CGGGGCTCGATGACACGACCGGCGTAGAGCGTCGCCACGAGCATGACGACGAGCATCGCCACGATCGCGGACCAGCTGCGCGTCGCGGACGTGGCGCCGCGGAGCGCGACGGCGGCGACGAGCGCGATCACGCCCGCGCCGGCGCCGAGCGCGTAGTAGCGAGGGAAGATCGCGCCCACGACCTGCCCCGCAACCTCGGGAACTACGCCGAACACGCTCGGCGCGACAACGAACGAGAAGAAGACGATCTCACCGAGCCAGACGGCGAGCGCGAGCCAGAACAGCGTCTTCGCGAGCGCCACCGGGCGCCTACTGCAAGCTTGGACGCTCGGCCGCGCCGAGCGCGCGCCGATTGGCGAACCCTTCGTCGCTGCGGTGCCAGAACGCGATCTGCTTCTCGCCGTACTGCCAGCAGAGCAGCACCGTCGTGCCGTCGACTTGCGCCGGAAAATCCACGAGCCCGAGATCGAGCCCTTTGAACTGACAGCCGAGCGCTTCGATCTCGGCGACCGCCCACTCGAGTCGGTGCACTTCGTCCGCGAGATCCGGGCGCACACGCAACACGTCTTTCGTCGTGCGCGCGTCGGCCGCCGCGGTCGCGTCGTCGCTCTCCTGCATCGCGCTGCGGAGCGCGAGCGCCGCACGCTGCGCGTCCGCCATCAACATCTCCAAACGCGGGATGAGCGCGTTCGCTTCCTCGATCGTGAAACGGCGCGCGTCTGCCATGCGAGGAATCCTAAATAGTTTCGTTAATGCTGTCGAGTCAGATCGAACACGACGCGGGTTTGGGGTTGTCGGTAGGGGGCCCCTGTATTAATGTCGCGCGGGGGTTCGCCATGGCGAGCGAAGAGGAGTTCGACCCGGAGAAGGCTGCGGAGGAGACGGGCGAGCAGAAGTTCTACGGGTTCGAAGAGGACGTGAGCGGCATTCAAGTCCCGAGCGAGCTGCCGATCCTTCCACTCCGCGGCGTCGTCATCTTCCCGTCGGCGATCGCGCCACTGCTCATCTCCCGCGGCGCCTCGCTGAAGCTCGTCGAGGACGCGCTCGTCGGCGACCGCATGCTCGGCCTCGTCGCGCAGAAGAACGCCGAGGAGGAGAGCCCGGGACACGAGGGACTCTACTCGCGCGGCACCGCCGGCCGCATCCTGAAGATGCTCAAGTACCCCGACGGCAGCGTGCGCATCCTCGTCCAGGGGCTGCGGCGCCTCGAGGTCCAGCACTACACCAAGTTCGAGCCCTACTTCGTCGCCGAAGTGCGCCACCTGACCGACGTCTACGAGTCGTCCAAGGACCTCGAGGCGGTGCAGGCGCACATGGTGCACCAGTTCGCCAAGTTCGTCTCGATGATCCCCTATCTTCCGGACGAGCTGCAGGTCGTCGTGATGAACATCAAGGACCCCGGGAAGGTCACCGATCTCATCGCCTCGAACCTGAACATCTCGCTGGAGGAGAAGCAGGATCTCCTCAACACGCTCGACCTCCGCGCGCGCCTCGAGAAGCTGTCGACGATCCTCAACCGCGAGATCGAGCTGCTCGAGCTCGGGCACAAGATCCAGTCGCAGGTCCAGACCGAGCTGAACAAGAACCAGAAGGAGTTCTACCTCCGCCAGCAGATGAAGGCGATTCAGAAGGAGCTCGGCGAGGGCGACGCGCGCACCGCCGAGATGGAGGATCTGCGCCAGAAGATCGCCGAGGCGAAGATGCCGGAGGATGCGAACAAGGCCGCCGAGAACGAGCTCGAGCGGTTGCGCATCATCCCGCCGGAGTCGGCAGAGCACACCGTCGTGCGCACCTACCTCGAGTGGCTCGTGAATCTGCCGTGGTCGGTCTCGACCGCCGATAACCTCGACATCCCGCACGCGCGCGGCATCCTCGACGAAGACCACTTCGATCTCGAGAAGGTCAAGGACCGCATCCTCGAATACCTCGCCGTCCGCAAGCTGCGAAAAGACCCGCGCGGGCCGATTCTCTGCTTCGTCGGACCGCCGGGCGTCGGCAAGACCTCGCTCGGGCGCTCCATCGCGCGCGCGATGGAGCGGAAGTTCGCGCGCCTCTCCCTCGGCGGCGTGCGCGACGAGGCCGAGATCCGTGGCCATCGCCGCACGTACATCGGCTCACTTCCCGGCCGCATCATTCAAGGATTGCGCACGGCCGGGTCGAACAACCCGCTCTTCATGCTCGACGAGATCGACAAGCTCGGCGCCGACTTCCGCGGCGACCCGGCGTCGGCGCTGCTCGAGGTGCTCGATCCGGAGCAGAACCACACCTTCATGGATCATTACCTCGACGTGCCGTTCGATCTCTCGAAGGTGATGTTCGTCACGACCGCCAACTACCTCGACCCGATTCCCCCCGCCTTGCAGGACCGCATGGAGGTCCTCGAGATCGCCGGCTACATCGAGGAGGAGAAGGTG
>VBKW01000170.1 GCA_005879405.1 Deltaproteobacteria bacterium
GAGTCGATGCGAGAACCGACAATGAGTCTTCCGCCTACGGCACCGCGGCCTCTATCACACCTCGCCCCTTGGGATTCAAAGGAATCGATAACGCACCCGTGGCGGACCAAGTGCGAGATCGCAGGAGCTCCGAACGGGCTCTTTGGTTGACGTCAAGGCAAGCGACTGCGTGCCGCGCTGACGTTCGACCGCGATTTCGCGATCGCCGGATTCGACGTGTGGCAAGGCGTACAATGAACGTCGCGGTAAGGAGGTGATCCATGAACGCGCAGCCACTCATCGCCGTGCGCGACGTCGAGGCGACGAGCGCCTGGTATCAAGCGGTGCTCGGGCTCCAGAGCGGCCACGGCGGTGCCGCGTACGATCAGCTCATGTCGGAAGGGCGCATGGTGCTCCAGGTGCACGACTGGGAGGCTGACGAGCACCCGCATCTCGGTGATCCGCGGCGAAAGCCGTACGGGAACGGCGTCGTCCTCTGGTTTCAGACCGATCAGTTCGACCAGGCGCTGAAACGGATCGAAGCGAACCGCGCGACCGTCCTCCAGGGCCCGCTCGTGAACCCGAACGCGAACCACCGCGAGGTGTGGCTGCGCGACCCGAATGGGTACGTGGTAGTCGTTGCCGGACGGTACGGCGATTTGGGTTCCGCAACGACGCCATGACGGCCGACGGCTCTCTCGACGCGCAGTGCTTGTGCGGCGGCGTTCGGATCGAGATATCCGGTCGGCTCGGGCCGCTCGTCTACTGTCACTGCACGCGCTGCCAAAAGGCGAGCGGGACGGCGTTCGGCGCCAACGCCAACGTCCGCAACGAGCTGGCTGCCTTGATCACACAACGCTGAATCGAGTCGTGCGACGCGTCGTGAAGGCCGCGGTGGTGTTCGGTGCCTTGCTCTTGGCGGCGACCGCCCTGGCAGGAGATCGTCGCGTGCATCCGAGAGCGCCGAGGGTTCCGTACGAAGCCCACGGCGTATGTCCGTTCGAGTGCTGCGCCTATCGCGAGTGGACCGTCGATGCGGATACCGACGTTCGCCGCGATCGTAAAGACGGCGCCGCCGTAGCGTTCAGACTGCACAAGGGCGATCGGGTGACCGGCGTGACCGGCGTCGTCGTCACGACGCGGCTCGGCCGAGCGGTCGTCCGCGAGCCCGTGATGACCGTCCCCGACCACGTCAGGCTGAAGCCTGGCGACACGGTCTACGTCCTTCATTACCTCGGTGAGGCGGTGTGGCGGGCATGGGTCCGAGGTCGCTTTTTCGAGGCGGAGTTCGCTCCCACGGACCATCCGTGCACCGGGCCGCGGCAGCCGTCCTCGATCTGCGTGCTCCAGATCGTCAAGGACCCCGCAGCTCAATGGTGGGCCAAGGTACGGACCGGCGACGGCCAGGAAGGCTGGACGAGACACACGGAGAACTTCGGCCACATCGACTCCTGCGGCCCCGACGACGTCTCTTGAGCCCGCACCCGTCCCGCGCTGCTCCGAGACGGACCGCCGCCCTTCGGATGACCCATCGATGACCTTTCCCGCGATGTCGATCGCGCAAGCGCACGAGCGGCTCACCGCGGACGGCGAGCTCACAAACCCGGCACTGCTTCCACGTCGCGTCGTCCTGCATCTTGCCGTCGAGCATGAGGACGCCGCGGCCGTCGGGCATCGCCTCCAGCACGCGCTTCGCGAACTTCACCTCCTCGGGCGGCGGACTGAAGACCTTCTTCGCGATCGCCACCTGGCTCGGGTGCAGCGACCACGCGCCGACGCAGCCGAGGAGGAACGCGGCGCGGAACTGGTCCTCGCAGCCGAGCGGGTCGGAGATGTCGCCGAAGGGGCCGTAGAACGGGAGACAGCCGGTCGCGGCGCAGGCGTCGACCATGCGCGCGATCGAGTAGTGCCACGGATCCTGCTGCGCGGTCGGGCGCGGCGCGTCGGGGTTCTTCGGATCGGGATCGCTGCGCACGAGGTACGCGGGATGGCCGCCGCCGACGCGCGTCGTCTTCATGCGCCGCGACGCCGCGAGGTCGGCCGGGCCGAAGCTGATGCCCTGCATGCGCGGGCTCGCGGCGCAGATCTCCTCGACGTTCGTCACGCCGAGCGCAGTCTCCAGAATGGCGTGCACCAGGATCGGCCGCTGCACGCCGTGCTTCGCCTCGAGCTGCGGCCCACGGCGAGTCGAGGCTATTGACGCGCGTCCAGAGCGGCGTGTCGCCGAAATCGACCTCGCGCCCGATCTGCACGAGGCCGTCGCGCGCCGCGATCTTCTTGTCGGCTGGGATCGCGTCTTCCAGGTTGCCGAGTAGGATGTCGGCGGTGCGCGCCAGCTCCGGCAGCTTCGCCAACATCTTCGGATTGCTCGGGTCGAAGAAGTGGATCATCCGCGACGGGCGGACCGGGATTTCCGTGACGGGCGCGGGCGCGCCGATCGCAAGCGGCTTGAAGAAATCTCGTGGGCTACGCATCCCGTCTTCCTATAAACGTCGGCCAGTCAGCGCAAATACGCTCACGATGGGCGTCACACGTACGAAGGATCGAGACCGGCGCCGTGCTTCGCCATCCACGAGATCACCGCGTCCTCGTTGCTCAAGGAGTCTTTCAGGTGCGCGATCGCGTCGCCCTCGTAGCGCGCGACCGAACGGCCGCGGAGCGGCACCGGCGGCGCGCCGGGGCGCTCGTAGGTAACGAGCCAATCGAGCATGAGGGTGTCGCCCTCGACTTGCGGCGGCGCGGTCATCTCGACGCGGCGCTCGACGAACTTGCGATCGAAATTGTCGAGCGACTTCTTCATGCCGCGAAAGATCGCCGCCGGACCCGTGAGCGTGCACGGTGCGCCACCCGTCACCTCGTACACCGCGTTCGGCTTGAAGTACTGCGTGAGACGCGACCAGTCGTCGTCGACGTACGTTTGTTCGAAATCCTGCGCGTAGGCGATGAAACGCTCCAGAATCGACATCGTGAGGCCCTCCTCGGGATTGGGTAGCACGCGCGCGGAGGCGTCGGAACGCACGGTAGTCGGACGTCGCGGGTGATTCACCCGGAGCGTCGGACGCGGGTGGGCCCGCGGTCGGCCTCGACCGGCGGCGCCGCGGTGCAACCGGATTCCGCCGAGCGCGCTCGGCTCGCTCATATTCCGCACGAAAATACCGGCACACAGCGAATTTGCAGCGAACCCGGTTGCGCGCGTCGCTACCTTCGTCTATTCTTCGCCTAGTGGGAGTTTATACTTATTGACATACGCTTACAGTAACTCTTTTACTCCATCTAACGTTGTTCGTTCGGTCGAATGGCAATGGCGTTATTGAATCGTACGACGGCGACGCAACACGATAGCCACGCACGTCGCCGTCACGGGCACGGTCGAGATGTTCCCAAACTTGGCACACGCACTCACCACCCACGGCGACGATCGCATGCGGTCGACAAGCGGCGACATCGCGGGCGGAGCTCACCGCTCGGCGCCACGTGCGAATCGGTCCGCACCGACGATCGCACGAAAGCAAATGGCGGCGCGTGGGCCGCAGCGATCGAGTGCAAATCCGTGCGCGTCTGGCAATGCCGTCGCAGTGCAAATCTGTGCGCACCGGAGCACGACGCCGACGACTGCAAATCCGTGCGCGTCGGGGCGACGTCGTCGGAGTGCAGATCCGTGTGCATCGGGACAGCGATTGGAGTGCAAATCGGTGCGCATCGTCAGAACCCGCGTGGCCGTTGCTCGGCGGGCGGAAGTGGATCATAGGCGACGGCGGGAGGGCGCCATGTGACCAAGCTCGAGGAGATCTCGCGCACGCGCAAGCACGCGCACACCAAGCTGCGCGCGCTCGGGTCCAAAGTCTACGACGCATTTCTGGCGATGGAGGCGGCCGCGTTCACCGAGGGCGCGCTCGCGAAGAAGACGAAGGAGCTCATCGCCGTCGGCATCTCGGTCCGCATCGATTGCGAGTCGTGCATGCAGTGGCACATCGAGCAAGCCGCGGCCGCCGGCGCGACGATGCGCGAGGTCCTCGAGGCGGTCGAGGTGGCGATCGAGATGGGCGGCGGGCCGGCGACCGTCTCGGCACGCTTCGCCCTCGAGGTGATGGAAGGCGTCTTCGCGAGCGAGATGCGCTGACGTCGCGGCCGTGACCGGCGGCGCGAGCGCTGCGCCGGGCAAACGCCGGCGGCCGGCGCTGGCGCTTACCGCTCGGTCGCCGCTTGCAGCTCGGCGCCGTCGGTCGGGGCCTGCGGGAGGTCGTCGGTGATCTCGAACCAGGGCGCTTTCTCGCTCACCCAGATGTGCGCCAGCGGGCCCCGCTCGGGATCGCCGTCGAGGGTGCCGAGCCGCAGACGCAGAATGTCGGGGTCGTTCGCGCGCCGGCTCCACACCGGTGACCCGCACGTGCGGCAGAAGCCGCGCCACTTGCCTGGTGACGACTGGTACTCGATCACGGCGTCGGCGCCGGCGAGCAGCTCGAAGTACTTGCGCCGCACCGGTGCGTTCGTCACGAACGCGCCGCCCTGCGCCTTGCGGCACGTGCGACAGTGGCAATGGGCGACGGGACCGAGCTTCCCGTGGATCGCGAAACGGACCGCGCCGCAGAGACAGCTGCCGGTGAGCATCGGCGGCTACGCGTTCACGAACGGCATCATCGACTCCGGGTAACGCAGGCCCGCCGCGGCGCCTTTCGGTGCGACCTCGTCGATGTTCGTCAGATCGTCGCGCGAGAGAAGGACGTTCAGCGCGCCGACGTTCTCCTCGAGGTACTTCCGGCGCTTCGTGCCCGGGATCGGCACGACGAACGGCGCCTGCGCGAGCAGCCACGCGAGCGCGAGCTGGCTCTGCGTGCAGCCCTTCTCGCGGGCGATCTCCTCGACGCGCGCGACGAGGTCGAGGTTCTTCTGGAAGTTCTCGCCCTGGAAGCGCGGCGCGAAGCGTCGGTAGTCCTCGGGCGCGAGGTCGTCGAACTTCTTGATCTGCCCCGTCAGGAACCCGCGGCCGAGCGGGCTGTACGCGAGAAAGCCGATCCCGAGCTCGCGGCAGGTGTCGAGGATCCCGTCCTCGGGGTCGCGGGTCCAGAGCGAGTACTCGGTCTGCACCGACGCAAGCGGGTGGATCGTCTGCGCCCGTCGCAACGTCGCGACGCCCGCTTCCGAGAGGCCGATGAAACGCGTCTTGCCGGCGCGGACGAGATCGGCCATCGCGCCGACGCTCTCCTCGATCGGCGTCGACGGGTCGACACGATGCAATTGGTAGAGGTCGACGTGGTCGACGCCGAGGCGGCGGAGGCTCGCGTCGCAGGCTTGCTTGATGTACGCGGGCGAGCCGTTGATGCCGCGCACCATCTTGTTCTTCTCGTCGCGCACGATGCCGCACTTCGTGGCCAGCACGACCTGCTCGCGGCGTCCGCGAATGGCGCGGCCGACGAGCTCCTCGTTCGTGAACGGGCCGTACATGTCGGCGGTGTCGAGCAACGTCACGCCGAGCTCGAGCGCGCGATGGATCGTCGCGACCGACTCCTCCTCGTCCGTCGGTCCGTAGAACTCGCTCATGCCCATGCAGCCGAGGCCGATCGCCGGGACCTCGAGGCCGCCGAGTCGTCGTGTCTCCATGTGATTGCTCCTCCCGAGGTCGTGCTCTAGCAGCTGCGCCGATTCAGCGGGAGGCCGGCGTCGAGCGCCGCATCGTGCGATCCGACCACGCCTCACGGAGTATCGGTGACGTTACGCCGGTGCGCGTGGTAGCGTGCGGACATGTCGAGCCCGAAACGTCGCGCCGTCTACGCCAGCACCCACGGCGGTAACGACCGCGTCCGAGCGGAGCCCTTCGAGCAAGTCGAGCTCGATCCTGTGCGCTGGTGGCTCGACGCGCCGAAGACCTGACCACCATTCCCGAGCGGCGACGTGGGAATAAATGGGCGGGGCGGCCGGTCTTATCGATCGGGTGAGCTACGCGCTGCAACGAAACGAGGACCCGGTGACCGAGCGCGATAGGCTCACGCGCTTCGAGACCGCGCTCCTGCCCCATCTCGACGCCGCGTACGACCTCGCGCGCTGGCTCACCCGCAACGATCGCGACGCCGACGACGTCGTGCAGGAGGCGTATCTGCGCGCGCTCCGTTTCATCGACGGCCTGCGCGGCGACGACGGCCGCGCGTGGCTGCTCACGATCGTTCGGCGCACGTGCTACACGTGGCTCGCCCGCCAGCGCGACGCGCGGCAGACCGCGCTGGTCGCCGTCGACGACCAGCCCGACGACGCGTCGCCGAACCCGGAGGCGCTCCTCATCCAGCACGCCGACCGCACTCTCGTGCGCAGCGCGATCCAGGCGCTGCCGCTCGAGTTTCGCGAGGTGCTCGTGCTGCGCGAGCTCGAGAACCTCTCCTACAAAGAGATCGCCGCGGTCGTCGACGTGCCGCTCGGCACCGTCATGTCGCGACTCGCGCGCGCGCGCGAGCGCCTCCACCGCGATCTCGTGCGGCGCGTCTCGCGCGGAGGCTCATGATGACGTGCACCGACGTCGGCGATCTGATCCATGCATATCTCGACGGCGAGCTCGATCTCGTGCGCGCGCTCGAGATGGAGCGGCACGTCGCGGAGTGCCCGCATTGCGGTGCGATCGCCGAGCGCCAGCGCGCGCTGCGTGCCGTTCTCGCGACGGCGGACCTCCGGTACGCCCCCGATCCGCAGCTCGGCGATCGCATCCGCGAGCGCATCGGCGCGCTGGTCACCGATGCCGCACCGGCGTCACCCGTCGCGTCGGCCGCACCGGCGGCGCGCGAACGGGGCGTCGATGCCGCACACATCGTCGCAACGCGAACCGTCGGCACCACGAAGCCACCGCCGCCGACCCGGGCGCCGTGGCGCTGGGCAGCCGGCGCCGCGCTCGCCGCCGCGGCGTCGGTCGTCGTCGCGGTGCGCGTGCTCGCGCCGCCGGCGCAGGGACCACTCGACGAGATCGTCGCGAGTCACGTCCGCTCGCTCATGGTCGACCACTTGACGGACGTCCCGTCGTCCGACCGCCACACGGTGCGTCCGTGGTTCGACGGCAAGCTCGACTTCGCGCCGGCGGTGAACGACCTCGCGAGCGCGGGATTTCCGCTCCTCGGCGGTCGCCTCGACTACCTCGGCGGCCGGCCGGTCGCGGCGCTCGTGTACGGGCGCCAGAAGCACTTCATCAACGTCTTCGTCTGGCCGACCGGAACGGCCGCCGCCCCGCGCGGCACCGCGCCGACGGCGCTCCACGGGTAGAGCTCGGCGAGTTCGCGTCGCGCATGCGCGAGGCGAGCGGCGCAAGCTAGGGAAGCTCTGCACAGGTACGTCCCGGCTGCGAAGCGCGATCCATCCACGATCGACGGCGGCGCGAAGCCCTCGGCGTATCATTCAGATACGCGGTCGGGCTTCGCGCCTTGCGCTCGCGGCGGTTCGCGCTTCTCGCTCGGAACGTACCTGTGCAGAGCTTCCCTAGAGCGTCGGGAGGCTGCGCGGCGGCGGACCGAGCGGGAACGCGGCATCGATGCGGGCGATCTCGTCGTCGTCGAGGCGGAGCGCCGCCGCGCCCGCGTTCTCCTCGACGTGGGCTCGTGACGACGCCTTCGGAATCGCGAAGAGTGCCGGTCGCCGGACGAGGAATGCGAGCGCGACCTGGCGCGGCGTCGCGCCGTGCGCGGCGGCGACCTCCACGAGGACGCGGCCGGCGCGCGAGCGCGGGCCGGGAAAGCTTCCGGAGCCGAACGGGCTATAGCCGACCAGCGCGACGTCGTGCCGCTCACACCAGGGCAGCACCCCGTGCTCGATGCCGCGCTCGTCGAGATGGTAAAGTACTTGGTTGCAGGCGAGCCGCCCGTCGCTCGCGAGTCCGCCGCGGCGCATGCTGCGACCGCCACCGGCGCCGCGATCGACCCCGGCGATCCGCTGCGCGTCTTCGAGCTCGGCGACGTCGCAGTTGCTGAGGCCCCACGAGCGGATCTTCCCCTGCGCGCGCAGCTCCTCGAACGCCGCGATCGTCTCCGCCAACGGATGCGATCCCGGCCAGTGCAAGAGATAGCAATCGAGCCGGTCCGTCCGGAGCCGCGCGAGTGAGCGCTCGCAGGCGGCGATCGTCGCGCGCCGCGAGCCGTGGCTCGGTAGAACCTTCGAGACGAGAAACACCTCGTCGCGCCGGCCGGCGATCGCCTCGGCGACGAGCTCCTCGACGCTGCCGGAGCCGTACATCTCCGCGGTGTCGACGTGCGTCATGCCGAGATCGAGACCGCGCCGAAGCGTGGCGATCGCCGCGCGACGCTCGGCGCGCTCGAGCTCCCACGTGCCCTGCCCGAGCACCGGCACGTCGAAGCCCGTCGCGCCGAAGCGGCGGCGGGCGATCACGTCGACGATGCGTGCTCGCTCGACGCCCGCGCCAGCGCCCACCAGCCGAGGAGCGGCGTCACGAGCACCCCCAACGCGGCGGCGAACGCCGCCTTGAACCAGATGAAGCGCCAGAGGCCCATCTCCGTCGGCCCCGCGACGGCGAGCCAGGCAACGACGGGCGCCGCGGCGACGACCATCGCGGCGGCACCGAGCGCGGCGCCGCCGTGCCAGCTCGCGCGCCGCGCCCACGGCGACCCGTGCCACTCCGCCGGCAGCGGCGCGAGTCGGCCACTCCGCACCTGATGGCGCACGAGCGCGCCGGCAACGAGCGAGGTCACGACCGGCAAGATGAACGCGGTCCCGAACGTGTCGGCGGCGATGCTCGACTGCAGCCCCCAGAGTGGGACGTTCGGCGCCGAGCGAAACATCGCCCAGGCGATGACGCCGTTCAGCAGCAGGTTCACGACGATCGAGCCGATCCCCTGATCGACGATGAGAAAGCGGCGATGCTCGGAAGAGATGCTGTTCATGACGGCTCCGTGAGCGATTTGCGCATGAAGAAGCGCTGCTGGCCAGACGGGTAGTCGTCGAGCGTCGCGAAGAGCTCGTACCCGTGACGCTCGTAGAACGGCCGCGCCTGGTAGCTGAACGTGTCGAGGTGCGCGCGCGTGCAGCCGCGGGCGTGGCCGACGTCCTCGATCTTCGCCAGCAGCTCGCGCCCGAGCCCCGTCCCACGGCGATCCTCCGCCACCCACACGAGCGCGACGTGCAGCCAGTTCCAATTGACGATCGCGAAGATTCCGCCGACGACCGCACCCGCGGCGTCGCGCGCGAAGACGGCGACGGGCACGAACCCCGGGACGCGCGTCGTTGGCAGCGCGTGCGCGGTGAGCCCATCACGGAGGACCTGCACCTCCTCGTCGCGGGGATCGTCCTCGACACTGATCGTGTACCCCGTAGTCGCGTGCTGGGCGGCGGCGTCCTGCAGGCGCCACGGCGGGTAGCGGCGATTCGTCCCGGCGCGAAAGAGGCACAGCGCGTTGCCGTCGGGATCGCGGAGATGGGCCTCGCGCCAAAGCCACGTCTGATCGCGCGGCTCGGCGACGAACGTCACCCCGGCCCGGCGCAGGCGCGCCACCGTCCGATCGACGTCGCCGCACTCGAAGTACACGATGACGCCCGACTCCGGCACGTGCGCGACCCGGTGGAGCGAGAACGTCGCGCCCCCGACCGGGCACTCGAAGCGCGCGTAGTCGGGAAGGTTGGCGACGATCTGGCGGAACCCGAGGTTGCGGTAGAACGCGACCCCGCGCGCGACGTCGGTCGACGGCAGCGTGACTTGGTTGAGGTTCATCGTGGGCGACTGTAGCGCATCGTACCGCTCGGCGGTCAATCGCCGGGGTGTGAAAGGGTGCGGTCGAGCGCGCGCGCGACGGCGGCGCGCGCGAGGAGCCGCGTCGAGTCGAGCGTCACGAGCAGCGGCAGCTCGGTGCAGCCGAGGACGACGGCGTCGCAGTCCTCGTCGCGTCGCAAGCGTGCGATCACGCCCACCACGGCGGCCCGCCCGCGCTCGGTGATCGTGCCGGCGACGAGCTCGCCGAAGATCACGTCGTTGATGGCGGTGCGCTCGGCTGCCGTCGGCACGCACCACTCGAGGCCCGCCGCCTCGACCTTCTCGGCGTAGACCGGCCCTTCCATGAGGAATTTCGTCCCGAGGACGGCGAGCCGCGTATGGCCGGCGCGCCGCGCCTCGGCGACGACGGCGTCGACGATGTGCAGCCACGGGATCGGCGAGCGCGGCAGCACGAGCGGCAGAGCCTGGTGGACGGTGTTGTCGGGGCAGATCGCGAAGTCGGCGCCGGCCGCAGCGACCTTCTCCACCGACGCGAGCATCAGGCGCGCAACGCCGTCCCAGCCGCCGTCCTCGATGCAGCGCACGTACTCCGCGAAGCTGAACGCGTGCAGCGACATCTCGGGATGCGCGTACCGTCCCATGCGCCGCGGCGCCTCGACGCCGCAGATCGCCTCGTAGCAGAGCGCCGCGCCGGGCGCGCTGCAGGCGACGATGCCGATGTGGCCGGCCACGCGCTCACTCGTACGGCACGAGCGCCATGCGAGGCGCCGCGCGGACGTCAAAGGCGACGCCTTTCTCGCGCAACGTGACGAAGCAGGAGAACGCGTACGGGAGGATGTAGAACGCGTCGACGTAGAGCGTGAGCGGCCCGCTAGCCCGGTCGTCCCGCTGCGGTTCGGCCATCGACACCCTCCGCGAACGACTCGCGCCGCGCCGCGAGCTGCTGCATCGTCTGCACCATGGCCGTGAGCGCGCGGTTCACCAGCTCCGGCCCCGCCTTCTCCGGCGACCCGGCATCGAAGGGCGGCTGCGGGTCGTACTCGATCATGAGCTGGAGCGTGCGCGCAAACTCGACGCCAGCGATCTCGGCGGCGAGCGTGAGCGCCATGTCGATGCCGGCGCTCACGCCGGCGGCGGTCATGATCTTGCCACGGCGAACGACGCGCTCGTGCACCGGATTGGCGCCGAGACGGGCGAGCTCGTCGAACACGCCCCAGTGCGTCGTCGCGTCGACGCCCTTCAAGACGCCCGCGCCCCCGAGCAGAAGCGCCCCGCTGCATACCGACGTCGTCCACGTCGTCGTCGGGTGCGCACGTCGGATCCATCCGACGATCGGATGATCCGGCACGAGCGTCCCCGTGATGGTGCCGCCCGGCACGAGCAGCACGTCCGGATCCGGCAGCTCGTCGAACGACGCCCGTGCGGTGACCGTGAGAAACCCCGACTCGTCCGTCACCGGCCCCGCTTTCGCCGCGACGAACGTGACCTCCGCCCCAGGCAGCGACGAGAGCACCTGAAACGGCCCCATCGCATCGAGCGAGGTGAAACAGTCATAGAGTCCAATCGCGATACGCATGCCCGCGACCCTAGAGCCGCGCCCGACCTGGTGCAACGCGTTTCAGCCAAATGGCAGCTCGGAGCCGCGAGAATGGCATGATCGGTGGGCATGCAAACGCTGCGGTAGAGGTCCACGATGCGCGCGCCGACGCGATCGCGCGTCCGCGGCGCGTCCGAGGTTGACTCGCGATCAGGTCGGCGCGACGATCCGCCGATGGCGTACGAACAGATCCTCTACGAGCAGCAGAACGAGATCGTGCTGCTGACGCTGAATCGCCCCGAGAAGCTGAACGCGTGGACGCCGCAGATGGCGAGTGAGCTCGCCGACGCGATCGGCCGTGCCAACGACGAGCGGTCCGTCGGCGCGATCGTCATGACCGGCGCGGGGCGCGGCTTCTGCGCCGGCGCCGACATGGAGGCGACGTTCAAGAAGCGCATCGACGGCGTCGATCCCGGCGCCAATACCGCCGGCGGCGACGGCGGCATGCCGGCGGGGCTCGACTGGGTCGCGCTCTGCCGCACAGCGAAACCCCTCGTCGCGGCGGTGAACGGCGCCGCCGTCGGCATCGGCATGACGATGATCCTGCCCTTCGACGTCATCGTCGCCTCCGAGCAGGCGAAGTTCGGGATGCTCTTCATCAAGATGGGCCTCGTCCCGGAGCTCGGCAGCACGAACCTTCTCGTGCAGCGGATCGGCTTCGGCCGCGCGAGCGAGATGTGCCTCTCGGGACGCCTCTACCGCGGCGACGAGGCGGCGCGTATCGGCCTCGTCGATCGCTTGGCGCCCGTCGAGGCGCTCGTCGACACGGCGATCGGGGTCGCCCGCGAGATCGCCGCCAACCCCGATCCGCAACTGCGCATGATCAAGACGCTGCTCTCGCAGAACGCGATGGCAACCGACATCGCCGCCGTCCAGCGTCGCGAGACGGAGATGCTGCGCGAGTGCTGGAAGACCCCCGAGCACCGCGAGGCGGTCCAGGCGTTCCTCGAAAAGCGGCCGCCGAAGTTTCGCTGAGCCGCGCCGGCCGTTCAGCGTTCAGCGTTCGGTCGACGCACGACGCGTGACGTTCAGTGTTCGCTCGCCTCCGCGCAGGCCGACGACGACGAGCGCCACCGCGACGAGTACGGCTAGTCCACCGAGCGAGAGACCCGCGGTGACGAGATGCTCGGCGGCCGGCGACGCCGGATGGGCGGCGCCGTGGATCGGCAGCGACTCGCTCGTCCCGAGCACGCCCGCCGCGAAGAGCGCCAAGCAGCTCACCCAGCTGCCGACGACCGCGAGCCAGTAGGCGGCGACGGCCGTTCGCTCCGTCAGTCGCACCCACTGCCAAACCGCGGCGAGCGCGACGAGGAACGCGCCGTTCAAGAGCGTCCCGGTATGCGCGGAAAGGCCGATCCGCGGATTCGCGACATAGGGCACGACGATGCCGACCAGGAGCCCGACGACAAAGAGCAGCATGCCGTGAAACGCGAGACGACGCGCAACCTGAGCGCCGTCGCGGCGACCGGCGTGCGATGTCATGGCGCGCTTGTAGCACGACGGCGCGCAAGGCGAATGATTGGGGCGCGGGCGCCGACGGTCGATCGGGCGCCGGCTACTGGAAGTCTTGCGCCGCCCAGGTCGTCCCGTCCGAGAGGACGGCGAACCCGCAGGCGACCTTGGTGTACGTCGTGCTGGTCATGTTGATGTAATGGCCATGGGTCGCGAAGTTCGACCCGGGCCCTTCGTTCCACATCGCCTGCAGGCAGCCGGCGATCATCGTCGACGGCGGTCCCGGCCAGCCGGGACACTCGTTCTGCGCGAACTCGGAGCATTGGCCGAAGGCGCTGTGCGGCTGCCCCGCTTGGCTGTCGGCGAGCGCCTCGCCGTCGACGCACGTTTCCTTCGCCGTCCAGCGGGCGTACGGCGGCAGCGCGGCGTCATCGATCCGACGCGAGCAGCTCCGCGACACGCGACGGCGGCCGGCCGATGACGGCGCGCCCGTCGTCGCGGATGACGATCGGCCGCTCGATGAGGATCGGGTGCGCGACGAGCGCGGCGAGCAACCGCTCGCGATCGGTCTCGGCGGCGAGGCCGAGCTCGCGATAGAGCGGCTCGCCCGTGCGCATGATCGCCCGCGGGTCGTCGGTGCCGAGGAGACGCAAGATCTCCTCGAGCCGCGCTCGCGGCGGCGGCGTCACCAGGTACTCGACGACCGTCGGCTGCTCGCCCGCGTCGTGCAGCCGCTGCAGCACCTCGCGCGACTTGCTGCAGCGCGGGTTGTGCAGGATCTCGAATCGCGCCATGCGGCTCGCGTATGCCGCGGTCGCCGCGGTGTCAACGCGAGAGTGGGGACGGCTCCTACTCCCGTCAACGCGGGCATGCTTTCGACGGTCGCGATCCGATGCTACGGTGCGCCGCTCGGCCCAACGTCGCGATGGAGGATACCCGATGACTCGTGCTCGTACGATCGTGCTCTCGCTGGTGACGCTCGCTCTGCTCGCCGTCACGTCCACCGCCGCCCGTGCGGACGTCTGGACGATCGACCCCGCGCACACGACGATCGCCTTCTCGGTGCGTC
>VBKW01000171.1 GCA_005879405.1 Deltaproteobacteria bacterium
AGCGCGAGCGCGACCACGAAATACGTCGACCCGGCGAGACCGATCATCGTCGGCATGAGCGCGACCATGAGGAGCGCGAAGGAGTTGCTGAGCACGTGCCGGCCGGTGCTGGATCCATCCGGCTCGATGACGGGCAGCAACCGGATGCCGGCGCGGGCGTAGTCGTCGCGGTAGAGACTGGCGATCGCGAGCGAGTGCGGAATCTGCCACATGAACATGATCGCGAACAGCACGCCCGCCTCGATGCCGAGGGACCCGCGCGCGGCGGCCCAGCCGGTG
>VBKW01000172.1 GCA_005879405.1 Deltaproteobacteria bacterium
GCATCAGCGCGTCGCGCTCGCGTTCCATGTACTGGTTGAGGGCGAGCGTGCCGCCGGCCGCGAGCGCGGTGCCGACGAGCGTCGAGAGGAACCGCGCGTAATCGATCGGCGCCGCCGTGCCACCGAGATAGTAACCGACGGCGGTCGTCACCAGCACCATCGCTACGACGCGCGGCTTGCAGAGCGCGAGGAAATCCGCGACCCGTCGCCCGGCGTGGTCGGCGGCGATCGGCAGTGCGGGGCTGCCGATCATGCGGCGACCCCTCTGGGCGCGACGAACGGCGGCGCGCTCGGCTGCGCGACCGCGATGAGGCGGCCGGCGCGCAATGCCAACAGGAACGTGGTCGCGAGGAGCGCGGCGCCGACGGCCACGTGCAGCGTCGTCGGCAGGACCGCTTTGCCGCTCCACACGGTAACCGCGCCGAGCGTGATCTGCAGCACGACGAGCGCACACGCGAGGAGTGCGGCGCGGTGCAGGCGCCGCTCGCGCGGATGGCGGGCGCGGATCGTCGAGGCGGTCCACGCCACGAGCGCGAGGACGACGACGGCGCCCATGCGATGCGCGAAATGGATCGCGACGCCGGGGCGGTCGAAGGGCGGCACGAGCGCGCCGAACGCCAGCGGGAAATCGGGGATCGCGAGGCCGGCGCCGGTATGACGCATCACCGCGCCGAGAATCAGCTGCCCGTACACGGCGACGGCGGTGACGCGGGTGAGCAGCGCGATCGACGGCGCGCCGTCGTCCGTGAGTCGACGACCATCGTCCCACGCCGGGCTCGTCATCGCGGCGAGCGCGACCGTCAAGCAGAGAAACGCCTGCGCCAGGCACGCGTGCGCGACCGAGACCGCCGGCGGCAGGAGGAGGAGCACGGTGAGTCCGCCGAGGAGGCCCTGCGCGATCACGGCGCCGATCGCCGCGAGTGCGACGAGGCGAACCGAGCGCCGGCGATCGACCAGCAAGACGGTGATCGTGAGGACGAGCGTCGCCAGACCGACGGTGCCGGCGACGAGACGGTGGCCGTGCTCGTAGAAGACGCCGCCGACCATGCGCGGAAAGAGCTGCCCGAAGGAGAGCGGCCAGTCGGGAACGGCGAGCCCCGAGCCGGTGCTGGTGACGAGGCCGCCGACGAAGATCAGGACCAGCGTCGCGCCCGCGACTGCGGTCGCGAAGCGGTGCAGCCTGAGACGCGTGCGTGCGGGGTCATCCATCACGCCGTGGATCCTCAGTGCGTGGCCGCCGTGCCGCCCGCCAGGAGGCGATTCTGCGGTAGATAGTCCTCTTCGACCTCCGGCGAGCTGTACTCGTACGGTCCGCGGTAGACGGTCGGCAGCACCGGGCCGAAGTTACCGTGCGGCGGATCTGCGACAGCCCGAGGAAGAGGGCACTCAGGGTCATGAAGACGTTCCAATGTTGCAGCGGGTGCAGGAACTCGTACTGCATCGGATTGTAGATGCGACGCATGTGGCCGCCGACGCCGATGATGTGCATCGGGAAGAACGTGCCGTTGAAGCCGATCAAGGTGCCCCAGAAGTGAACGTGGCCGAGGAATGGGTTCGTCATGCGGCCGAACATCTTCGGGAACCAATAGTAGATGGCGCCGAAGAGCGCGAAGATGGAGCCGCCGAACAGCACGTAATGGATGTGGCCGACGATGAAATAGGTGTCGTGGATGAAGATGTCTACGGGTGTGGACGCCATGAAGATGCCGGAGAGACCGCCGATCACGAACATGGCGACGAAGCCGAGGGCGAACATCATCGGAACCTTGAAGTGGATGTTGCCGCCCCACAGCGTACCCAGCCAGTTGAAGGTCTTGATCGCGGACGGCACGGCGATGACCATCGTCGAGATCATGAAGCTCGTCCCGAGGGTCGGGTTCATGCCGCTCTGGAACATGTGGTGGCCCCAGACGATCCAGCCGAGGAACGCGATGCCGATCATCGAGAAGGCCATCGCACGGTAGCCGAAGATCGGTTTGCGCGCGAAGACGGGCAGGATCTCCGAACCGATGCCCATCGCCGGCAGGATCATGATGTAGACCTCGGGGTGGCCGAAGAACCAGAAGAGGTGCTGCCAGAGGAGCGGCTCGCCGCCGCCAGCGGGCAGGAAGAAGCTCGTGCCCGCCATGCGGTCGAGCAGCAGCATGGCGAGCGCCGCCGTGAGGACGGGAAGGGCGAGCAGCAGCAGGATCGCGGTGATGAACAGCGACCACACGACGAGGGGCATGCGGAAATACGTCATGCCGGGCGCGCGCATGTTGATGATCGTCGTGATGTAGTTGATCGACCCCATCAGCGACGAGATGCCGAGAACGATGATGCTGATGCACCAGAGGTGCTGGCCCCACGTGACGCCGGTGTACGTGGAGACGGCGGAGAGCGGCGCGTACGCCGTCCAGCCGCCGGCGGCCGCGCCGCCGGGAACGAGGAACGAGCTCAGCATGATCACGCCGGAGACGGCGCCGACCCAGAACGACAGCATGTTCAGCACTGGGAACGCCATGTCGCGGGCGCCGATCATCAGCGGGATGAGGAAGTTCCCGAAGCAGCCGACGAGGATCGGCATCACGACGAAGAAGATCATGATCGTCGCATGCATCGTGAACGCCGCGTTGTAGAACTCCGGCGGCATGTGGCCGTCGAACATGTACGGCTGCGGGATCCACTTCGTGAACGGGATCGGCAGGTCGCCGCTCGCCGGGTCGCCGAAGAGCTTCAACATCAGCTGCGTGCCAGCGTTCGGATTCGGGCCGGCGCTGCCTTCGGGCCACGCCAGCTCCCAGCGCATCATCAAGGCCAACGAGCCGCCGATGATCATCATGAAAAGCGCCATGAAGAGGAACTGGCGGCCGATCATCTTGTGGTCGGTGGAGAAGACGTACGTGCGGATGAACCCGAGCTCGTGATGCTCGGCGTGCGCGTCGTGCGCCTTGGCCGGTGCCGGCGAGGTCATCGATCGATTCCTTTCGTCACGAGGGCCACTGATCCTTGACCCAGGCCTTGTAATCCTCGGCGGTCTGCACGGTGACGTGCCCGAGCATGCCCGAGTGGCCGAACCCGCAGAGCTCCGCGCACGGGAGCTCGTAAACGCCCGGCTCGGTCGCCTTGAACCAGACCTCGATCACGCGTCCGGGCACGGCGTCCTGCTTCAACCGGAACTGCGGCACGAAGAAGCTGTGAATCACGTCCTTGGAGGTCAGGCGGACGCGGACGACCTCGTTCACCGGGACGTGCAAGTCGTTTTCGATCATCTTGTCGTCGGCGGTCTCGAACTTGCCGTCGGGGCCGGGATAGAGGACCTCCCAGTTGAATTGCTTGGCGGTGATCTGCACGACGGTCGTGCTCGGCGGGTGGGTGTGGCGGATCGCGTCCCACGTCGACTTGCTCAAGAACCCGAGCATGACGAGGATCAGCGCCGGCACGATCGTCCACATGATCTCGAGCGTCGTGTTGCCGTGCGTGTAGGTCGCGCGCCGACCTTCGCGGTGACGGTACATGAAGAGGAAGACCAGCATCGCCGCCTGGACGAGGACCCACGCGACGCCGGTGATGTAGAAGATGAGATAGAAGAGGTAATCGACGTCGCCGCCGTAGCTCGAGACGTTGTGTGGAAGCCACCAGCTCAGCATCTGGGTGCACCCATCCTTTTCCGCGTGGTGTTCGTGAAAGTGGTCGTTGGTAGCGGCGTGCCGCGCGCGGAGCTCAGCCGACGCGCGACCGGTTCATCCCGGATGTTTCGAGATCGCCCCCGAACCTGCCCCCCGCTCGAATGAATGCCGCTCTTTAGCGAAAACGACACCCGACCGCAAGTAAGTTGTCATGCACGATTGCGCGGCTGGAATGCGCGCAAGCGATTGTTCTCGTTGACATCCCGCCATCAGGTTGTTACCCAGAACACATGGAGCACATGAGTGGCCTCGATCAGTTCCTCGACATCCTTCTGAAGCCCGACAACATCCCGATCGCCGGCATGCTGCTCCTCGTCTTCTTCTTCACCTGGATCGGTCTCAAGCAGGCGCGTCGCAACGATCAGCTGATCGAGCAGGGTCGGACCGACGAGATCCTGAAGGAAATGCAGAAGTAGCATGCCCTTCACGATCGTCGCCGAGAACTGCACCGGCTGTACCGCCTGCGAGAAGCGCTGCCCGACCCGCGCTATCAGCGGCGAGCCGAAGAAGGCCTTCTTCATCGAGCCCGCGCTCTGCATCGACTGCGGGGCGTGCGGGGTCATCTGTCCGGACGAGGCGATCCTCGACACCTGGGGTAACGTCACCAAGGTCCTGAAGCGCGACGAGCGTCCGATCGCGATCGTCCACCCCGACAACTGCAACGGCTGCGGCGTCTGCATCGACGTCTGCCCGTTCGATTGCATCTACCCGTCACCGGAAAACGGCCCCGAGTACCTCGGCAAGGTCGCCGTCAACGAGAAGACCTGCGTCGGCTGCAAGCTCTGCGAAGAAGTCTGCGGCTGGGACGGCATCTACATCATGCCGGGCGAGGAGAAGGTGGCGTTCCTCGAGTCGCTCGGCTACGAAGCCGAAGCGCAGTAGACGGAAAGCCTTTCGCGCGCTGAATTTTGCGCTAACCCGCGTGCGGTGCGCCGGTCGGCCGCGGCGTGCGCGCGGAACTCGACGTCCGTCCTTCAAGCGACGTTCACATAGTGATCTCCGATCAGGGTCCGCAGCGGCGGTCCCTCCTGACGGGTGCCGAGCTCCCAATGAATCCCATCGGGCGCATGTCCCCAGGCGCGGATGGAGCCGCCACCGTGCAGCCCGTGCTGGTGGTGCGCCGCGCAGAGCGCGACGCGATTGGTGCGCGCGTTGTCGCCGCCGCGCGAGCGGAACACGATGTGGTGATCGTGCAGCTTGCGCCGGGCGCTGCACGCTGGCACGGCGCACCGCCAGCCGTCCCGGCCGAAGAGAATCACTGAGACACCACCGCTCCGCATCTCACCTTGACGAGCGCTGGCGGCCATCGCTACGAGGGACGTGCGGAGAACCTCGTATGCAGCTGTTCCACGACCTCGCTTCCTACCATCACTGCATCGACCGCGTGCGCGGCGCACAGGAGTGAGCGCGAAAGGCACCCGCGCCGTGCGCGCCGGAATGCAGGCAGGTGCCAGGCCGATGCCGGGGCCCGCCGCCGGCGAGCCGTCACCGTCGTGGCTC
>VBKW01000173.1 GCA_005879405.1 Deltaproteobacteria bacterium
CGATCTGACGATGCTGACGGCGACCGCGGTGCTCACCGCGGCACTCGTCATGCCGTACGGCTTGGCGATGTGGACGCTCTGGCCGGTGGCGGAAGTCCTCGGCAATCGCGACGACCCGCCGGCGCTGCCTCCGTGGGCAGAGCGCGCGCGCCGCGCGCAGCGGAACATGCTCGAGAACTTCCCGCACTTCGCGGCGCTCGTCCTCGTCGCGCACGTCGCCGGCGTCGCGAACGCGACGACCGCGCTCGGCGTGACGATCTTCTTCTGGGCGCGCCTCGCGCACGCGATCCAACTACATCAGTGGCATATGGCGATTGCGGGCGATCGCGTTCTTCGCGGGTCTCGGCGCCGAGGGACTGATCGTCTGGCGCCTCGTCTCCGCGTCGCTCGGTTGAAGGCGCCTGCCCCTGCAGGATCCCTCACACCTCGTCGCCCCACGCGGTCTTGATCTTCTCCTTACCCATCAACTGCTCCGGCGAGTAGCCACCGAGGTGATGGCCGCCGCCGGGATAGCCGGTGACCCTCCAGCCCGCGTAGTCGCGATTGCCGCCGTACTTGGGATGCGCGAGGAAGCCCATGATCGTGTGCGCGCGCACCATCTCGAAGAACTTCGCCGGCGACGCGGCGCTGGCCACCGGCCAGCCGTCGGCCTTGTCGGACTCGAGCGCGACGAGGATCTCGTCTCGTTCGTCCGCCGTGAGCTCGACGAACGACTTTGCGAAGCGCCGCCGCGACACCGCGTCGACGGCGGCGACGCCGCTCCGATAGAGCGGCTTCATCGCCGCGTCCTCGTGGGCGAGCGCCTTGTCGATGAAGTTGACGCAATTCGCCTCGACGGCGCCGGGCTCATGATCGGTCGGGATGATGCGGCTGGTGATCGCCTCGACGGTCGTCCACTCGGCGTCGGTGAGCACCTCGTGATGGGTGGACGCGCGCGCCGCGGCGACGGCGCGTGGGCGCGGCACGTTGAGCAGCACCCAGAGCGAGCTGCCGTAGAGCGCGCTCTGGACGAGAAACCCGCGACGCGAGATCGGCTCCGCCATCGGCACTCCGTCAGGCGCTCGAACGCTTCGCCTCGCCGACGAAATGATCCGCGACCCGGTAGGCGTTGGCGAGGATCGTGAGCGTCGGGTTGTAGCCCGCCGACGTCGGAAAGACGCTGCCGTCGACGATCCAGAGATTCGGCACCTCGTGGCTTCGGCACCACTTGTCGACGACCGACTTCTGCGGGTCGTCCCCCATGCGGCAGGTACTGTGGAAATGCGCGCTGCCCTTCATCGCGACGCGCTCGGAGATCGCGAACGCATCGGGCACCCACTTGTCGATCGCGCCGGCGGCATCGGCGATGTCGCGCAGACGCTGCGTGTACCAGCGGTTCATCGCCAGGTCGTTCGCGTGCTGGCGATGCGTGATACGCGGCACGGGCACGCCGTAGCCGTCCTTCACCGTCGGGTCGAGATCGACGCGATTCGCCTCCATCGGCAGATCCTCGAGGATCGCGACCGTGCCGACCGCGTGCGGGAATTTGCGCAGGTAGTCCTTGAGGTCGCTTCCCCAGGTGCGTTTCGCCGGGTACCCGGGGAACCCGAGGAACGCGTACGCCAGCGGCTGCTTCACGAGCATGTTGAAGTCGGCGACGACGCCGCCGCGGATGAAGCCGCGCTTCGCGTCGCTCGCATGCAGGTCGTCGACCGCGACGTGGGTCTCGAGCGCGGCGAAGCTGAGCGCCGGTTCGTCGATCGTGAAGTTGACCGCGGCGGCGTGATGGAAGGTGAGATTGCGGCCGACGAGGCCGCTGCCGTTCGCGAGGCCGTGCGGGAACGACCCGGAGCGCGACATCAAGAGCAAGTGCGGCGTGCCGATCGCGTTCCCGGCGACCATGACGTGGCGCGCGAAGACCTCGTGCTCGCCGCGTTTCGAATCGAGGTAGCGGACGCTGCGCGCGCGGCCGTCTTTCCCGACGGTGATCTCGCGCGCCATCGTGTCCGGGCGGAGATCGAGGCGCTTCGTCGCGAGCGCGCGCGGAATGCTCACCGCGAGCGTCGTCCCCTTCGCGTGGATCTGGCACCCGTACTGCTGGCAGGCTCCGCCGTACGCGCACTCGGGCCGGCCATCGTATGAGCGCGAGTTGATCGCCATCGGCGTCGGGAACGGATGATAGCCGAGCTTCTTCGCCGCCTGCGCGAAGCGCGCGCTCGACGTGCGCGGTGGGTGCGCGGGGTTCGGGTACCCTTTCTTGCGTGGCGCCCCGAACGGATTCGCTGCCGCATCGCCCGACACGCCGAAATCCCACTCGGCGCGCTCGTAGAACGGCTCGATCTCGTCGTACATGATCGGCCAGTCGGCGAGGCTCGCGCCGGCGAGCGGCCCCTCGGTCGAGAGCACCTTGAAGTCGTCCGGCCGAAAGCGCCACGACCACGCCGCCCAATGCGTCATCGTCCCGCCGACGCAGTTCGCGGTCATGTTGAACTTGCCGGTCTCCGTCCGGCTCGTCTCGTCGAAGCGGTACGTCTCGAGCTGATCGGGCGAGAACACCTCGTCGCGGATGACGGTGCGCAGCTCGTCGTCGTCGAAGTTCGCGGCGGTGAGAAACGGTCCGCGCTGCAGCGCGACGACATGGAAGCCGGCCGCGGTCAGCTCCTGGATCATCACGCCGCCTCCGGCGCCGGTGCCGATCACGCAGACGTCGCACTCGTCGCGCTTCGCCATTGCGCGGCGATAGCACTCGCGGGCCGCGCGGCTCAACCCCGCGCGGGCAATCGGCTCGACTCGCTGACGTGCGTCGGACCGGCGAGACCGTCCGCGATCAGGATGGTGATGCACCTCCATGTGACGCGTGACGACGTTCTGTCGGCGGTATGGAAACGTCTTTCGCCTGTTCGCGCGCTGCCTTCCCTGCCATGTCGGCGGCGAGATTCGGCACCAAGCGTTCGCTCACACCTGCCAGCATGCCCGCCAGCAACAGCCTGGTCAGCTGGAGACTGTCGTCCTGACGGAGAAACCCGAGAACGAGTTGCATCTTGACGGCCAGCCCGACGAAGACCGCGCCAGCCGTTTGGCCCGAGGGTCCTTTTTTCTCGCGACGCTTCACATCCGCTCCCGTCACTCGACTCCAGATCGAAGACACGGTTCCGACAGACTGTCATCGCAACGGTGGACAAGCGCGGCCGCAAGAGGGCACTCTTCAGCATCGATGCGTGACGACCTTCCGCCCACCGATGTTCTCCGTGCCTTCGCGCGTTCGGCGGAAACGTTGAGCTTCAAGGATGCGGCGGTCGAGCTCAATCTCTCGCCGTCGGCGGTCAGCCGGCAGATCCAAGCGCTCGAGGCGCATCTCGGAGTGGTGCTCTTTCGGCGCCTGAACCCCGGGTTGGAGCTCACCGATCAGGGGCGCCGCTATCTCGAGACGGTGCGCCGCGTGCTCGGCGAGCTGCGGCGGGCGCAGGAAGGGCTCACCGTCCCCGGCTCCGGACCGCTGCGCGTGAGCGCGCTCGAGTCGTTCACCGAGAGCTGGCTCATTCCGCACCTCGCGGACTTCGAGCGCCGCCATTCCGGCATCGAGCTCCAGGTCGAGGCGACGCTGCGCTACGCGGACTTCGACCGCGACCCCGTCGACGTCGCGATTCGCTTCGGGACCGGGCCGTGGGGCGATCTGCACAGCGAGCCGATCGTCGACCTGACGTACTTTCCCGTCTGCAGCCCGGCGCTCGTCACCGGCGATTCGCCGCTCGTCGAGCCGGCGGGGCTCCGCTCGCAGACGCTCATCCGCGTGAGCCAGACGCCCGACTCGTGGAGCGTGTGGCTTCGCGCCGCGGGACTCCCCGACCTCGAGCCGCGGCGCACCGTCACCTACGACCACCTCGCGATCGCGCTCAGCGCGGCCGAGGCCGGCCGCGGCGTCGCACTCGCGAGCGAGTTCTTGTGCGCGCAACGACTCGCCGCCGGACGGCTCGTCGCGCCGTTCGACCTCCGCGTGCGATCCGCGGCGACGTATCACCTGGTCTGCCGGCCGGAGAGCCTCGACGATCCGCGCGTCGTCGCGTTCCGCGACTGGCTCGTCGACGCGCTCGGCGACGGCCGATAAACGCCCATCTGCTTCGTTGCTCGGTCGCTCCGCTGCTCGCCGTAGCGCTGCTACGGCTGCGCTGCTCACTTTCCTCGCGCCTCGCATCTGGGCATTTCTCGGCCGCCACCTCCGCCTTGGTTGGTTGCGCTGGACGCAATCGCGGGTGCGAAGAAATCGTTTGCGACGGGACGCAGCGCGTGGCGAAATCTCTCCATGAAACAACTCACGTGCACCGGCCCAAGCGCCATCGAGTGGCGCGACGTCCCCGAGCCGCGGCTCCAGGGTGGCGGCGAGGCGCTCGTCCGTCCGCTCGCGGTCGCGCGCTGCGACATCGATCTCTTCCTCACCTCCGGCCTCTTCCCGGCGCGGGAGCCGTTCGCGCTCGGACACGAGTGCGTCGCCGAGATCGTCGAGCTCGGCGACGCGGTCCGTGGATTCGAGGTCGGGCAGCGCACAGTCGTGTCGTTCCAGGTGAGTTGCGGGACGTGTCGCTCCTGTGCCGCGGGCCACACCGCGAACTGCGACCGCTATCCGGTGCTCTCCGACTACGGCATGCAGCCGCTCTCCGGCGTCGAGTACGGCGGCATGCTCGCCGACGTCGTCCGCGTGCCGCACGCCGCCGCGATGCTGGCGCCGATCGCGCCCGCGCTGGATTCGGCGGCGCTCGCGAGCGTGTCCGACAACGTGCTCGACGGCTACCGCGCCGTGGCACCGCACCTCGCGGCGACGCCGGGCGCGGACGTCCTCATCGTGTGTCACGGACTGAAGAGCGTCCCGCTCTACGCGGCGCAGGCCGCGATCGCGCTCGGCGCCGCGCATGTCGACTACGCGAGCGACGATGCCGAAGCGCTGGCGCTCGCGGAGCGCCTCGGCGCCCGGCCGCTCCGGACCGACTTCGAGAAGCCGGAGCGCCGCTACCCGATCGTCGTCGACGCCGGCCTGACGCCGGTCGGCTTGCGTTATGCGATCCGCGCGACCGCGCCCGAGGGGACCTTGCAGAGCGTGAGCTTCTACGCCGGCGGCGACACCCCGATGCCGCTCGGGAGGCTGTACACGCTCGGGATCCGATTCTTCACGGGACGCGCGCATGCCGCGGCGCTCCTGCGCGCGGTGATGCCGCTGATCGAGGATGGCCGTCTCCGCCCGCAGGACGTGACCACGCGCGTCGTCGATTGGGACGACGCGCCGGCGGCGTACGGCGAGCCCGCGATCAAGCTCGTCGTGCAGCGGTCGTGACCATGCGGTCGCCGGCGATATGGCTCGTCACGCTGGTAGCGGCCGTCATCGTCGTGCTCGGCGTGCGGGCGTTTCTCGATCCCCTCGCCGCGTCGGCGTCGTTCGGCTTGCCGATGCACACCGAGACGGAGACGACGTTCGTCCGCATCTACGGAGCGCGCAACGCGCTGCTCGGTGCGCTCGCGCTGGCGTTCGCCTTCGGTGGAATGCTGCGGCCGCTGACGTTGCTGTTCACGTTCGCGACCGCGCTCCCGCTGCTCGACGCGATCGTCATCACGTCGCGGATCGGCGTCGGCCACGAGCTCATCCGTCACGCCGCCATCCTGCTCGTGCTCGTCGCCGCGAGCGCCGCATTGTGGCGGTCGAGCGCGGCGCGGCGTCAGCCGGACTGAGCGTCGACAGCTCTCCGCGGATCAGCGGCCGCCCCTACCCTCGTAGGCCGCCTTCAGCGCGGCGATGTCGAGCTTCACCATCTTCATCATGGCATCGCTGGTGCGCTTGGAGCGAGACTTGTCGGGGTCCGACATCATCTCGCCGAGCACCGTCGGCACGATCTGCCAGGAGAGGCCGAAGCGGTCTTTCAACCAGCCGCATTGCTCGGGCGCGCCGCCGCCTTCGAGCAGCGCGTTCCAGTAGCGGTCGAGCTCGTCCTGGGTATCGCAGCTGACGACGAACGAGATCGCATGGTTGAAGGGATCGAGCGGGCCGGCGCTCATCGCGGTGAAGGTCTGCCCGAACAGCACGAACTCCACGATCTTCACCGAGCCCGGCGGGCCGCTCGGCGACTCGCTCTGCATCGTCGTCACACGGACGATGCGCGAGTCGGGAAAGATGCGCGTGTAGAATTCGGCGGCTTCTTCCGCCTCTCTCGCGTACCAGAGAAACGGGGTGATCTTCTGCTGCATCGCCATGGCAATCCCCTGTCCGCGGCTCCGTCGAGTCCCGAGCCGTTCATCCATACGACGGTCGAGGGCGGCCCCGATCGACATGCCGAGCTCGCCGTTTCGTGGTGACGCCGCAAGGTCGCCGCGATCCGGCGGCGTCGCCCATTGGGCATCTCGGCCGACTCAAGCTAGAGTCTAGCGATGGCATCGGTGCTCGACCACTGTCGAGACCTCCCGATCAAAGCGTTCGCAGCCGGCGAAATGGTGGTGGTGGAAGGGCAGCGCAGCGGGGTGCTCTACGTGCTGGCAAGCGGCGCCGTGGAAGTGCTCAAGCACGACGTGCAGATCAACGTCGTCGCGGAGCCGGGAACCTTCTTCGGCGAAGTCTCGCTCCTCCTCGACGAAGCGCACACCGCGAGCGTGCGCGCCGTCGAGCCGTCGACGTTTCACGTCGCCGAGGACCCGATCGCGTTCATCGGCTCGCGTCCGGAGATCGCGCTCGCGATCGCGCGGCTGCTCGCGCGGCGGCTCCACTTCGTCACGACGTACCTGGTCGACGTCAAACGCCAGTTCGAGGGAAGCGGCGATCACCTCGCGATCGTCGACGAGGTCCTCGAGAGCCTCGTCCATCACCACGGGCCGGAGGCGTCGCCGGGCTCCGACCGCTGCCCCGACCCCGATCCTACGACGGAGTGACGGCGTCGCGGATGAGCGGGGCGGCGAGGTCGACGGTCTCGCTGCCGGCGCTCGACGTCCACGTGGCGGTCTGCGCCGTCGTATCGAAGATCACGTGCGGCGGGTACGGCGACATCTCGCGCCCGGCATTGAAGACCCACGTGTCGCCGATCCGGTCGACCCAAGACCCGCCGGCGCGGAACGGCGACTGATGGACGTGCCCGGTGAGCACGAGGTCCGGCCGATGCTCGTGCGTCCATCGCACGAGCTCGGTGTCGCCGTAGTGCTTACTCCCGGTCCAGCTGACCGGTGAGGCGTCGGGCGGCGCATGGTAGACCCAGATCCATCTCCCTCGTCGCCGCGCCGCATCGCGCGCGAGCTGGCGGCCGACCTCCGCACAGCCGCGCGGACCATCCCACCATCGGCACACGGTCACCGAGACGTCGCCGATCTCGACGTAGTCGCCGTCGGTGAGCACCCCAGGCACTCTGCCCTTGGCGAGCCACCTCGCGGTCCGCTCGCCGTCGCTGTCGCGCGCGTCGAGGTCGTGGTTACCGGAGCTCACGGCGAGCCGTGTGCGCCCGGCCACGCGCCGCAAATATTTCGACACCACGACGATCTGCGCGCCGAGTGCGACGATCGACGACACGTCGAGCGAATCGCCGGCGATCACGACTAGGTCGAAGCGAGCAGCGACACCGTCGAGCCAATCGAGCTGCTTCAAGCCGTAGTGCAGGTCGGAGACGAGAAGACCGAGCATGGCGTCGGTCAGAGCACGGATTTCATGATCGCATCAACCAGCGGACCCACGAGCCCTGCCGATCGGCCGGCTTAGTGCCGAAATGACGGCAGACACCGCAGGACGCGGACCCGAACGTGGCGCTAGGTGCGACGATGTCGGCGTCATGGGTATCGGCACGGTGTTTGCGATCACCGACCGCCATGGCGAGCGCGACGATCCATCACGACGACCGCAGGACGCGACCGCGCCGATTGGTGAGTGTGCTGGCGTTCGCATCGCTCGTGTCTTCAGCGGGGGCATTCGCCGAGGAGTTGCCCGCGATCATCGACGATTCCAGTCAGACGGCGGATCTCGCGAACGATCGCAACAACTGGTCGGTTGTCACCGACCAGAGTCAGGAGCCCGATCTCGGCAACGACCAGAAGGACTGGGCGACCATCACCGACCAGAGCCAAGAGGACGATCTCCACTGACCTGCGCCGCGCGGCCGCTGCGGACCGACTTCGAGAATCTGGACCGTCGCAGCTTGACCGCGCGCGCGGCGCGGCGGTACTGAGCGCGCGATGGACGCGGAAGAGCTGCGAGCGAGCGCAGCCGAGCTGGCCGAAGCACAACGGGTGGCTCACATCGGGAACTGGACCTTCGATCTGCAGACGCAGAAGGTCACCTGGTCGGACGAGCTCTATCGGATCTTCGAAATCGACCACCGCGACTTCGACGGGCGCTACGATGCGTTCCTGAACCGCATCCATCCCGATGATCAACTCCACGTTCTCAAGACGAGCGCTCGAACGCGGCTCGAAGGCGCATCGTTCGACATCGAATATCGCATCATCACCCTCGCGCAGCAGACCAAGATCATCCGCGAGGTCGGTTACGCGTCGCGCGATCGGGCAGGCGACGTTGTCCGGCTCTTCGGGACGGCTCAGGACATCACCGAACGCAAACGGGCCGAGGAGAGACTCAAGCGCAGCGAGAGTCACTTGGCCGAGGCGCAGAGCCTGGCGCACGTCGGCAGTTGGGAATGGGACTTGCGCAGCGGCGACGTCACCTGGTCAGACGAGCTCTATCGCATCTTCGGTCTTCAGCCGGGTGAGATCGACGTCGCCCATGAGGCGATGTCGTTCATCCATACCGACGATCGCGACGAAATTCTGAATACCGTCAGGCGGTCGATCACCACCAAAGAGCCGTACAGCTTTTGTTACCGCGTCCTCAGACCTGACGGGGATGAGCGCGTCGTTCACATAGGCGGGACGATCCACATCGCGGGGGTCGATGGCGTCGGGACCGCGATCACGATTCGCGTCCCGATTGCCGGAAAATCGTAATCCGTAGGCGCATCGGAGGGCTGCTCATGGCGACGCTCACCGGGTCGTGTCTCTGTGGCGGCATCACGTATCGGTACGACGGACCGCTCGGCGCCGTCGTCCATTGTCACTGCTCGCGCTGCCGGCGCTGGCACGGCGCTGCATTTCGGACGCGCGCCGTCGCGCACCGCAGCGCATTCCAGTGGACGGCGGGCGCCGAGCTGCTGGCGCGTTACGCCATGACGCCGCGCACGACGCGGACGTTCTGCCGGAAGTGCGGCTCGAGCCTGATCACCGAGTACACGGAGGAGCCCGATCGTATCGCGCTGCCGCTCGGCGGCGTCGTCGGCGACCTCGACGCCGGGCCGGCATTTCACATCTTCGTCGCCTCCAAGGCGTCCTGGCACACGATCACGGACGACCTGCCACAGTTCGACGAGCTTCCGCCCGACCGGGCGTCGATCCATCGCCTGCCGGGCGACGAGCGCGGCTGAGGCTCCACCGAAATCGTCACCGGCGGCTGCGAAACCAGTCCTGGAGCTTGGGCAGCAGGTCGAGGTTTCCTTCGATGCGGTAGAGGCCTTGCCCCAGCGCCTGACCGCCATCGATGTCGCCGTGGACGATCCGGCGCCAGACGACGTCGGGCGTGTGCACCGTCAGGTCCGCGGCGGGATCGACGCCCTCGCCGCTCTTGCAGCGGCGGCCCGCGACCCGCACCCACCAGTCGCCGGTCTCGGCGCCGGACACGTGGAATTGAAACACCGCCGACGCGCCGTTCGCGGCGCGGCGGTCGAAGACGAACGGCATGCCCAGGATGAGCACCTCGACGGACTCGGGCAGCGGCGCCGGAACGAGCCGCGAATAGAGCGGCGGGACCCAGAGGACGGCGGGTATGCCGATCACGAAGACGAGCAGGTTCGGAAAGATCGTGTTGAACCACACGTCCGTCGGCGCCCAGGCGCACAGCGCGGCGGCGACGAAGAAGATCAGCGCCCAAAAGGCGGCCATGACGCGCGTGATCGCCGCGAACTGCGGCGCCTTCTGCTGCCACGCCGGCGTCTGGCGGCGTGCGTAGTACAGCGTAAACGGCTCCCAACCGAGGACGAGCGGCCCGATCGCGGAGAGGCCGAACGCGGTGAAGACGAGCGCCGGCGAGTACACGCGGAAGAGACGAAGCCCCCAGCCGACGCCCGCCGACGTGAGAACCGTGCCGAGGGCGAACAGTGTCCACAGCGCGAAGTCGAAGTGCTTCAGCTCGCCCTGCCGCCAGGCGACGGCCATGTAGCCCGTCTTCACGACGAGCGCGACCAAGAGCGCCGTCCGCACTCCCTCGACGGACCACCCCGCACGGTTCCCGAGCGTGAAGTACACGATCACCGCGACGAGGCTGCCCAGGTGCATGAAGAAGAAGCGTGCCGCGCGGTTCGTCGTACGTAGCGTCGCCGTGGCGCTCATCCGTTCCCTCGTACGCCGCCGCGCAGTTCCGGTCGAGGGCGCGGCTCAGAGCAGCGGCTTCATCTCACCGATCAGATTCGTCAGGCCGTTCGGTATCGGAATCGTGCAGGTTCAGTCTCTTCGCGATCTGCGCGGGCTTGTCGCCCGCGCCGCGATTCGCGGGTCGGTCACGATCTGGTCGTCCGATGCGGGAAGGAGATGGCGCACCTGGCGAGCTTCCCGCGCGCTACGGCGGCTACAAGCCGTGAGAACCACGTCAAGGGAGAGCGTCGTCAGGCACCTGGCACAGGTTCGCCGGGCGCTGGGACCGGCGCACTGTGAATCAGCCGCAAGGTCTGGGCGGCCCCTCTACACTCGGACTCATCGCGGCAATACAGCACCGTCTGCGTGAGCGTGCCGTCCGCGAGGTCGAAGTCGGACGAGAGATCGGTTGTGAAGGTGCCGAGCTCGGCCCAAGATCGCGTGCGTCCGCAGCACGAGCAACGCACGTGTTCCCTGACCTCCTTCCGCCACCCGCCCCTCTCCGTCCCCATCCGCCCGACTCCCTTCGCGCCTAATACCACGACCAAGATCAGTTCATCGAGCGTCGGTTTGCCGTCCCGAGCGGGATGGCATCTTCTGATCCTTGACAGGACGGTAGTGTCTGACCACGGTGCCCCCTGAATGCCAATGATGCCGGAGCGCTCATCGACGGACGGACGGCTCCATTGGGGCGAGGCGCGCGAGATGAACGCGCTCGAGACCCTCATGTGGCGCATCGAGGCGGATCCACGGTTGCGTTCGACGATCTCCGGCCTGGAGATTCTCGACTGCGTCCCCAATTGGGATCGTTTCATCGCCGCAGCTGACTGGGGAACGCGCATGGCACCCCGGTTTCGGCAGAAAGTGGTCGAGCCGGCCCTGGGAATCGGCAACCCCTGCTGGGTGAACGACCCCGACTTCGATCTGCACTACCACATGCGCCGCGTCCGTCTCCCCGAGGGCGGCGGCTGGCCTGCGCTGCTCTCCGCCGCCGAGCAGGTCGCCATGACGCCCTTCGACCGTGCCCGGTCGCCGTGGGAGTCCTACTTGTTCGAAGGCCTTCCCGAGGGGCGCGCCGCTCACATGCTGAAGATGCATCATTCGACGACGGACGGCATGGGGGGCGTCCAGCTCTTCGCCCAGCTCCACTCCCGCATGCGCGAGTCGAACCCGTCGAAGCCACAGCCGCCCTCGCCGCCACCCGAACGGCCGACGCCAATCGGCCTGCTGTTCGACCAGCTCGCGCGCGACGTGCGGGCGATTCCCGCACTCGTACAGCAGGCTGCGGGTGCGCTCGGAGCGCTCGCACGGCCGCTCGAGACGGCCAAGGCGGCGCTGCGCTTTTGCTCGTCGATGTCGCGGCTGCTGGCCGACCCCGACGCCGAGGGCTCCCCGCTTCTCCGCGGTCGCAGCCTCTCCTGGCACTTCCTCGCGTTGGATGTCGCCTTTGCCGACCTGCACGCTGCCGCCAAGGCTGCCGACGCATCCCTGAACGACGCGTTCGTCGCGGCGCTCCTCGGCGCCTTCCGGCTCTACCATGAAGAGCTCGGGTGCCCGATCGTGAGCATGCCGATGGCGATTCCGATCTCGGTACGGCGCGAAGGCGACGCGGAGGGTGGCAATCGAATCGCCGGCGCACGGTTCGCCGGACCAGTCGGCATCGCCGACCCGCGACTGCGGATGCAGGCGATCAAGACGCTCGTTCGCGCACTCCGCAACGAGCCTGCCATCGACGGCCTCTCGCTCCTCGCCCCCGGGTTGGCCCGCCTTCCCGCAGCACTGCTGAGCGCCGTCGCCGGGGGCATGACCAAGTCGAACGATCTACAGGCGAGCAACGTCCCGGGCCTGCGTGACGAGCGCTATCTGGCCGGCGCGCGGATCGAGCGCATCTACGGGTTCGGTCCCCTGCCGGGCTGCGCATCGATGATCACCCTAAACACGCACCGCGACACGTGCTGTATCGCCGCCAACATCGATCCGGCCGCGGTGACCGAGGCGGAACTCTTCGCAGAGTGTCTCGTGCGCGGGTTCGCGGAGGTACTCTCACTCCACCCGCCGTCCTTGCCCGCGACTCGCACTTGCCTTCTCCCCCATCCCCGATTATGTGCCGCTGCTTCAACCTCACGACCAGCGGACAAGGAGGAGCGAGTTATGCCCAGCAAGAAGAGGACGCCCACGAAGAAGGTGAAGAAGGTGATCGCTACGCGGCCTGTCTCCAAGCTTGACCTCACCAAGCCGCTCAGGGTCAGCGCTTCGGCGAAGCCCCGCAGCAAGAGCGATGTGTTCGGTACGATCGCCGAGCACGCGGCCATCCATCGCCGCGACGTCGCTGCTGTGTTTCATGCGCTCGGCTGCATGATCAAGGCCGACCTGTCGAAACAGGGCGCCGGTGTCTTCAAGGTGCCCGGCATGATGCGGATCACCGTCACCCGGAAACCGGCGACCCCGGCTCGCCCGGGCATCAACCCGTTCACGAAAGAGCAGGTCATGTTCAAGGCCAAGCCCGCGCGGAACGTGGTGCGGGTACGTCCGCTCCGAGGGCTCAAAGACATGGTCTGACCTGTTATTTGCGCGACTCGCGCAATAGATCGCCCACCTCCCGAGCGCGCCCGGTTCCGGGGGCCGTGCGCGCGTACGCGAGATGTCGGCGTACGCCGTAGGGATCAACGCGCGTGCGATGGCGCGCCAACTGGTGAGCGACCTACGCGACGTGGCGCGCGACCTCGGACGGTGCGCAGACGTGGTCGACAGAATACGCCTCACCGGCGCCGAGCCGTCGCGGGCGGCGGCGCGGTTCGTAGAGATCGCGAGCAACATCGATGCGGTTTGCGCGCGCGCTGATCCTTGATTTGGTGCTGATCGATCAGCCGTAGCGCGTACGTCCCTAACGGTTCCTAGTTGGAACCAATCCCCGGCCGCCGGAGAACGATCTGCAGGTTGCCGATGTGGCGGACGGAGAACGCAGCTTCGCAGCTGGCGAGATAGTATTCCCACATGCGCAGGACTCGCTCATCGAATCCGAGCCGCCGTGCTTCGAGCAGACGCGCGAGGAACCGCTCGCGCCAACACCGAAGCGTTCGCGCGTAGTGCGAACCGATGTCCTCGAGTGCGACCAGGCGGAAGTTCGTCCGCTCCTTGACGGCGCGGAGGATCTCGTACAGCGACGGGCAGAGGCCGCCCGGAAAGATGTACTTACGGATGAAGTCGAAATCGCGCCGATACGCGTCGAAACTCTGGTCCGGGACGCTGATCGTCTGGAGCACAAGCTTGCCGCCCGGCCGCAGCCACTTGGCACAGCGCCCGAAGAAAGTCGCGAAGTACTCGTACCCGACCGCCTCCAGCATCTCGACCGAGACGATGCGATCGAAACAGCCCTCGGCTTGGCGGTAATCGCAGAGCCTAAAGTCCACTCGGTCAGACATCCCGGCTTCGGCGGCCCGACGCCGCGCGAACTCTAGCTGCTGCTCCGAGAGCGTCAGCGAGGTCACGCGGCACCCGTAGCGCCGGGCCAGGTGAATGGCGAGCGCGCCCCAGCCGCTGCCGATCTCGAGCACCTCGAGGCCGGGCGTGAGATCGAGGAAGCGGCAGAGGCGCTCGATCTTGGCCTGCTGCGCTTCTTCAAGCGTGGCGGCGTCGTTCTCGAAATACGCGCAGCTGTAGGTCATCGACTCGTCGAGAAACAGCGCATAGAACTCGTTGCCCAGGTCGTAATGGTGGCGGATGTTCTGCCGCGCCCGCGCCAACGTATTCGTCCGCACCCAGCGAAGGAGGGCGTGACGCAGCCGGACGGGCGCTGTCCAGCCCGAGCCCGCATCGAGCATCGATTGATCGATCAGGAAGAGCCGGCAGAGCTCGACGAGGTCGCTCACCGCCCATTGGCCTTCCACATACGACTCGGCGCCACCGATGTCGGCCGCGGCAAGCGTTCGCCAGAAGAACGCCCAGCTCTTGACGGTGATCGTCACGTGGCGCTCCGAAGCGGAGTCGCCGTAGCGAAGAACGGCTCCGTCGGGGAGAACGAGCGTGATCGAACCCGCGCGCAAGCTCGAGAGTCGAGCAAGCACGAGGCGAGCGGCGAGACGGTCCCGGAGCCGCGGGCTCGGGCGCAGGGACGGCACGGTCGTCGCAACGGCGGCTTGCTTCACAATCCCGATTTCTATCGAAGCTTCTCTCCGTGCTCCTCTTCGCCTCGAAGACGAGGAAGGACGAGCAGGGCCGTGGAACACGACGCCGGCCGGCAGGCGGTCAACGTACCGAAGCGTAGCCGCCCGCGATTCCCCGCTTCGAGAGGACGATCTGCCAGAGCTGAATCGTTCGCGAGCGGAAACCGCCTGCACAAGAAAGCCAATAGTACTTCCACATTCGGTAGAACCGATCACCGTACTTCGCGGCGAGTCTCGGCCAGCTGCGCTCGAAGTTTGCGAACCAAGCAAGGATCGTCCGATCGTAGTCCGCGCCGAAGTTGTGCCAATCTTCCATCACGAAAAGCCCCTCGATCGCGCGGCCGATCTGTTGGATCGACGGCAGCGCACCGTTCGGGAAGATGTATTTGTCGAGCCAGGGATCGATGACGGTGGAGGACTCGTTCGTCCCGATCGTATGGAGCAGGAAGAGCCCGCCGTTCTTCAGTGAACGATGAGCGATCTCGAAGAACCGCCTGAGATTCTTGTGGCCGACCTGCTCGAACATCTCCATCGAGACGACGTGGTCGAACTTCCCCGTCACGTCGCGGTAGTCCATGAAGCGGAACTCGACGGGTAGACCCGCGCAGAGCTCGCTCGCGAGCTTGATCTGCTCCCGCGACACCGTGATTCCGACCGATCGCGCCCCGTAGCGCTCGGCGGCGAACTTCATGAACGCCCCCCAGCCGCAGCCGATGTCGAGAACCGTGTCGCCGCCTTTGAGACCGATCTTGCGGCAGACGAGGTCGAGCTTGGCCTCCTGGGCTTCGTCGATCGTGGATGCGTTCTTCCAGTAAGCGCAGCTGCCGGTCACGCGCCGATCGAACGTGGCCTCGAAGACGTCGTTGCCGAGGTCGTAGTGGCGCCGCCCGACCACGAACGCTCGCGCCTTCGATTGGCGATTGACGAGCCACGCGGCGAGATGCAACCTCGTGGACGCCGGATTCCACCAGAGCCTCTCGCTCACCTCCGCCGCGAGCACGCGCGCGAAAAACTCGTCGAGGCGCTCGCAGTCCCACCACCCGTCCAGGTACGCCTCACCGAAGCCGAGCGAGCCCGACGTGGCGACGCGGCGGAAGAGCCTCTCGTCGTGCACCCGGATGTCCCACGGCTGATCGCCGTCGATCGTCACACCCGAAGGCGCGAGCAACGCTGCGAAAAGCCCCCGCAGCCTAGATTGCGAGACCGTCGCGAGGGTTGCGGGTTCGACATCGAGTTCTCGAACACCGTTCATATGAGGTAAGGTCCTCGAATAGGCCCTTTGCCTCGCTCAGGTCCGCGGTGTCAAACCCCGGGGGGATAGAATGATAGGCCGCTTCCAGCAGGCGGCGAGCTTCGGGGCCCTTGCCCTGCCCGCGCAAGAGGCGGGCCAGTGTCGCGGTCGCGCGTAGCTCGAGAGTCTTGGCGCCCTGCCGGCGGGCGATCTCGAGGGCGCGGTCGAGCGACGTTTGGGCCCGCGAAGCGTTCCCCAAAGACAGCTCCACCTCGCCGGTGAGCCGGTGAATCTCGGCGCTCCACCAGCGGGCCCCCGTTTCTTCGCCGACACGCGCGGCCTCATCGAGCACGCCGAGCGCCTCGTCTCGCTTCCCGAGGGTGGCGAGCGCTTCGCCGAGCATCGCCAGCAGCCAAGGGCTCAGCACGGCGGCGCCGCTGACGCGCCACGTGTCGAGGTCTCGGCGCATCTCGTCGAGGGCGCTTGGATCCCCGCGACAGGCGATCGCCCAGTCGCGGATGATCCGCGTGACGATGAGCCAGAACGGAAATCCGTGTTCGGTCGCGAGCGCGACTGTGCGCTCCGCGACCGGTTCGACCTCGGCCACGTCTCTATGAAAGTAGCCGAGGATGGCAGTGTGGTTGCCGGCGCAGGCGGACGTGAACGGATGCGCGATCGCTTCGGCAAGCGCGACGGCTTCCCTCAAGCTCTCACGACCGCGCGTCGGGTCACCGAGCAGATGACAGACCAGGGCATGATAGGTGAGGCAAAGGACCTTCGGGTCCTGGCCGTAGAGCACCGCATGTGAGCGGTGCTCCACAGGATCGTAGAGCGTGAAACCTCGCTCGAGGATCTCGCGGGCGCGGCTGAACTCGCCGAAGAAAAAGACCGTCGGCCCGAGTGCCCGGCACGCCTCGACGAGGAACGCGCGGTTCTCGAACCGTTCGCCGAGGACCCAGAGCTGCTCGGCGAGCTCACGAGTGGATGCGAGGTTGCCGTGCGTCAGCTCGTAGACCCACAGCCCGAAAAGCGCCTGAAACAGCTGCGGCGTCTCTCCCAGCTCGTGACAGATCTCCCGAGCGCGGCCAAAGCTCCTTCCGACATCGGGATCGTACCAGCCTGCGTGCGGGCCGAGCGAGGTGCCGAGCGCGAGGTGGAGCGAGAGCTCCAGCTGGAGGCGCTCCGGTGCCGGAGGCAACGCCGCCACGAGCGAGAGGGCGGAACGCAGATGGCCGATGGCCTCGGCGAGCGCCGAGCGCTCGACGGCGCGGTTGGCGGCCATACGCAGGTACTCGATCGTCTTCGCCGTGTTGCCGCTTCGCCCGTAGTGATACGCGAGCTCGCCCGAATGCTCGGCGAGCCGGTCGGCGAAAAGCGCTTCGATAGCCTGCGCGACCTCCTCGTGCACTACCCGCCGGCGCTCCCGGAGCAGCGAGTTGTAGGCGACCTCCTGCGTGAGCGCGTGCTTGAAACGGTAGCCGGGCTGTTCCGCAACCACCGCTTCGTCGATGAACTTTTGGTCGGCGAGATGGGTGAGGAGCTCGGAGATCCCTTCGTCGAGCGGTCCGGCCACTCGTTCGATGAGTCGGAGATCGAACTCGGGGCCGATCACGGCCAGTGTATGAAGCAGGTTCTTTTGGTCGACGCGCAGGCGGTCGATGCGCGCCGCAAGAACGCCCTGGACCGTCGCGGGGATCTGAAGATCGGCGAGCGCCCGAGCGAGAGAGATCCCCGAGGCACCGCGGTCGAGAATTCCTTGGGCAAAGAAGCCTTGAACGATTTCCTGAATGAAGAATGGATTTCCCTGAGTCTTCTCGAGGACGAGACGGCGAAGCGGGAGTGTGGCCGGCTCCTCGCCGAGAAGGGTCGCCACGAGCTCGGCAGCTCTCAATGGCGCGAGCGGATCGAGACGGAGTTGCGTGACCTCCGTTCGGCTGCCCCAGCGTGGCCGATACTCGGGGCGATAGTTGACGAGCAGGAGCAGGGGTGATTCCGCCGTCGAATCGGCGACGGTCGTGAGAAACGCTTCCGTCTCCCCGTCCATCCACTGAAGGTCCTCGACCACGAGGGCCAGATGTCGCCGCGAGCTCTCGCGGAGCAGCACCTTCGCGAGTGCGGCAAAGACCCGCTGGCGCCGGATGCGGGGGTCCATCTGCCGGAGCGAAGCGGCCGGCTCCGCCACACCGAGGAGGTGGTGCAAGTAGGGAAGCGTCCCCTCGAGAGCTGGATCGAGGCTCACCACCTTCAGTCTCAGCTTTTCCCGCCGCGTCGCTTCATCGTCCTCGTGACGGATCTCGAAATAACTGTGGAGGAGCGAGATGAGCGGAAGGTAGGGAGTCGCCTTGCCGTGCGCTACGCACGATG
>VBKW01000025.1 GCA_005879405.1 Deltaproteobacteria bacterium
GGCGTCTGCGGTGCGAACGGCACCTGTGACAGCCCGATCGACGGCCTCTGCTCCGGTCAGAAGTTCCGCTCGTGCACGCCCGGCAGCGGCACGGCGGATTGCGAGGCTGTGTTCCCAGGTGCCGGAACTTGCACCGACACGCCGCGTCCGTGCTTCGGCGACACGATCACCCGCACTGGTCAGTGCGCGACGCCCGGCAACACGGGCACGCTGGTGTCTTTCTTCTGCATTCCGGCGACGAAAGCGCCGGCGATCAACACGACCGCGGGTCTCCCCGGGCCGGGCGCGCTCAGCTTGCCGGCAATCAGCGTCCGGGCCGTTCGTCAGTAGCTTTCAGTGAAGCCTGGCGGTGCGTACCGAGATACGGTACGCACCGCCGTCGACTCATACAGCGCGTGAGTGCGGCGCCCGGGCCGCGCTCGTCATTCGTCCCCTGCGTCGTTCGATGAGGAGGAGGCTGTCATGGAACGAAGAGACACAGCGTCGTATCTCGCTCGCTCGCTGGTCGCCGTCTTCACCGGCGTGAGCCTGCTGGTCGCAGCCGCTCCCGCGTCGGCCACACAGAAGTTCGGACCGATCGAGCTCTCCGGCAACGTCCAGAGCCAGAACATCGTCCGCAATCCGGACGTCGACCAGTACCACTTCGTCCAACAGCGCCACACGTTCCGGGCGCGCGTCGACTGGGATTGGCTCCAGCGCGGTAAGCTGATCGACCGCTTCGACCTGCCGTTCATCCAGAGCTCGAAGCTCTTTCTGCTGTACCGCGGAGTGTACGACAGCATCTACGACGCCACGCCGGGCTTTCGCGAGAACGATTTCCGCGGCCGCAAGCCCGGCCCCGCGGCGTTACGCGATCTCGATGACCTGCCCAGAAAGTCGCTCGACGCCCTCAAGTTCGAGAGCGTCCTCCGTGAGGCGTACATCGATCTCAAGCTCGCAGACGCGCCGCTCAGCTTCCGCCTCGGGAAGCAGCAGATCATCTGGGGCGAAGCCGACGACTTCCGCATGCTCGACCGCGCCAACCCGCTCGACACCTCGTGGCACTTCATCGAGGAGATCCCGCCGCCGTCGTTCGGGTGGGACGATCTGCGCATTCCGCTCTGGATGATCAAGGGCCTGTGGGACATCGGCAACGTCGGACCGCTGTCGAACGTCTTCGCCGAGAGCTACTGGAACCCCGGCGACTGGCGCCCGGTGAAGGTCGGCTATCTGCCGCGGCCCTGGGGCCTCCGGATCCAGGATCCGCTCACCAACCGCGAGGATGGCGCGTTCTTCGCGCCGTTCTCCGGGATCAAACGCCTCGCCGACGGCTCGAGCCTCTTCAAGCAAGGTCCCTACAGCCGAACCCCGATGGACAACAGCCAGGTCGGCGTGCGCGTGTCCGGCGTCTTCCCGGACGGCCTGCAGCTCGGGCTCCACTACTTCTATCAGCGCTGGTCCGGCGATGACGGCACGCCCTTCACGCCGGTCCAGGGCATCAAACCTACCCCGTTCGGCATCAATCGGACGCAGGATCTGATCGCGCGACACACGCTACCCGTCACGTACATCACGCCGTACATCCACACCGTCGGGATCTCCGGCAACTACTTCGAGGGCAACTACACCCAGACCATCTTCCGCCTCGAGACGGTCTATGACTTCGCCATTCGCATGCTCGACCGCGACCGCCAGACGACGTTCGCGCCGCTCCTGCCGGGCACGATCAAGCGCGACTACTGGAAGGGCATGATCGCGTTCGACCGGCCGACGTGGATCCGTTCGCTCAACAAGAAGACCACGTTCTTCATCACCGGACAGTGGTTCATCCACCACATCATCCACAACAAAGACACGCTCACGACGGCGCTCGACCTGCCGACTGCCGGCGCTCGCTCGCGCCCGTTCTGTGGCGGTCCGCCGGACAGGCCGTGCACCGACCCGAACGGCAACGGCACCTTCCGCGACGACGTGCGCAGCTGGGAATCGCTGGTCACGCTCGCGATCTTCACCTTCTACAAGGGCGGCTCGGTCGTGCCGCTGCTCGGCATCATTTACGATCCGGTGAACAGCAACAGCACGTACCCGTTCTGGAACCTCGACTACCTCGTCACACCGAACGTCATCGTCAATCTGACGCAGCGCTACTTCATCCCCGGTCAATCCGACAAACAGAAGGGCGTCTTCGATCCGTGGCTCCTCGGCACCCAACGCGGCCGCTCCGAGACGTCGCTGCGGCTCACGTACCAGTTCTGATCACGGCCGCTGCGCACCGCGCCGGACACGCACACGAAGGGGGAGTCGTCAGCACGGCTCCCCCTTCGCATTTCGCGACGCGATCCGTTCAAGCGAGGACAAGCAGCGGAGCGACCGAACAACGACGTATCGCGACGCAAAGTGACCGAGTCTCGTTGAAAGCCTCACTGGGCGCCGATAAGATCGTGACTTCATGGCGCGCAGGGGGGCGACGCGAGCGAGCGATCCCGAACGGCGCCCCACGCCAGCGGTCGCGGAAGCTCCGGCGGCGACCGCGCGCCTCGACGCGGCGCTCGTCGGCGCGCTCGGCGTCGGCGCCGCGCTGAGCGGCACGATCCTCTACATTCACGCGCAGCTCGCCGCGACGAGCGGTGCCTACACGAGCTTCTGCAACGTCAGCGCGCGGGTCAACTGCGACGCGGTGCTGACGAGCGCGTACGGCATGCTCCTCGGCGTGCCGGTCGCGCTCTGGGCGCTCCTCACCTACCTCGCGCTGGCCGCGCTCGTGCTCGTCCGCGGCCGCGTGCGACCCGACGCACAGGCGCGCGCGACGTTGCTGCTCTTCGCGATCGCCCTCTGGAGCCTCGTATTCTCGGTCTACATGGCCGCGATCGCGGCGTTCGCGCTGCGCACGCTGTGCCTCTTGTGCAGCGGCCTCTATCTCGTGAACGTCGCGATCGCCGTCCTCGCCTGGCGCCTCGCGCGCCGCACGACTCCCGGCGGGCCGCTCACGACCCGGCAGCTCGCGCTCGGCGCCGGCGTGACCGCGGTCGCGCTCGCGACGGTCGCCGGGCTCCAGCTGCGCGCGAGCTCGGCGGCGATCCGGCCGCTCACGGCGGACGAGATCGCGGCGCAGCAGCCCGAGTTCTACAAATGGTACGCGAGCCGTCCCATCGTCGAAGCCCTGCCCGCCGACGCGCACGTGCGCGGTCCCGCCGACGCCGCGGTGACGATCGTCGAGTTCTCCGACTTCGAGTGCGGCTTCTGCGCCAAGGCGTTCCGCGATCTCCGTGAGCTCGAGCAGCGCCACGGTGGCATGCTGAAGATCGCGTTTCACCACTTTCCGCTCGATCCCGATTGCAACGCGCACGTCACCACGCGCATCCACCGCTTCGCCTGCCAGGCGGCGATCGCCGCCGAATGCGCGGCGCAGTTCGACAAGTTCTGGGAGTATCACGACCGGCTATTTCAGAATCAGGAGCGCCTCGGCCCCGACGATCTCGTCGCGACCGCCGTCGACCTCGGCATCGATCGCGCCGCGTTCACGGCGTGTCTCGCGGATCCGGCGGCAAAACAGCGCGTCGTCGCCGATGCCGCCGCCGGCGCGCGGCTCGGCGTGAAGTCGACGCCGACGCTCTTCATCAACCGCCGCACCGTCGAGGGCGCGCCCGAGAGCGGCGCCTACGAGTGGATCTTGGCGCTGGAGCGTCGCGGCTAAACGGAAAGGATAGGACGATGGAACTCACCGAAGAGATGCGCTACCGGCTCTGCTATTTGACGCTGCGACTCGCGCTCGATCAGAAGCTCGAGCGCGACTGGGGCAAGAAAGAATGCGCCGGCGTCCTCGAGTTTCTGGATCTGATGTCGGGAAGCCACCTCGCACAGGAGCAATCGAGCGCGCCCGACGCCGAGCGCAGATACGTGAGTCAGCGCCCCAAGCTCGAGGACTTCCTCGACGCGGAGTTCGGGGAAGAGGTGCTCGCGCTTGTCAATCGCGCCATCACCGAGCTCGTTTGACGCGCCGCCGTCCGCGGCCGCGCGCGGACGGCTCGCGCGCTGGGCGCCGGTCGTCATTTGGGCGACCTGTATCTCGTGGTTCTCGACCGACGCCTTCTCGGCGCAGTCGACGAACTCCTACATCGATCCCGTCTTGCGGTACTTCTTCGGCGAGCTCTCGGCGGCGACGTTTCGATTCGCGCACACGACGATCCGCAAAAGTGCGCACTTCCTCGAATACGCGGTGCTCGCGATCCTGCTGTGCCGGGCGCTCACCGAGCCCGGCACGCGGCCGTCACGCGGCACGCTGGTGCGCGTCATCGTCTACTGCGCGGTCTACGCCTGCCTCGACGAGCTGCACCAGATGTTCGTGCCGCGACGAACCGGCTCGCTCTACGACAGCATGCTCGACACCGTCGGAGCGTCCGTCGGCACGCTGATGTTCCGCGCACGGAGACGATCGACACGCCCACCGGCCGGGCCGATCGTCACCGCGCCGGCGGAGATCAGTGTCCGGTCTCGAGGCTGAGTTTCAGTGACTTGAGACGCTTCAGCTCGTCGTTGATGCGATTCAGACTGTCGAGGACGCGGTTGACCTCGGCGGCCGCCCAGTCGAGCTCGTCGTGCGACACACGCTCGAGCGCGCTGCGAAGCTTCGCGTACAGTCCCATGACGCCACCGATGCCTTCGACGCCGACCTCGGACATCCGGCGCTGCACCTCGCCGGAGAACCGCAGCACCGCCTCGGCTTGCTCGAGCATTTGTTCCATCGTCGGTAATCCTCCTCGGAAAACGGATGAGATGCGGGAAGAAAGTTGGGTGATGCTACTTGCGACCGTTCTGCCAGTCAACGCGAGAAGGTTCAATTGACTTCACGACACCGACTTTCTAGATTTCGCCGCCATGTCGAAATGGGCGGCGGTGCTCACTCTGGCGTTCGCGGTCGTCGCCTGCGAGCGCGATCGATCCTCGCAGCAGGCGACGTCGGCGGCCGGTACGACGGTACCGCAAACCGACGCGCGGGTGATCGCCACGTACGGGCGCAAACGCTTCACGACGGCCGATTTCGCCCGTGAGGTCGAGCGCCTGCCTCCGCGCTCCCGCAGCCAGCTGACCAACGTCGAGCGTCGCCGGCAGTTCGTCGACAATCTCGTCTTGAATGACCTCCTCGCGGACGAGGGCGCCGCGCGCGGCTACGACACGGACCCAGAGATCACGCGCCAAGTCGACGATCTGCGACGCCGGTTGATCGTCCAGCGCGTCATGAAAGATTTCCAGGAGCCGCCCGAGATCACCGACGCGGACGTGAAAGCATACTACGATCAAAATCGCCGGCTCTTTTCCGGGGCGCAGATCCGCGCCAGCCACATCCTGGTGAAGGACGAGGAGCTCGCGAAGCGTCTGCGCGAGCAGCTGCGGCAAGACCCGTCGAAATTCGAGGAGCTCGCGAAGACCAACTCCACCGACACTGCGACCGCGGCCCGCGGCGGCGACCTCGGCTTTTTCGGCCAAGGCCGCATGGTCGCGCCGTTCGAGCAGGCGGCGTTCGCACTCGAGAAGCCCGGCGACATCAGCGAGGTCGTGAAGACGCCGTTCGGCTACCACATCATCAAGCTCGTGGAGCGCAAGGAAGGCGGCGACCGGCCGTTCGACGAGGTGAAGGAGCGCATTCGCGTGAACCTTCTCAATCAGCGCCGGCAAGAGCAGACGCAGAAGCGGATCGAGGATCTGCGCGCGAAAGCGAAGGTCACCGTCGACGCGGCCGCGCTCGCCGCCGTCCAGGTGCCCGGCGCGGCGCCGACACCCGGCGCGGCAGGTGGACCAGGCGCTGACGTGGCGCCGGCGCCGATGCCGTCGCCCGCCGGCGCCGGCCATCCGGAGCACGCGCCCGACTCGATGCCCTGAGCTACGGGTGCCGGGCGCCGCCCGGCGTATGTCCCTCGCGGACGGGCGCGCCCGGCTGCGCGGGCGCCAAGCTCGTCGTCGACGCGTGGTGATCGGCCGGCGCGCCTTCGCCCCAGCGATCGCTCGTGCCGTCCTCGTACCACTGGGTCGCGTTCCACGTGAGCGCGCGCGGCGCCGTCGGATTCAACGCCAAGAAATCGAAGCTCATCATCTCGCCCGGCGGGATGCGCCCGCCAGTCCATCCAATCGTCGCGGCACCGACGGGAAACGGCCGATTGGCGCCCTGCCATCCCGGCTTCGACTCGATCGCCACCACCTCGACGCCCATCGGAAGCCGGACCTCGAGACGGACCGTCGCCGACTTGCCCTCGGTCGGGACGATCACGGTGTACCGCTCGACGCCGCCGGCCCTGCTGGCCGTCGGAAGCACCATCACGTGCGCCGACACTGAAGCGACGGACCCGAGCACGAGGAGAAGCGTGACCGCGAGTCGCATCGGCGTCGAATGCCACGCCACGGTCCGCGCAACAAGAGCATCGGGGGCGCCGGCAGACTACCGCGGCGCTGGCCGCCTTTTCGTGCGCCTTCGCGCGCCGCGACGCATCGGGTACCATCGCGTCCATGGAGGCCCGTGACACCGCGACCGCGATCGTACGTCGCCTGCGCGACGCGGGGTTCGACGCGCTCTTCGCAGGGGGCTGCGTCCGCGATCAGCTGCTCGGTCGCTCGCCGAAAGACTACGACGTCGCGACGAGCGCCCCGGCGGAGCGTGTCGTGGCGCTCTTCCCGAAGAGCGTGCCGGTCGGGCTGCAGTTCGGCGTCGTCATCGTGCCGATCGAAGGCCATCGCATCGAGGTGGCGACGTTTCGCCGCGACGGCACCTACCTCGACGCTCGCCATCCGGTGACCGTCCACTTCGGCAGCCCCGAGGAGGACGCGCGCCGGCGCGACTTCACGATCAACGGGATGTTCTTCGATCCGCTCGCCGATCGCGTCATCGACTACGTCAGCGGTACGAGCGACCTGCACGCCGGCGTGGTGCGTGCGATCGGCGATCCGCACGCGCGGCTCGGCGAGGACAAGCTGCGAATGCTGCGCGCCGTGCGGTTGGCGGCCCGTCTCGGATTCACCATCGAGCCCGCGACGTGGGACGCCATCCGGAGCGACGCCGCGACGATCGACCGCATTGCCTGGGAGCGTATCGGCGAGGAGATCCGCATGATCCTCTCCGAAGGCGCGGCGAAGCGCGGCTTCGAGCTGCTGCACGCCTCGGGACTCCTCGCCGCGGTGCTGCCGGAGATCGCCGCGATGGAGGGCGTCGCGCAGTCGCCGCTCCATCATCCCGAGGGCGACGTGCTGCGCCATACGCTGCTCGTCATCGATCAGCTGCGGTCGCCGACCGAGACGCTCGCGTTCGGGGCCCTGCTTCACGACGTGGCGAAGCCCGTCTGCGTCGGACATCGCGTCGCGCCGGAGGGTGATCGCATCACGTTCTACGGCCATCCCGAGCGTGGCGCCGAGATGGCGATCGCGATCTGCCAACGGCTGAAGCGCAGCCGCGCGGTGTGGGAGCGGGTCGCGTATCTCGTCCGCAACCACTTGCGCTTGGTGAACGCCCCGCGCATGCGCGCCGCGACGCTGAAGCGCTTCTTGCGCGAGGACGGCATCGAAGAGCTCCTCGAGCTCGCCCGCATCGACGCGACCGCCGCGAGCGGCGATCTCCAATACTACGAGTTCTGTCGCGCCCAGCTCGCCGCGCTGTCGCAGGAGGAGATGCGTCCTCCGCGGCTGCTCAGCGGCGACGACCTCGTCGCGTTGGGTCACCGACCCGGGCCGCGCGTCGGCGAGATCCTGCACGCGCTCGAGGAGGCACAGCTCGAGGGCGTCCTCACGACGCGCGCCGACGCGCTCGCGTGGGTCGCGCGCACGCACCCGCCAAACGCGTCGGCGGCCGAACGCACGCCTGCGCCACCGCGCGAGCGCCGCCGCGAATGATGTACGTCGCGGGTCGCCGGTGGCGGCGGCAGCCGTCGCGACCCGCGCCGCTCAGCGGGGTTGCATGCGAGCCTCCTGCGGTGCTGGTGACATAGCGGCTCGGCGAGCCCGTTGCCAATCGTGACGCTGCTCGGGCATGCTCGCCTGCGGCGATGACCGTTACCGCACCGGCGACCTCGACTCCGCTCACTGTGTATCGTCGCGACATCACCGCGTCGGTGCCGCGCATCTGGGAGAACGTCCTCGACTGGGAGCACCTGCCGTGGCTGCACCGCGGCGCATTTCTCGGCGTTCGGCTCCTCGAGACGTGGCACGACGGTTGGCGCGCCGAGGTCCTCCTGCCGCCGGCGACGGCGGCGCGGAGCGCCGAGATCGCGGTGCGGCTCGATCGTCCGGCGCTCCGCTACCACACGACGACGCTCAGCGGCCTCGGCGCCGGCAGCGACATCGTAACCGAGCTCGCGCCCATCGGCGCGACGACGACCGCGATCGCGGTCGCGTTCCACGTCCCCGGTATCGACGCCTCGGTTCGCGATCGCGCCGCCGACGCGTACACCGCGCTGTATCAGCGCCTCTGGGACGAGGACGAGGCGATGATGGTGCGCCGCCAGGCGCTGCTCGACGCCGCCGCACGCCGCGCGCGCGCCGGCGTCGCAGGCGATGGCGCCGCGGCGCACCGCGTTCGCGAGCTCGTCGGCGGAGCCGGCACCCTCACGAGCGCGGCGCCGCCGTCTCTGATCCTCGGCCACGAGGACGCCCTCCGCGCCCGCTTGCCGCTCGTGGTCGCGTTCGGCGACGACGAGTACCGTCTCGTCGAAGTCGCGGGTGAGATCGTCGTCCACACGACGGTGTGTCCCCACCTCGGCGGCCCGCTCGCGGAATGCGAGCTCGACGGCGGGACGATCACCTGCCCCTGGCACGGCTACCGCTTCGACGTCCGCTCCGGCGCGAACGTCGACGGCCGCCCATGCCGCCTCGCCGCCGCCCCGCGCGTCGTGATCGATCCGACCACGCGCGAGGTCTCACTCGATCGCTGAATCCCGCCGTGACGACGTAGTTGGAGCACCGCGGGTCGCGTCCCGCGGTGCGACGCCCATCGGAGCACGGCGCGGGCAGAGCCCGCGCCGCGCGCACGGGGGCTAATATCGATCAATCACCGTGACGCCGACGGTCGCGTAGCGGTCCATCGTCTCGAGGACGCCGCTCACCTCCTCGAGCGCGATGCGGCGATGGACGAGCTTCCCCGGCGCGAGCTTGCCCTGCTCGACCATGCGCAGCATGTGACCGAAGCGCGGCGCCTGCATGCCCATCGACGCGATGAAGCTCAGCTCCTTCAGCACCATGAGGTCGATCGGCACCGCGATCTCGCCCTTCTCGGCGGCGCTGGTGAGACCGATCTGCAGATGGCGACCGCGCTTGCGGAGCGACATGATCGAGTTGCGGCACGTCGCGGCGACGCCGAGCGCGTCGACCGACACGTGCGCGCCGCCGCTCGTGATGCTCGCGATCGCGCCCGCGGGCTCGTCCTTCGACGCGTTCACAGTCGCGACCGCGCCGAGCTCCTTCGCGAACGCGAGCTTCTCGTCGGTGACGTCGACCGCGATGACGTTCGCGCCGATGGCGGTCGCGATCTGCACCGCGGAGAGTCCGACGCCGCCGCAGCCATGCACCGCGACCCACTCGCCGGGCATCACCTTCGCCTGGTCGACGATCGCGTGGAACGAGGTCATGAAGCGGCAGCCCATGCTCGCCGCGTCGACGAAGCCGATCGACTCCGGCAGCTCGACGAGGTTGACGTCGGCGTACGGCACGCCGACGTAGCGCCCGTACCCGCCCCAGTAGACGACGCCCGGCGTGAGGAACGAGTCGCAGACGTTGTGGTGGCCGGTGCGGCACCACTCGCACGTGCCTTCGCCGGCGCTGAAGGGCACCAAGACGCGATCGCCCTTCTTCCAGCGCGTGACCTCCGGGCCGACCTCCTCGACGACGCCGCAGAACTCGTGGCCGAGCACGTGCGGCGTCGGCAGCGCGACGCCCACCCACGTCCAGTCGCCGGTCCAGAGGTGCCAGTCGGTGCGGCAGATGCCGTTGGCCTCGACTCGCAGGCGCACGCCGTTTGGCGGCGTCTCGGGATCGGGCATGTCACGCACGACGAGCGGTTGACGAACGGCTTCCATCACGGCGGCTCTCATTGGGACGTCCTCCTCGTAGCGGGGTTGCCGCTCGCATACACCGGCCGCTCCTCTCGGTAAACCGCCCCTCACAGCCACCCTCTCGTCACGCGACCCGGTCCGCCACCGCGACCTGCTCCGGCGCCAATACCCAGCCGCGATGGTCGATCCCGGCCGGTTCGACGTACCGCCGGAACGGATCGAACCGCGCCTGGTCGTGGTGGTAGGCGAACCCGGTGCGCGTGAGGAGCGCCTGCAATGCCGTTTCATCCGGGATGAGCCAGAGCCACGGCTCGCCGATGATCGAGAGGATGAGCGCCGCGACGGACAAGCGCACTCGCAGGCCGCGATCGGAAACGCCATCGGCCGCGCGGAGCCAGGTGAAGATCACGCGACTTCCCGCGCCAGTGAGCGCATGCACTCCGCGGAAGAATTCCTCGACGGCCTCCGGAGTGAGATAGAAGAGCAGTCCTTCGGCGACGACCGCGCTCGGGAGCGCCCTGTCCCACTCCGCCAGCGTGGCGAGCACCTCGCCGAGCGTGACGCGCGCGAGGTCCGCGGCGACGAAGTGGAGGTCCGCCGGCGGCGGTCCGAGCGCCACGACACCCGCCCGCTTGCTCGCCTGCGTTACAGGATGGTCGACCTCGACGAAGAGGCGGTCGGGGT
>VBKW01000175.1:0-6941 GCA_005879405.1 Deltaproteobacteria bacterium
GCGACGATGGCGTTGAGCGCCGGGTTCAGGCGCTCGATCCGCCGCAAATGCGCCGCCATTACCTCGCGCGCCGAGAGCTGCCGCTCGCGGATGAGCCTCGTCAGCTCGCGCGCGCTGCAGAAGCAGAGATCGTCGCAGTCGGCGGGCGGGGTCATCGTGCGTGGGGGTTGCTCGGTCCGCTCTTTCCTTTCATAGAGCGACCATGGCGCTATACCCCACGCAGGAGCAGATCCAAACGTTGACGCGCGGCCCGGCCGACCAGCCGGTCGTGATGGTGAATCTCTTGACCTTCAAGCCCACCGCCGACGCGCCCGACGAGGGCGTGTCCGGTGAAGAGGCATATCGACGGTACGCCGAGAAGATGCGCGCCTTCGTCGAGTCGAAAGGCGGCCGCTTCATCTGGATCGGTCGCGTCGACTCACAGGTGATCGGCACCGGCGGCGAAGGCTTTCACATGATCGGCCTCGTCGAGTATCCGTCGCGGCAGGTCTTCCTCGCGATCGCGATGGATCCGCACGTACAAGAGATCGGCATCCACCGCGCCGCCGGCCTCGACAGCCAGTGGCTGATCGCGACGACGACCGAGGAGTAGCGACGCGGAAGCTGCGCGAAGCTGGCGCGGACTCAGCGCGGGCTGAGGAGCACGACCGGAATGTTGCGCGTGCTCCCTGCCTGGTACGTATCGTACTCGGGCCACTTGGCCGTCATGATCGGCCAGACCCGCCGCTTGTCCTCGGAGGTGCCGGTGCGGGCTCTCACGGGGATGACCTTGTCCCAGACCTGAATCTTCACGTCGGGATGCGCGACCAGGTTCTCGTACCATCCTGGGTTCTCCGGCGCTCCCCCCTTCGAGGCCACGAGGACGTAGTCGTTCCCGTCGCGACCATAGATGAGCGGGAACTTCCGCGTCGCGCCGGACTTCCGACCCGTCGTATGCAGGATGAGGCAGGGCGTGTCATTCCAGTCATGACCGACCTTGCCGCCTGTCGCTTCGTACTGGCGGACGTGTTCGTCACCAAAGAGGCTGTAGTCTCGCATGTCGCGAGAGTGTCACGGCCGCGGAGCCGACGCGATCCGGGTACGGCCGACGGAACGGACGAGCTCGGTGCGGACGCGGTCACCGCGCCGTGACGACGAGATCCTGGCGCAGCGACGCGTCGGCGAGCGATCGCGCCGCGTGCTCGACGAGCGCGGCGTGCCGTGCGGTCAGCGCCTCCACCTCGCCCGCACGCCCGGCACGTCGCTTCGTCTCGATGAGCGTCTGCAGCGCGACCCACGCCCCGCGCGGGTAGGCGATTCGATCCGCGATCGTCACCGCCTCCGTCAGGGCGGCATCGGCTTCCGCGCCGCGCTCGACCGTGAGGAGCGCCCGCCCGCGGAGCGCCAGCGCGTGCGCCTCGATCTTGGCGACGCCGTGGCGACGCGCGCCCGCGAGCTCTTCGTCGGCGGCGGCGAGCGCCTCCTCGGGACGGCGCTCCGCGAGCGCGAGGCGGCCGGCGGCGTCGAGGACGTGGAGCCCGTAGCGCCACCGCATCCACGGATCGCCAGGGCGGCGGAGCGCCGCCTGCAGCGGCTCGAGCCGTCGCTCCGCGCCGTCGAGGTCGCCGAGCGCGATCGCGTTGCCGACGAGGTTGATCTCCGAGTTGGTGATGATCTCCGGATCGCCGATCGCGTGTGCCACGGCAGTCGCGCGCTCGTTGTGCATCCGGGCGCGGGCGGCGCTGCCGATCTCGCCGTAGCACCAGCCGAGCGTGTTCAGCAGACGGCTCGTCCAGGCGCGGTCGCCAATGCGGTCGCAGAGCTCGGCGGCCTCGGCCAGCTCCGTGACGGCGCGGCCGTAGTCGCCGAGGCAGCAGAACGCTTTGCCGAGAAACCACTTCGGCCACGCGACCAGATGCGGTAGGCGCAGCCGCCGGCCGGTCGTGACGACCTGCTCACTGAGCGTGACCGCGTGACGGTAGTCGCCGGTCCACTCCGCCGCCTGCGCGAGGTTGAAGCGCGCCATCGCCACCGCTTCCTCGTCGCCGCCCGACTGCGCGAGGCGCTCGCTTTCATTCAGGATGCCCACCCAACGCCCGAGGTCGCCCTGGAGTACGCCGACGTGCCAGCCGCGCACGTTGAGCGCGAGCGACTCCTCGCCCGCGAGCCCTGCGCGGCGCGCGATCGCGAGGCCCGCCTCCAGCGTCTCCTCGGAGGCCGCGTAGCTGTGCGACCAGAAGTAGCTGAGCCCCGCGCGCGCCAAGCTGCGCGCACGCGGCGCCGGCTCCGTGCTGAGCGCCGACGCCTGGCGGAAGGCGTCGCCGGAGGCCTGAAACTCGCTCGCGAAGAAGCTCGCGAATCCCAGCATCTCCTCCAGTCCGCGGCGACGCGCGTCGGGCAGCGCGTCGCCGAGGCGCTCCGCGATCGCGAGCGCGGCGCGGGAGTGCGCGATCACGGCGCGATTGGCGAAGCTCTCGGCCGCGCGCGCCGCCGCGCGCTCGTGATAGTCGAGGGCGCGCTGCCAGTCCTCGCCGCGCTCGAAATGATGCGCGAGCGTCTCGTAGAGCTCTGCGAGACGGTCGGCGTAGAGCTCCTCGATCGCGAGCCCGATCGTGCGATGGAGCTGCTGTCGGCGCTCGAGCAGGACGCTCTCGTACGCGACGTCGTGGGTGAGCGCGTGCTTGAACATGAACGCGAGCTCGGGATGCGCCGCCTTTTGGTAGATCAGCTCGAGCGCGCGCAGCTCGTCGACCTGCGTGCGTACGGTCTCCCCTGCCTCCATGATGCGTTCGAGGAGGCGGAGCGCGAACTCGCGTCCGATGACCGAGGCCACCTGGATGGCGCGCCGCGCGTCGTCCGCGAGACGATCGAGGCGCGCGGTCAGCACGTCTTGAATCGTGTCGGGGACGGTGAGGTCTTCGAGGTCGCGCGCGAGCACGACGTGCCCACCCTCGCGGCGGAGCGACCCGTCCTCCAGAAGCGAGCGCGTCACCTCCTCGACGAAGAACGGGTTGCCCTCGGCCTTCGCGGCGATCAGGCGGCGCACCGACTCGGGGACGTCGGCGGTGCCGAGCAAGGATTGGGTGATCTCCGCCATCTCGACCGCGCCGAGCGGGCGCAGCAACACACGAACGTGGTACGTACGATCGCCGAACGGGTGACGGTAGCCGGGCCGGTACGAGCAGATGAGGAGCGTCCGCATCGCGGGCACGGCGTCGGCCAGGAACGTCAGGTACTCCTCGGACGCCGGATCGATCCAATGGAGGTCCTCGCACACCATCACGAGCGGCTGGCGCTCGGCGATGCGCAGCGTGATCGCTTTCAGCGCGCGAAACGTCTCGCTGCGCCGGCTCGCGGAGTCCATCGCCGCGATGGCGGGATCGCCCGCATCGAGCGCCAACAGGTGGCGCACGAAGGGCAGCGTCCACGCGAGGTCTTCGCCGAGCGCCAGAATACCGCGCTCGGTCTTCGCGCCGGCGCTCTGCGCGTCGTCGCGATCGTCGATGCCGAGGTAGCGCCGCAGTCCGTCGGTGACGGCGTGAAACGCGGCCGTCGTCGCGTACGAGGCGCACCGCGCCTCGATCCAGAGCGCGGCATCGGTGCCGATGCGTCGGCGGAGCTCGGTCAAAAGCCGCGTCTTGCCGATGCCCGCGTCGCCGACGACGAACGCGACCTGTCCATGACCGGCGACGGCGCTCTCGAACGCTTCCCGTAAGAGGTCGATCTCACGCTCGCGCCCGACGAAGTGACTCTCGCCCGCCGTCGGTGCCGTGCCGCCGCGCGGACGCTGACCGACGACCGCCGCGACACTCACCGTGTCACCCTCGCCCATGCGGAGCTCGCGCGGCCGCAGCTCGCACACCGCCTCGATGCGGCGGGCGAAGGCGGCCGACGCGAGGATCTCGGCCGCCGACGCGTGTCCGAGAAGCCGCTCGGGGAGCGCCACCGCGTCGCCGATCGCGAGCAGCGTGGCGGTGGGATCGGCGGCGTGCCCATCCACGTGAACCGCTCCGGCGTGGAGCGCCATACGCAGCTCGGGCCGGCGCTCCGTGGATTCCTCGCTCGCGAGGCGATGGATCGCCAGCGCCGCCTGCACCGCCCGTTGCGGCAGCTGCTCGAGCGCACGCGGCACACCGAAGGCGGCTGTCATGCGCGACGGCGTGCGCGCGAGGAAGACGCCGCCGAAGCCGGCGACGCGATCCTCGATGATGCGCCGCCATCGCCGCGTCACGGTCCACGGCTCCGGCGCGCGCTCGGGCAGCACGATGTCGATCGCGAGGACGGCGACCGACTTCTGCTCCCAGCTCGGCTCGATCGCGGGAGCCGCCGGTGCGTGGGTGGGTGTGGCGTGCGCGTCGCGGGCCGGCGCCGACACTGGCGTCGGTGTGGCGGCCGCTGTCGGTCCGGCGCCGAACGCCCGTCGGTCGTGTACGGTCGGCTCCGCGCCGCCCCGCGCGTCGTCCGGCACCGGCGCGGCCGCGAGCTCGTCGAGCGTCGGCCGCTCGATGCCGAGGCGGCGCATGCGGCCGCGGAGCGCGTTGCGGCCGATCCCGAGGAGCTGCGCCGCGCGGACGACGTTGCCGCCCGAGCGGCGGAGCGCGTCGCGAATCCATGTCGCCTCGTCGTCGCCCGTTGCGGGCGCTGCCGGCGCGCGAGACGACGCCGTGCCTCCGTGCGCCGTCGTGGGTGCGGCCGCGAACGACGTCGCCGGTGCGAGCGGCATTCGGAGGCGCTCCAGCGCATCGCTCTCGAGGGCCCCTTCGGGGCAGAGCAGCGTGACGCGCTCCATCAGGTGCGAGAGCTCGCGGACGTTGCCAGGCCACGCGTAACGACGCAGCCACGCGCGCGCGGCATCGGTCAGCCGCCGCGCCTCGAGGCCGTGGGCGCGCGCGTGCGCAGCGAGGAAGTGGTCGGCCAAGCCGAGCACGTCGTCAAGGCGCGCGCGCAGCGGCGGCACGTCGAACACGACGACGGCCAGGCGGTGGAAGAGATCGGCGCGGAACCCGCGGGTCGCGACGAGCTCGCGGAGATCGCGCTGCGTCGCCGCGATCAGCTTCACGTCGACGGCGTGAGCGGTGACGGCGCCGAGACGCCGCACCAGCTTCTCCTCGATCGCCTTCAGGAGCTTGCCCTGCAGCACGAGCGGCAGCGCGTCGATCTCGTCGAGGAAGAGCGTGCCGCCAGACGCGGCCTCGAAGAGCCCCGGCTTCGCGCGCCGTGCGTCGGTGAAGGCGCCGGCTTCGAAGCCGAAGAGCTCGGCCTCGAGCATCGTCTCGGGAATCGCGGCGCAGTTGACGTCGACGAAGGGTCCCTTGGCGCGCGCGCCGCTCTCGTGGACGAGGTGGGCGACGAGGCCCTTGCCGGTTCCGGTCTCGCCCTGAAGCAGGACGGTCGGTACGTGGGGATTCCCCGGCCGGTCGAACGCCGCGAGGTGCGCGATCTGCTCCCGCAAGGCGACGATCGCGGAAGCGTTGCCGACGAAGGCGGTCATGGTTGGCCGACCGGGCCACTTGTGGCCCGCGAGCCAGAAGTGGCTGTCGACGGCCCTCGGAGTAGGCCGATTCTCTCGGTATTACAAGTACTAAGATCTGGCATCGCGCTTGCCTTACGGGAGTTTGCAAGTTTCACGACGCAACCCAAACGGAGGGCAGGACGATGGCAGGAAATGAAGCAGCGGTTCACGAGTTCGCGATGCGGGCGCTCGGCGACGTCGGGTCGGCGCTCACCGCGTCGCTGGTGGTGATCGGCGACAAGTAGAGGCCGAGCTTGTCGCCGATCACCACCAGCGACGCGGTGAGCGCCGACCCGACGTCGCCGAGCGCCCGCATCGCGAACTCGTGAACTGCTGCTTCATTTCCTGCCATCGTCCTGCCCGAGGCGAGCGCGGCGTGCCTCACCGACGACGACAGCCCCGCGTGCGTGCTCGGCGCCTTCCAAGGCATGACGGCCGCCATGCGGGCGGCGCCGCGCATCGCCGAGGCGTTCCGCTCCGGCGAGGGCGTCGGCTGGCACGAGCACGATCCGGATCTCTTCGTCGGCGTCGAGCGCTTCTTTCGCCCCGGCTACAACGCACACCTGGTGAATGAGTGGATCCCAGCCCTCGAGGGCGTGCGCGAGAAGCTCGAGCGCGGCGCCCGTGTCGCGGACGTCGGCTGCGGCCACGGCGCCTCGACGATCATCATGGGCAAGGCGTTCCCGCGCTCGACGTTCGTCGGGTTCGATTATCACCAGGCGTCGATCGACGCTGCTCGCGAGCGCGCGCAGCGCGCCGGTCTCTCGGGGAGCGTCGCGTTCGAGACCGCGGCGGCGAAGTCGTTCCCGGGCAAGAACTACGACCTCGTAACCTTCTTCGACTGCCTGCACGACATGGGCGACCCGGTCGGCGCCGCACGCCATGTGTGCGAATCACTCGCGCCCGACGGCACGCTGATGCTCGTCGAGCCGTTCGCACATGACGAGACCGAGCGCAACCTGAACCCGGTCGGCCGCATCTTCTACTCGGTCTCGACGCTGGTCTGCACGCCGGGTTCGCTGTCGCAGGAGGTCGGTGCGGCGCTCGGCGCGCAGGCGGGTGAGAAGCGCCTCCGCGCCGTGCTGAAGGAAGGCGGATTCACGCGCGTGCGCCGCGCCACCGAGACGCCGTTCAACCTCGTGATCGAGGCCCGGCCGTAAGCGACAGCCCGCCATTCACGGGTCGCAAACGGCGAGGCGCAGCGACACCGCAATCGCACGTCGGCAGCCGCCGCAATCTTCGCGGCGGCTGCCGCGTTCAATGAAGGCGCGCGGGATCACCGCCCCGTCCACCGCGGCCGCCGCTTCTCGACGAACGCGCGCTGCGCCTCGCGCGCGTCGTCGGTCTTGCGCAGCGGCGCGCCGATCTCCTCCTGGCGACGGTACGCGTCCGGCAGCGCGAGGTGGAGAATCTCGCGCACGCCGCGGCGGGTCTCGCGCACCGCGAGCGG
>VBKW01000175.1:7087-30945 GCA_005879405.1 Deltaproteobacteria bacterium
CGGTCGGGTAGAGCCCGAGCGCGACCTCCTCGAGCGCAAAGGTCGCGTGCGGCACGGCGTAGCGGATCTCCGACGCCAGCATCAGGTCGAAGCCGCCGGCACGCGCGTGCCCGTTCACGGCGCAGACGAGCGGCGTCGCGAGGTCGAAGCCGGCGAGGAGCGCGGTCTGTACGCTGCGGAGACCGGCGAAGGTCTCGTCGTCGACGCGCTCGCCGCGCGCGAAGCGCTGCGACGCGGGAATCGTCGTCTTCATGTCCATGCCGGCGCAAAACACGCGCTCGCCGGCGCCGGTCAGCACCGCGCAGCGGATGTCGGCGTCGGCGGCGACGCGCCGCCACGCGTCGGCGAGCTGGCGCAGCGTCGGCGGGTCGAGGGCGTTCGCGTGGTCTGGGCGGTCGATCGTGACGACCGCGACGTGCGGGTGGTCCGCGGGCAACTCGAGATGGGCAGGCATCGTGTGGAGAAAGCACCGCCGCGCCGCACCGTCAACGCCGGTGCCTCGCGTTGACCCCAGCGCTTCTGCGGCGGCGACGTAACGGTGATTTCCATCGCCGGTTTCGCTATGACGTTCGATGTGGAAGCGACGACGCGGACGCTCGAGCTCTACATCGACTACAAGAGTCCGTATGCCTATCTCGCGAAGGACCTCGCGTACGACCTCGCCCGCGACACGGGCGTCGTAATCGACTGGCTGCCGTACACGCTCGACGTTCCCGCGTACCTGGGGAGCGCGACGGTCGCCGAGGACGGCACTATCCTCGAGCAGAACCGCAACGCGCATCAATGGCGGCGTGTCCGCTACGCGTACATGGACGCGCGCCGCGAGGCGAATCGTCGCGGCCTCACGCTGCGCGGCCCACGCAAGATCTTCGACTCGACGCTCGCCAACATCGGTCTCCTCTATGCGAAGGCCGAGAACGTGTTTCGTGCCTACAACGATACCGTCTTCACTCGCTTTTGGGCGCGCGAGCTCGACATCGAGGACCGCGGCGCGATCGCCACGATCCTGCGGAACGTCGGGGCCGACGTCGCCGGCTTCGACGCGTTCGTCGACGGCGCCGGGCGATCGGAGCTCCTGCGGATCCAAACGACCGCCGAAAACGCCGGCGTGTTCGGCGTGCCGACGTTCGTCCTCGACGGCGAGCTCTTCTGGGGCCGCGAGCACCTGCCCCGCCTGCGCGAGATGTTGACCGCGGCGTAGCGCGCTTCGGGGTGGTGGACGATCAGCGTTGTGGAGCGGCGAGAAACTCGCGCAGAACTTCGCAGAGGCGGCGCGGCGTGTCGCCCTGGACCGTGTGGCCGGCGCCCTCGATCGTCACCCAGCGGCCGTCCGGCAGCGCGCGCGCGAACGCCGCGGCGTCCTCGTCGGCGAAGACGTCGCTCGCGGCGCCGCGCACGACGAGCGTCGGACAGGTGACGCTGGATTCGCCGCGCCATGCATCCTGGAAGCGGGCAGCCATGGTGCGCGCGTCGCGATGCAGCCATCGCATGTCGGTCTTGCGAATCCATCGGCCGTTCGGCAGACGCCGCAAATTTCTTCGCAGGCTCCAACGGAGCAGACGACGGTCGCGGAGCGGGTTGAAGAGCGCGGCCTTCTCGACGAGCTCCTCGATCGAATCGACCTCGGCCGTGTCGTGAAGGAAGTCGGCGATGCGTTGCGTACCTGCCTCGCGGACGCGCGGACCGGCGTCGATCAGCACGAGGCCGGTCAGCCGATCCGGGTGGCGCGTCGCGTAGACGAACGCGTTCAGCGCGCCCATCGACTGGCCGACGAGAGCGAGCCGCTCGAGGCCGAGCCGATCGATGAAGCCCTCGAGGTCGGCGAGATGCGCCTCGGGTCCGTAATGCAGCTCCGGCGACCATTCGCTGTCGCCGTGTCCGCGCTGGTCCAATGCGAGACAGTGATAATCGGCTCGCAACGCGAGACAGATGAGATCCCAGGTATGCGCGGTCAGGCCGCCGCCGTGCAGGAAGACGATCGGCGGGCGGTCCGCGGTGCCCCAGTCGAGGTAGTGGAGGCGCATGCGGCCGATGACGACGTCGTGGTGCTCGGGGAGGCAGAGCTCCGGCACGTCCATGCCGGCGATCTCGGTCGCCAGTCGGTAGTGCGCGAGGTCGTCGAGAACGGGTTCCTGCATCGCCATCGCTCCCTTGCTTAGAGTAATCTAAGTAGCTAGCATCGGCGTCGCCGTGATTCAACGGGGTCCCTCGACGGCGGTCGCCCGGCCGCGAAGACGCAGGAGCGCCGACGAAGCGCGTCGCGCCATCCTCGAGGCGGCCGAAAAACGGCTGGTCGAGCAGGGACCCGGCGCCATCAAGGTCCAAGCGATCGCTCGCGATCTCGGGCTCACCGACCCCGCCATCCATTACCACTTCGGCAGCCAGGACGGTCTCGTCGACGCGCTGATTCGCTTCGGCGGCCGCCGGCTCAAGGATGGCGTGCACGAGGCCGTTCGCTCGTGGAGCGGAGACTGCGTCGACGTGCGGCAGCTCGTCGCGTTGATTCGCGAGACGTACGGCGACCGCGGCTACGCGCGGCTCGCGGCATGGATGGCGCTCGCCGGCTGGACGAGTCGCAGCGGCGGCATGTACGACGAGCTCGTCGACCGCGTGCACGCCGCGCGGGTGCGCCGGGCGCGCGAGAATCGAGTCGCCGAGCCTGATCGCGAGGACACCCAACATCTGGTCGTCCTCCTGAACTTGGTGCTGTTTGCCGATGCCATCTCGGGAGGCGCGTTTCGCAGAAGCGTCGGCTTGCCTGCGGAGCGCGCCGCCGGCGAGCGGTTCCGTGAGTGGCTGGCGCGGCTCTTGGAGGAGTACCTGCAGCCGGGCGTCGATCGCGGCTCGGCATCCAGAGCCGTCTTCGACCGCGGACGAGCGAAACCAAGCGCGAAACGCCGGTGAACGAGTCTCCGGTAACGACTCTATTGACCGGGCGTGCGTCCTTCGGCGAGAGAAGTGCAGTGGCACGGCAACGATCTTGGCTGGTGATCGCGCTCGGCGCGCTCCTGACGCTGCCGCCGGCCGCATGGAGCGCGGACGATGCCGCGAGTGGTAGCGAGCAGCCGCCACAGGAAGCGCCGGCGCCGCTGCTCGGCGACGATGGTCGCTACGACCGTGACGACGACCCGACGAGCGACACCCTCGAGCGTTGGCGGGACGAGGACCGTGAGGAGCACCGCGACGAGCGTCTCGAGCGGCGCGAGCAGCGTCAGCTAGAGAGGCGGCTCGACGAGCGGTTCGGCAATGATGCACCTGCCGACTAGCAACGATTCTCGCCAGGGTCCGCAAATGGTCATGGCAGGTCGCACGACGCCGATTCGTGGGTCTGTTCCACGTGTCAGTATCCGTAGAGCGACAGATGGCGCGCCCAGGAGGGTTCGATGGCCGACGTGAATGGTGGACAAGTACTCGCTCGCTGCCTCGCCAATGAAGGGGTGCGGTTCGTGTTCGGGCTGCCGTCGCCGGAGATTGATCCGCTGCTCGCTGCGCTCGACGAGTGCGGGATTCGCCTCGTGCCGTTCCGGCATGAGGCCGCGGGCGCGCACATGGCGGAAGGTCTCTACAAGACGACGGGGCAGGTTTCGGTCGTCATCGGCAATCCGGGTCCGGGCTCGGCGAATCTCCTCGCCGGCGTGATCACCGCGCGGCACGAGGGCGTGCCGCTGATCGCGCTCACGTCGCAGCATCGGCTGGGGATCGTGTACCCGTCGCCGCCGTCGACGTTTCAAGGGCAGGACCAGCTCGACGTCTACAAGCCGGTCGTCAAATGGGGCGCGCCGATCTTCTCGTGGGATCGCATTCCCGAGGTGGTGCGGCTCGCGTTCCGCGAGATGTGGACGGGTCGTCCGGGGCCGGTGCACATCGAGCTGCCGGCGCCGATCGTGTACGCGACCGGCGACGAGTCGTGCGTCCGGATGTTACCGCCGGCGACGTATCGTGCGTCGCCCGAGGCGTCGGATGCGCAGATCCGGGCGGCCGCGGATCTCCTCGACGGTGCGGCGCGGCCGCTCGTGATCGCCGGCTCGGGCGTCGACCGTGCCGGCGCCAACGAGGCGTTGCTCGCGATCGTCGACCGCCTCGCGTGTCCGGTCATCACGTCGATGGCCGCGCGCGCCGTCGTGCCGCACGATCATCCGAACGCGATCTACGGCCTCGGCGCGGGCGGCGACCTCGCCAAGCGTGAGGCCGACGTCGTGCTCGTCGCGGGATCGCGGCTCGGGAACCTCGACCTGCCGTACGACAAATACTGGGGCGATGCCGCGACGCAGCGGATCGTGCAGATCGACGTCGACCCGCGTCACCTCGGCGTCACCCGCCCGCTGGCGCTCGGCATCGTCGCCGACGTCCGCCAGGCGCTCACGCGTCTCGTGGCGGTGCTCGACGGTCGGGCGCGCGACGCGACGTTCCTTGGGCGGTGCCGAAGCGCGGCGGACGCGTGGTGGCGTGAGCAAATGCAGGTGGTCGAGACCTGGAAGGGACCCGGGCTGCATCCGGCGCACGTCGTGCAGGCGATCGGGCGGGTGTTCGGACCGGACGCGATCTACGTGACCGACGGCGGCTTCACGTCGCTGTGGGCGTACTGGTGCTTGCCGCCCACGCGTCCGCGTTCGTATCTCAGCATCTTCGAGCTCGGAATGCTCGGAACCGGCGTGCCGTCGGCGCTCGGCGCGAAGCTCGGCAGCCCCGAGCGCGAGGTCGTGTGCGTCACCGGCGACGGTGCCGCCGGATTTCATTTCATGGAGATGCAATCCGCGGCGCGCGAACGCGCGAAGGTCACGGTCATCGTTTTCGCCGAGGGTTCCTGGTCGATGGAGGTGCCGAACGCGCAGATGCTGTACGGCCGAAGCTTCGGCACGGAGATGGGAACCGTGCGATGGGACATCGTCGCGCAAGGACTCGGCTGCGAAGGACTGTACGCCGAGACGATCGCCGATGTGCACGCGGCGCTCGCACGGGCACGCGACAGCGCGGGTCCCGTCGTCATTTGTGTCCGCACCGATCGCGACGCGAACCTCGGCGTCGCCGCCGACCCGACGATGCGATTTGCGGAGGTGTACCAAGGGCCCATGTAGCACCTCGATGGTAGCGTGCGCGGCTACAACCCGACGACGACTTTCGGCGGGTACTTCTTGAACGTCGCGAGGTGATTCCGCGCGCCACTCTGGAACGACTCGAGATAGGCGAGCTTGCGGATCAAGTAGCTGCGCGTCTCTTTCGGATCGAGATAGAGATTGTAGAGCCGGCCGTACGGGTACTTCTGGCTCACGCCGGTGAAGCCGCCCGGGTTCAGCACGTCGCGGTCGTCGTCGGAGATCGACGCCATCATGAACTTGTACTCGCCGACGCGGAGCGCGGAGAACGTGCGGCCGAGCCAGTAGTAGAGATACTTCCGGTTCGACGCGCCGTCGGGGGCGAGCAGAAACGAGGACTGATCGACGCCGTCGATGTAGCGGTCCTCCGGCGCCGTGTCGTCGGCACCGGCGAGCGCGAGCGCCGTCGGAAAGAGGTCCATCTGCGAGAAGAGACCGTCCGATGCGCGCCCCGGCTCGATCATCCCCGGCCACGCCAGAATTCCTGGCACGCGCTGGCCGCCTTCCCACGTCGAGCCTTTGGCGCAACGGAACGGCGAGTACGCGGCGTCGGGCCAGGTCTCCATCTCCGGGCCGTTGTCGGACGAGACGAAGACCAGCGTGTGATCGAGCTGGCCCGTCGCGCGTAGCGTCTCCACGAGGCGGCCGACGATGTCGTCGAGCTCGATCAGCGTGTCCTTATATGGATGCTTCGCCGGCGATTTTCCGAGGAAGCGCTCGTGCGGGTAGTTGTCGAAATGCGCGCCGCGCGTGCAGTGGTAGAGGAGCCACGGCTGCGCTTCCGCCGCCATGCGGCGCAGGAAAGCGATCGAGTACGTGGCCCACATGTCGTCGAGCCGCGACAGGACCGGGATCGTCACCTCCTCGACGTTCTCCAGCGCGGCGCCGCGCGTGGCGTGCACGAAGCACTTGTTGAACGGTTGGTTCTCGATCCACTTCGTCCGCTCCTCGCTGTAGACGATCTCGGGGAAGAAGTACGGGTCGCGCCACTCGGTGTACATGTCCGACACCGAGAGAAAGCCGTAGAAGTCGTCGAAGCCGACGTGCTGCGGTTGCGATTCGACGTTCTCGCCGAGGTGCCATTTGCCGACGGCCTGCGTCACGTACCCGGCTGTGCTCAGCAGCTCCGCGAGCGTGACCTCACCCTGGAGCCCGCCCTTCTCGCCGTACATCGGCGGTCGTTGCAGCCCGTGGCGCATCGGCAGGCGCCCGGTGAGGAGCGACGCGCGCGACGGCGTGCACGACGGCTCGGAGTAGCACGAGGTGAGCCGGAGACCCGCGGTGGCGAGTCGGTCGATGTGCGGCGTCGGCGCGCCGACCGCGACGCCGCCGCCGTAGCAGCCGAAGTCGCCCCAGCCGACGTCGTCCATCAAGACGACCAGCACGTTCGGCTTCCGCCCGCCGTGCCGGGCGCGATACGCCGCGATCCTCTCGTCCGCCGCGGCGATGTCGTCGACGTGCTGGAACGCCGGCTCTCGGTGGTCCGCGACGCGGACGGTCTTCGTCGTGATCGTGTCGGTTGCCATCGCGTTCTCCTTCGTCCGCTTGGATGGGCAGGCAGGTTCGTACTATGGCTTCCTCGCTCACGGGAAGCGCCCGCGAGAACATGTTCGCGATCGCGACGCCCATCGACATGCATGCCGCCGCGCGGTCCGCTAAGACGGTGGCGTGCGAATCGCGACGTGGAACGTCAACTCGCTGAAGGCGCGTCTCGAGAAGGTCACGTGGTGGCTCGAGCGCGCGCGCCCCGACGTCCTCCTGATGCAGGAGACGAAGCTCGCGGACGGCGACGCGCCGGCACAGGCGTTTCGCGACGCCGGCTACGAGCTCGCGCATCACGGTGAAGGGCGCTGGAACGGCGTCGCGATCGCCAGCCGTTGCGCGATCACGGATGTGGTGACGAACTTCGGCGAGCCGCTCCGTCCCGCGAAGACGCCGGACGTCGGTGACGACGAGCCGTTCGCGGAGGCGCGGATGATCGCGGCGAAGTGCGACGGGGTGCGCGTCGTCAGCGTGTACGCACCGAACGGACGCGTCGTCGGCTCGCCGTTCTACGACGCGAAGCTCGCGTGGTTCGATCGCTTGGCGCGCTGGCTCGCGGACGCCTCCGATCCGCAGTCGGCGCTCGTCCTCGGCGGCGATCTCAACGTCGCGCCGTCCGACGCCGACGTGTGGGACCCGAAGCGCTGCCACGGCGGGACGCACGTCTCGGGGCCGGAGCGCGCGGCGGTTGCGCGGCTCTGCCGCTGGGGCCTCACGGACGCGTACCGGCTCCATCATCTCGAGCCGGGACGCTATACCTGGTGGGATTACCGCGCCGGCAACTTCCACAAGAACTTCGGGATGCGCATCGACCACCTGCTCGCGACGCAAACCGTCGCCGCGCGGACGGTGTGGGCGGAGATCGACCGCGAGGCGCGCAAAGGGAAGCCGCTGCCCTCCGATCACGCGCCGCTCGTGATCGATCTCGACGAGCCGGGGCGTCCATTCGATGCGGGGTGGACGTCGGCGGAGCGGCGCATCGCCGCGCGGCGTGCGGGACGGTGACAAAGCCCAATGCCGGCGGCTTTCCCATCGCGCCGCCGATCGAACCGATGCTCGCGAAGCTCGCGGCGGAGCTTCCCGCGGGGGACGGCTGGCTCTTCGAGCCGAAGTGGGACGGCTTTCGCGCGATCGTCTTCCGCGACGGCGAGCACATCTTCACGCAGAGCCGCGATCTCCGGCCGCTCGATCGCTACTTCCCGGAGCTCGCCGGGATGTTTCGCAGCGCGTTGCCGAAGCGCTGCGTCGTCGACGGCGAGATCGTAATCGCGAGCCCGGGCGGGCTCGACTTCGACGCGCTCCAGCTGCGCCTCCATCCGGCAGCCTCGCGCGTCCAGAAGCTCGCCGCGGAGACACCGGCGTCGTTCGTCGCGTTCGACCTGCTTGCCGTCGACGACCGCGACCTCCGCGGTCGCCCGCAAGCAGAGCGCCGCCGCGCGCTCGAGCAGGCGCTCCGTCGCGCTACGGACGCCATCCATCTCACGCCGTGCAGTCGCGATCGCAAGACGGCGCGGGATTGGTTCCACCGCTTCGAAGGCGCCGGGCTGGACGGCGTCGTCGCGAAGCACGAGTCGACGACCTACCAACCCGGCAAGCGCGCGATGATCAAAGTGAAGCACGTGCGGACCGCGGATTGCGTCGTCGCCGGCTTCCGCTGGCACAAGCACGGGCAGGGGACGCTCGTCGGCTCGCTGCTCCTCGGTCTCTACGACGACGCCGGCGCGCTCCACCACGTCGGCGTGACGTCGGCGTTCACGATGGACGCGCGCCGCCGTCTCGCGCAGGAGCTGGCGCCGCTGCGCAAGCACGCGCTCGACGCGCACCCGTGGCGCGAGTGGGCGAACGTCGGCGACGGCGACGTTCGCATGCCCGGCGGCCAGAGCCGTTGGAGCGCCGGCAAGGATCTGTCGTGGGAGCCCCTCAGGATCGAGCGCGTGTGCGAGGTGAAGTACGACCACCTGCAAGGCGATCGCTTCCGTCACGCGACGACCTTCGTGCGCTGGCGTCCCGACAAGCGGCCGACCGACTGCCGCTACGACCAGCTCGAGGTCACGCCCCCCGCCGAGCTCGCGGAGATTTTCGGGCAGGCTCGCGCGTGACGCGCTCCGACGGGTCGTAGTCGGGATCGAGTGGCGCCTGCTTCGGCCGCAGACGCGGCGGCACGTGCTCGAGATTGACGCGGACGCGCGTCCACGTCGACGAGCGGCCGCGCATCGCATCGACTAGGACATCGGCGGCCTCGAGGTGCGCGGCGGCACGTGGGTGACGCGTCTTCCAACGCTCCAGTCCGGCGAGCGCGTCCGCCTTCTTGGCGGCGCGTCCGATCTCGATGAGCGGCTTCGTCGACACGCGTCTACCTGCCTTGCCGGCGGTCGCGGCGCGCCGCCCGCTCGCCTTCGGACCCTTCCGCCGCGACGGCTGCACGCGCGGCGGCTCGCCGGCCTGTTTCACGTAGTGCGGCGGCCACGGCGCATCGCCGAGGCCGGCGGCTTCCTGCCGCGCCGACCGAAGCGCGCCGGCATGGTGCGCAGCGTGAAGTCTTCCGGCGCGCACGCGAAGAGCTCGTCCCAGGTCACGGGCGCGGAGACACGCGCGTCGGGCCTGGGGCGCACCGAGTACGCGCTCGCGACCGTCCGATCCTTGGCGTTCTGGTTGTAGTCGAGGAAGACGCCGTGGCGCTCCTCCTTCCACCACTTGCTCGTCGCGAGCGCGGGGACGCGCCGCTCGACCTCACGCGCGACCGCCAGCGCCGCGCGCCGCACCTCGGTGAACGACCAGCGGCGATCGATGCGGACGTTCACGTGGATGCCGCGCGAGCCCGAGGTCTTTGGCCAGCCGACGAGGCCGACATCGGCGAGCACCTCGCGCACGACCCGCGCGACGTCCTGCAGCTGCGGCCATGCGATTCCGGGCATCGGGTCGAGGTCGATGCGGAGCTCGTCGGGATGATCGAGGTCGTCGGCGCGTACCGGGTGCGGGTGGAGCTCGAGGCAGCCGAGGTTCGCCATCCACGCGAGCGCGGCGGCGTCACGCGGGACGATCTCCTCCGCTTCGCGCCCCGACGGGAACCGTAGCGCGACCACCTCGATCCACGGCGGCCGCGAGGTGGGGGCGCGCTTTTGGTAGAAGAACTCGCCGTGGATGCCGTCGGCGTAGCGGACGAGCACGTTCGGCCGTCCCCCCGCGCCGCGCAGCGCGCCGTCGGCGACGGCGAGGTAGTACTCGACGACGTCGAGCTTCGTGATCCGCGCCTCGGGGAAGTACACCTTGCTCGGGTTCGTCACCGTGACCTCGCGGCCGGCGACGTCGAGCACGACGCGTTCGTCTTTGCTCGCCACGGGCCGAGCATACGCCATCGGCGCGGTCGATGCGGCCCCCGTCGTAGTGCTAGGCGGAGCGGCGCCGCGCCGATCACCCCTTGCGTCGTGAATGCGGATTCACTACCAGTGAATCCGCATTCACATTCGGGCGGCGATGCCGCGCCAAAGCGGCGGCGATGCCCACGGAAGGAGCTGCACATGGCGGTCCACTACGAGCCCGACGCCCCGATCGTCGTCGTCACGATCGACCGGCCCGAGGTCGGCAACGCGATCGACCGGCCGACGGCGGATGCCCTGGCGGACGCGTTCCGCCGTTTCGATGCCGACCCGGCGCTCGCCGTCGCGGTGCTCACGGGTACGCACGGCAAGTTCTGCTGCGGCGCCGATCTGAAAGCGATGCGGAGCGGCGATCCGGCGCGCGTGACGCGCGTCACGCCGGACGGCGACGGCCCAGTCGGGCCGACGCGGATGCTCCTCGGGAAGCCGGTCATCGCCGCCGTCGAGGGACACGCGGTCGCCGGCGGCCTCGAGCTCGCCGCTTGGTGCGATCTGCGCGTCGCCGCCGAGGACGCGGTGTTCGGCGTCTTCTGCCGGCGATGGGGAATCCCGCTCATGGACGGCGGGACGATCCGGCTCGCCCGCCTCATCGGCCACAGCCATGCTCTCGACCTGATCCTCACCGGGAGAGGCGTGTCGGGCGAGGAAGCGCTGCGGATGGGGATCGCGAATCGGCTGGTGCCGCCGGGTCGCGCGCTGCCCGCCGCGATCGCGCTCGCCCGCGAGATCGCGCAGTGGCCGCAAGCGGCGCTTCGCAGCGACCGCTTGTCGTCGTACGAGCAGTGGTCGCTTACGCTCGCCGACGCGCTCGCCGGCGAATATCACCACGGCATGCGGTCGGTCGCGACCGGTGAGATGATCGGCGGTCTCGAGCGTTATGCGTCGGGCGACTGGCGCCGTGGCGAGCTCACGTGAAGGAGTCGAGCATGAGCACGATGCCCCTCAAAGACGATGCGACAGTCGTGCAGCGCATCTTCGATCACATCGACCACCGCACGACCGATGTGAGCGACGAGACGTGGCGTGAGCCGGTCGCGAACTACACGTCGCCGGAGCGCTTCGCCGCCGAGCGCGAGCTCGTCCTGCGCCGTTATCCGACGCCGTTCTGCCCCTCGGCGGCCTTGCCGGAGGTCGGGTCGTACGTCGCCCGCGACGCGGCGGGGACGCCGATCCTCGCGGTGCGCGGTGCCGACGGTCGCGTGCGCGCGTTTCGCAACGCGTGTCGTCATCGCGGCACCCAGCTCGCCGCCGGCACCGGCTGCGAGCGCGCGTTCGTGTGCCGCTACCACGGATGGACGTACGCGCTCGACGGCGCTCTGCGCCACGTGCCGCACGAGTACGGATTCCCCGGCCTCGACAAGAGCACGCGCGGTCTCGTGCCTGTCGCCGCGGTCGCGGAGGTCGGCGGCATGGTATTCGTCACGCAGGACGCTCCGTCGCCGCCGAACACCGATCTCGACCGGCTCCCGCCGATGATCAGCTCGCAGCACCGCCTCTTGAACTCCGCGGCGCTCGAGGTCCCGGTCAACTGGAAGATCTTCGCCGAGGGCTTCCTCGAGGGCTACCACATCCGCTCCACGCACACGGAGACGTTCTATCCGCGGCAGTTCGATAACCTGAACGTCATCGAGACGTTCGGCCGCAACCGCCGCATCGCGTTCCCATACCGTGCCGTGAACAAGCTGCGCAGCGTGACGCCGGCGGAATGGTCCGTCGACGGCAAGCTCACGTACGTCTACCACCTCTTTCCGAACGTCATGATCGCGACGTTTCCGGCGAACATCTTCATGACGGTGCTCGAGCCGGTCGCCGTCGATCGTACGGTCTTCATCACCTACGTGCTGACGACCCGCAGCGCGGACGACGTCGAGGCGCAGACGACCATCAAGCGCGGCGGCGATTTCGTGCAAGCCGGCGCCGTCGAGGACCGTGAGATCGTGTGCGCCATTCAGCGCGGTGTCGCGAGCGGCGCCAACGAGTTCTTCGAGTTCGGGCGCTTCGAGGGGCTGCTCACGCATTTTCATCGCGAGCTGCGTGCCGCGCTCGACTTCGGGAAGGCGCACCCGCGCACGCAGCCGGACGGCACGGCGGTGCGATGACGCGAGGACGACGGAACGAGCCGACGCGCGCGCGCCTCGTGCGCGCGTCGCGCGAGGTACTGGAGCGCGGCGGCTACGCGGGCGCGTCGGTGCTCGCGATCGCGCGCCGCGCCGGCGTCTCCGCGGGCGCGCTCTACCGGCACTTTCCCTCGAAGGCAGAGCTCATCGTCGAGGTGCTGCGCACCGCAAGTGAGGGCGAGCTCGCCGAGATGAACGCGGCCGCGAGTGAGGCCGACACGTTCATGGGACGGCTCGAGGCGGTCGTCGCGACGTACGCCCGCCGCGCGTTGCGCAATCGCCGGCTCGCGTGGGCGCTGGTGTACGAGCCGGTGGATCCCCTCGTCGACGCCGAGCGACTCGCGTACCGGCGCAGCTACTGCCGCAGCATGGCGGCGCTCCTGCGCCAAGGGATCGCGGCCGGCGAGCTCCCGAACGAGAACCCCGACCTCATGGCTGCGGCGCTCGTCGGCGTCATCAGCGAGACCCTCGTGGGGCCGCTCTCGCCGATCGGCGGCGACACGGCGTCCGACGCGGAGATCATCGCCTCGCTGCTGCGCATCTGTCGGCGCAGTGTCGGCGTCCGCGACGTGCCGACGCTGCGACGCGTGCGGACGAGATCCACTCGCGCGCGAACGACGTGAAGGGCGTCCGGCCATGGCTCGACGGCTACGCCGGCTACCTCACGGCCTGATGAACGACGTCGGCGCTGGACAATTGCCCTCGAACCACGGCAGAGGACGGCTCACGTCACGCGCCGAGGAGCGAAGCGATGGACTCGATGTCGCCGACTGCCGTCAGCATCCTCTTCCTGGGCCTGGTCGCCCTCGTCTCTCTCTTGTCGATGATCCGCACCGTCCCGCAAGCGACGGTCGCGGTCGTCACGGTCTTCGGCAAGTACCGCCGTCTCATGCGCGAAGGGCTGAACCTCAAGCTGCCGTGGGAGGCGATTTACGATCGCATCTCGTTGCAGAATCGGGCGCTGGAGATCGAATTTCAGGCGATCACGCAGGACCAGGCGAACGTGAAGTTCTCCACGATGATCGTCTACGCAGTGGCGAACGCCGATGAGGAGATGGTGAAGAAGGCGACGTTCAGCTTCGCGTCGGCGAACGAGTTCCAGCTCGCGCTGCAGCGAACGATCGACGGCTCGGTCCGCCAATTCGTCGCGACGACGAAGCAAGCCGAAATTCTCGGCATGCGCGGCGAGATCGTGCAGCACACCAAGAAGCAGCTCGACGAGGTGGTGTCGTCGTGGGGCTACGACGTCCGCGACATCCAGATCACCGACATGACGTTCGACAAGGAGATCATGGACTCGATGGCGACGGTCGTGTCGTCGAAGAATCTCCTCGCCGCAGCGGAGAATCAGGGCGCGGCGCTGCTCGTGAAGCGCACGAAGGACGCCCAGGCCGAAGCGGCCTTCAAGACGATCGGTGCCGAAGCCGAAAAGAAGGCGGCGGCGCTCCGCGGCGAGGGGCTCGCGCTTTTCCGCAAGAACGTCGCCGAGGGAATGAAAGAGGCGGCGGAAACCCTCAAGGACGCGGGTGTGAACCAGAGCTTTCTGCTCTTTCTCGAGTACACCGACGCGCTCAAGTACGTCGCCGACCACGCACAAGGAAAAGTCATCTTCATGGACAACGGCGCCGGCGCCGCGGACCAGGTCGTCCAACGGTTGACCGCGATGATCGTCGACGTCCCGCGCGGCGATTACCCGGCTCCGAAGCCCGCCGTCTCCGGCTCCTGACGCGAGTCGAAAAGCCGCGCGGCATCACGTCCGCCGGATCACGGCTTCACGAGTACGTCGAGCAAGAGTGGCAGGCCGAGCGTCTTGTCGGGCTTCTTCGCGCCGCAGCCCTTGTCGAGGATCTTGCCGTTCGGGAACGGGTCGATCTCGCCGGGCGGCGACACGGTGCGCGGGCAGCCGTTGTCGGCCGGGTGGGCGTCGCCGCTGCCGAGCGCGGAATGGAAGACTTGCGCGCTCAGGCGATAGTCCTCGTGGCCGGCACCCTTCGTGGCGTCGTTCGCGCACGCGATCGGCAGGTCGAAGAGCACCTGGACCTTCGCCTTGGGCTTGAGCGTGAGCGGCAGCTTGTGTTGCGGCTTGCCGGCATGGATCAGCGCCACCGGCGGCACGCAGCCGAGGCCGTTCGAGCCGACGTCGAAGTGCACGAGCTTCGCGAGCGTGAGGAGGTCGGACACCGTCTCCGGATGCGGGCTGCGGTTTTGGATCTCCACTTTCACGCGGACGACCTTCGCCGGGACGTTCTGCGTCAACGCCACCGTCTTCGGCGCCTTGATCTTCGTGACCGCGAAGTCGTTGCCGTCACAGGCGGCGATCACGTACTGGATGTCAGGAGTCACCGGCGGCTGCTCGAGGTTGCCGACCTGATCTTTCTCGACGCTATAGAAGCCGTACGTCGAGCCGAGCGTGCCGGCGAACGGCGCCGAGGTGTCGGTCGTGTCGGTGACGATCGGCAGGTAGGGGCCGCCGTTCTCGGACACGTAGACGGAGTAGGTCACAGGATCGGTCTCCCCGTCGGTGCGCGACCAGTGGACTGTCAAGTCGGTCGCGTCGCAGCTCGCGGCGTCGACACCGTCGACCTGGCTACCCGGCGGATTCGCGACGTGCAGGACGCCGTTCACGAGATCGAACATGTAGTTCGCGGCGCTGAGCGACGTTCCGCTGAACATGATCGAGTAGTCGCCGGGCGGGCTCGCGTCGTCGGCAAAGGTCTGGAGTTGCGCGGCGCCGCCCACGGCGCTCGCGTCGTCGTTGTTGACGAAGCCGCTGAAAGAGTACGTGAGCGCCGGGTTCGGCGCGCCCACGATGCGGAACTGTGGATCCGCGACGACGCTCAACGTCGCCTTCGTCACCGTCAGCGTGCTGCCGACGAAGGTAATGGCATAGTTCGTCGATGCGAGCGTGCCCTGCGTGATCGGATACGACCCGACCGGGCTCGACGGCGACGCAGTCGCGAGCGCGCCGGTGAGCGTCGTCGCCGCGGTGTCGCCGTTCAGGAAGGGGGCGGCGCTGAACGTCAGCGTCGGGTTCGCCGCGCCGTAGAGGCGCGTCTGCGGGTCCGCGGTGACGGTGAGCGGCGCCGGCGTCACGTTCTGGGTCGTCTGTGCGACGCCGGCGTTGTAGTTCGCGTCGCCGGCCTCGTCCGCTTGCAGCGTGATCATGCCGCCGCCGGTCACGGTCAGCATGTTGCCCTGCAGCATTCCGGGTCCGGAGACGACGGAGAACGTCACCGGGTTTCCGGTCGCGCCGGGGGTGGCGCTGATCGCGAACGGCGCGACGCCATACTGCACGTCGGCGAGCGGCCCAAAGCCGATCACCTGATCGGCTTTGTTCACGGTCATGGTGCCGTAGCCCGTGCTCGGCAGGAAGTTGCCGCCGCCGCTGTAGTCGGCGGTGACCGAGTAGTCGCCGGCGGGCGTGCCGGCGGGCACGGTGAAGCTCGCGCTCGCGGCGTTGGCGGCGACGGTGCCCGACTGCACCGGGACGCCGAGCACGTTCACGCCGTCGTAGACCGTGAACGTCACCTTGCCGACCGCGACCGTGCCGCCGAACTGGCTCGTCACCGCCGCATGCAGAGTCATGCCGTGCGCCGCGGGATTGTAGATCGTCGTGTCGTGCGCGGGGGTGGTGTCGGTGATGAAGAAGTTGATGTGCAACGTCGCGGTGCCGAAGCTGCTCGCGTAGTTCGCCGGTCCGTGGAAGGTGGCGGTGATCGTGTAGTTGCCTGACGGCGTGCCGCCGGTGACGACGAAGTTCGTCGTCGCCGAGCCCTGCGCATTCACGCTGGCGACGGCGTTGCTGCCGGCGCCGGGAATGGAGAACGTCACCGTGCCCGACGGCGGAATCGGTGACACCTGCGCCGAGACGTTGATGGCTTGGTCCGCCGCGTTCCACGTGATCGTCACGTCCTGGGTCGTCGTCGTGGTCGGTGTCGGCGGCGGTCCGGCGACGATCGTGACGTCGAAGACGAAGCCGCCGATGCTGAAGGAGTCGGATGCCGCAGCGCTCGTATTGCGGTAGTTGACGATCGAGTTGGCCGCCCACGAGATCGGGTCGCCGACGCCTTTGATCACGAACGCGCCGCCGTTCACGGACTGCTCGATTACGCCGTGCGACGGGATGGCGGTCACGCTCGAGCCGAGGAACGGCGGATTCGGATTCGAGAGGGTGACGCTGCCGCTCGGCGCGCAGTTGACGCTGATGTTGCCGCTGGCGGATTGCGCCGCCAACACGACCGCGAGAATCGCGAGACCGCACATGCTCCGCAGGGGGACGGACATCGGGCGCTCCTTCGGGCGATAGCGACGCCAGACGTCAATTTTTACTGATATCGCCGACCCGGAGTAGCCGTAATCATCGTCATAATCGCGACGTATGGTTCCGCCGCGAACGCGATCGTATGTGCGAGATGATGCAGCCGACGTCGCATCGGAGGCGCGACGTCGGTCCGGCGATCAGCTCGCGTACCAGCGCACCTCGCGACCGTGCGGGCTGCTCTCCGCGAGGCGACGCTCCGCGCCGCCCGGCCACGACGTGAGCCGGACCTCGAACGGCCCCTCGCGGCCGACCGGCTCCAGGCGCAGCCAGGCGAGCGGTGCCTCCCGCGTCGCGGCGGTCCCGGCGCGGAGGATCGCGTCCTTCACCGCGGCGCGCGTGTCGCGGGTCAGGTACTGCCAGACGATGGAATGATAGACGACGGTCGCGACGCCGCTCGGGCGCGCGGCGAGATGGCGCCCGATCCAGGCGCCGGCATCGGTCGCGTCGACGCGCGCCGGTACGGTGCGCGCCACCTCGATCGCAGCGCGCAAGAGCGTCAGGCGCTCCAGTTGATCCGGCCACACGTACGACTGCAGCGTGAGGGCGCCGTCGTCGCTCGCCGGGTCGAGGGGATTCGTGTCGCAGCCGTCGCGCGCGACCACCCGCACGGCGACGTCGCGGCGTGGATACGGGCCCGTGAAGTCGCACGCCATGCGGACGGGTGACGTCGAGTCGCCCCACGTCGCGCCGGCGGCCTCGTAGTGGAATCGATCCCAGCGCAGGTTCAAGCCCGCGCTGGCGCCGATCTCGACCAGCGCGAGCGGCAGGCCGGTCTCCGCGGCGACCGTGACGAAGCCGCCGAGGAGCGCGGCGCAGCGCCCGACCTCGTTCGTCTGCACCGGACGCTCGAGGAGGGTGCAGAGGACGTCGCGGTGGCCGGCGAAGAGATCGCGGACGGCCGGCCACACATCGCCGCGGTCGGCACCGCCGGCCGACGGGAAATGCGCCGCGACGGCGGGTGCGCGGCCGTCGAGCGCCATGCGGTGCACGGCGCCCAGCAGCCGCAGCGCCAGCGCCGACGTGAGCGGATCGTCCTCGTGGCCGGCGAGCACGTCGCGCGACGGGCCGCCGGCCAGGAGGTCGACGGCGATCTGCTCCATCAGATGCGCGTAGAGGGGCGAGCCGAGCCGCCGGCACCAACCGGCCTGCTCGCGCATGCGCGACACCAGCGTCTCGAGCGCGCTCACGTGGCGCTCGCGTATGTTGCGCACCGCGACCGGCGATTTGTATCATGGCGTGCTTGCCTCGTGCACCGCAGCGTCATTCGCCGCCCTCGCCCGCTTCGTCGTCGCGCTTTCGTTCGCTCGTAGTGGTCGCCCTCGCGGTGGTCACGTACGGCAACACGCCGTGGTTCGATTACGCGCTCGACGACAAGATCGTGATTACCGCGAACAAATTCACGCTGCAGGGAATCGCGGGGCTGAAAGACATCTTCAGGCACGACATGGTCGCCGGCTCCTACGGCTCCGACACCGCGGTCGGCGTCGGCGGCCGGTACCGGCCGCTTGCGTTGGCGACCCACGCGATCGAATACCAGGCCTTCGGGAAGAACCCGGCTGTCTCGCACGTCATCAACGTCCTCTGTTACGCGGCGACGACGCTCCTCCTCTTGGCGCTGCTTCGGCAGCTCTTTCCTCGGTCTGCGACGGAGCCTTGGTATCGTGACGTCGCGTTTCTCGGGACCGCGTTCTTCGCCGTGCATCCCCTGCATACCGAGGTCGTCGCCAACATCAAAGGCCGCGACGACCTTTTGAGCTTGCTGTTCGGTCTCGGCGCGCTGTTGTACTGGCTCCACTACGTGCGCACGACCGAATCGAGCGCGATGATCGCGGGATGCGCGCTCCTCTTTCTCAGCCTCCTGAGCAAGGAAACGGCGATCAGCTTCGTCGCGGTCGGGCCGTTGATCCTCTGGTTTTTCGAGCGCACACCGCCCGCGACGATCTTGCGACGCACGGTTCCGCTGCTCGCGACTGCGTTTGTGTACCTCCTCGTCCGTTTCCTGGTGGTCGGAAGGGGCGAGGTCGCGGCGGCGCAGTCCCTTATGAGCAATCCCTTTCTGTTCGCGACGACGCAGCAGAAGTTCGCGACGATCGTTTTCACCTGGCTCTGGTATCTGAAGCTGCTGTTCGTGCCCTATCCGCTCACTCACGACTACTACCCCTACCACGTGCCGTTGGTCGAATTTTCGCACCCGATTGTCATCGCGTCGCTCATCGTTCACGGCGGGCTTGTGGCCCTGCTCGTTGCCGGTACGCCACGTCGGACCGTCGTCGCGTTTTGCATCGCGCTCTACATCGCGACCTTCGCGCTCTACAGCAATCTGCTGTTCGTCGTGTACACGTTCATGTACGAGCGGTTCCTCTACGTCGCGTCGCTCGCGTTTTGTCTGCTGCTCGCGTGGATGCTCGCCACCTACGTGCGGAACCCAACCGTCGCGGCAGCCGTGAGCGTGATCGTGATAGCGGCCGGTGCGAGCACGGCGTTCGCCCGCAACTTCGCCTGGCGCGACGATGCGACGCTCGCACTGACCGACGTCGTGACCTCCAAGGACAGCGCCCGCGCGCAAGCGGTTGCGGGGTACATCTATTTGGAGATGGCCGACGACGAGAGCCGGGGCGCGGCGCGGCGCGACAACCTCGCGCGTGCGATCGAGCACCTGCAAGCGTCACTGCGCATTCACCCCATCTACTTCGAGGCGCTGAGCATGATGGCGTACGCGCTCGCGCAATCGGGAAGATACCCGGAAGCGCTCGACTACTACGCCCAATGCTTCGCGAAGAAGCCGCACAATCGCGACGTCGCGAGCAACGTCGAGTACGTCGCCGCGCAAGCGGCGCAGCACGACGACGTCCGCACCGCCGTCCGCGCGTTCGAGATGGCTCTCGCCGAGGCTCCGAGCGCGGCGGCATACGGCGCGTTGGGAGAGATCTACGCCAAGGACCTCGGCGATCTCCCGAAAGCGCGTGCGTACCTCGAGGACGGCTTGCGTCTCGCGCCCGACGACGTCTCCCTCATGACGAAGCTCGGCATCGTCTACGGGATGAGCGGAGACTCGGAGCGCGCCGTCGAGCTCTTCGACCGCGCCATCAGCCGCGATCCCGGCAACGCGACGGCGTACCTGAACAAAGGAATGGCGCTCCGCCAGATGGGCAACACCGCCGACGGCGATCGCTTCGTCGAGAAGGCGTTGCAGATCGATCCGACGCTCGCTGGCGAGCGGTAGCGTAGCTCGTGTCCGCGCCTTTCGCGGCTTCAGCGCCGCGCGAGGCTAGCGCGGCGGCGACGCGACACCGTGGGCGAGCCCGGGGTTCAGGCGCACCGCCGCGTCGAGATGCTGCTTCGCCTCGTCCTGCTTCCCCGCGGCGGCGAGGGCGAGCGACAAGTTGTAGTGCACTTCGGCGTAGCTCGGGCTGATGCGGAGCGCTTCGCGATAGTATTGCTCCGCCTCCGCGGCGTCGCCGCGACGGAGGAGCACGTTGCCGATGTTCGCGTACGCTCCCGCGTAGTCCGGTTTCAGGCGTATCGCCTCGCGATACTGGGCGATCGCGTCGTCGTAGCGCCCGCCGTCGGCGAGCTCCGTCCCGAGGTTGTTGTGCGCGTCGGCATACGCGGGATCGAGGCGCAGTGCCGCCTCGTGGTGCGCCTGCGCCTCGGCGCGTCGTCCGAGGCGCGCGAGTGTGACGCCGAGGTTGTTCTCGGCGTGGGCGGAGCTCGGATCGAGACGCAGGGCTTCTCGGAGATGCGCCTCCGCTTCTTGGTAGCGGCCCTGCGCGAGGAGGGCGCGTCCGAAGTTGTTGTGGGCGTCGGCGTACGCGGGATCGAGCTCGAGTGCCGTTTGCAGCTGCGCGATCGCGTCGTCGAGTCGCCCCTCGTCGTACAGCGCGTCGCCGAGGTTGTTGCGCGCGCGGGCGTTCGCGGGGCGCTTCGTCACGACGTCGGTCCACATCGTGACCGGGGTAGTGTAGTCGCGGTTGCGGGCGATCGTGAGCGCGGTCGCCACGACCGCGAGCGCCAGGGCGAGCGCGGCGCCGACACGGCGGCGCCGATCCACCGCAAGCGCTGTGCGGTCGAGCAGCACGAGGCCGGCGACGACGGCGAGCACGACGAGCGGGGCGAGCGGCAGATACATGCGATGCTCGAAGGCGAGATCCTTGATCGGAATGACGCTCGAGCTCGGGGCGAGGGTGAGAAAGAACGCGACGGGAAGAAAGGCGACCTCCGGCCGCCGGCGAAACGCCCACACCGTCGCGGCGACGAGCGCAGCGACGACGAGCGCCGGGGCGGCGACCGCCAGCGCGCCGTGCGCGACCGGCCACGCATAGTCGAGCACGAGACCGCGCGGCCAGAGCGCCAGCCGCAGATAGTGGAGGATCACGCCCGGTTGGCTGCGCAGGTACTCACCGACGGTGAGATCACGCATGCCGAACCCGGCGGTCGCCGCGGACTCGTGCGCGCCCGCGAGCAGCCACACGAGGATGCTCCACGTCGCCCCGAGCGCGACGTAGAGCCCGCGGCGCGCGCGCCAGGCATCGCGGCACGAGCCGGCGAGGAGCGCGCGGTCGTAGAGCAGGACGGTGATCGGCGCCGTCACCATGACGGGTTTCGTCAGCATCCCGAGCGCGCACGCGACGGCCGCGGCGGCGTACCAGCGTCGCGCGTGCGGCGAGGCGGCCCCACGTGCGACGCAGTACACCGTCAGGAGATAGAAGAGTCCCATCAGCGACTCCGATCGCTGCACGACGTACGCGACGCTCTCGGTCTGCAGCGGATGCACCGCCCACAGCGCGCTGACGGCGAGCGCGATTCCCGCCGCCGCGTCGTGCCAGCGCGTGCCGAGCCGCGGCGACCGCAGCGTCCATGCCACGAGGGCGAAGAGCGTCAGCGCCGCCAACGCGTGAATCGTCACGTTGACCGCGTGGTAGCCGACGACGTTCAGGCCGCCGAGCGCGTAGTTCGCCGCGAGCGAGAGCTGTACGAGCGGCCGCGTCGTGCCGATCAGCGGGCGCAGCGACCAGAGGTTGTGCAACGCGCGCGTCTCGACGATCTCGACGTCGTCGAAGACGAACGGCGTGCGGAGGGCGTTGTGATACGCCGCCCCGACGAGGCCGACGACGAGCAACGGGAATAGTCGCTCCCGGCTGCCGGCATTGGCCACAGGGTGAACCGATGCCGGCGATTTTGCTAGCCGCGCTTCAGGACTTCGCGGCGGAAGACCTCGGCTTCATAGGCGATGCCGTCGGCCAGCGACTTGCCGGCCGTCGCGCGGATGATCTCGGTTTGTAGCATCAGGCCGCGCCTGGGCAGCGCCACGAGGTCGCGAGCGACGGCGCGGGCGCGGGCGAGTGCCGCGCCGTCGTCGACGACCTCCGCGAGCATGCCGAGACGATAGGATTCGTCGGCGGCGAACGAGCGGGCGGTCAAGGCGAGCTCGCGGGCGGGGCCGTCGCCGACCGCGGCGCGGAGGGCGGCGAAGCCGCCGGCGGCCCCGAAGCGGACCTCGGGGACGCCGAAGACGGCGCTCTGGGCGGCGATCCGCACGTCGCACGCGAGGACGAGTCCGAGGCCGCCGCCGAGCGCGCGCCCTTCGACCGCGGCGACGAGCGGCTTAGGGAAGCTGCCGAGCGCGGCGAAGAGCGCCGTCGACGACTCGACGATCTCACGGCGATTGGCGGCGTCGCCACCGAACGCCGTGAAGTCCATGCCGGCGCAGAAATCGGGCGCGGCGCCGGTCAGGACGACGCACGCGACGTCGTCGGCGGCGGCGAGCGTCGCGAGCGCGGCGGTGAGCGCCCGCCGCATGGCGAACGTGAGCGCGTTCCGCTTCGCGGGGCGATTCAGCGTGAGGACGGCGAAGCCGTCCGCGCGCTCGAGGATCAGGTGCTCGTCACTCATGCGCGCCTCACCCCGGAAGACTGTAGCGTTTCATCAGCCGATAGAGCGTCGTGCGGTCGATGCCGAGCGCGCGCGCGGCCTCGGTCCGGTGGCCGCCGGCGGCGGCGAGCGCGTCGCGGATGCGCGTTGCCGTGGCGCGGTCGAGCGTCGCTTGCAACGTCCCGTCGTCGCCGCCGGGTCCGGCCGGCGTCTCCTCGAGCAGCAGGTCCTCCGGTGTGATGGCGTCCCCGCGCGCGAGGACGACGCCGCGCTCGACGGCGTTCTCGAGCTCGCGCACGTTGCCGCGCCACGCGTGCGCGAGGAGCGCCGCTTCGGCGTCGGCGGTGAACGCGAGCGGCCGCCCGGCGTCGGCGGCGTGGCGGCGCAGGAAATGCCGCGCGAGCGGCAGAATGTCCTCACGGCGCTCGCGCAGCGGCGCGAGCTGGATCGGAATGACGTTCAGTCGGAAATACAGGTCCTCGCGGAAGCGGCCGGCGGCGACCTCGTCGCGCAGCACGCGGTTGGTCGCCGCGACGACGCGCACGTCGACGGTGCGCGGCTCGGCGCCGCCGACCCGCAACACCTCGCCGTCCTGCAAGACGCGCAGGAGCTTCGCCTGAAAGTCGCCGCCGATCTCGCCGATCTCGTCGAGGAAGAGCGTGCCACCCGAGGCGCGCTCGAAGCATCCGGCGCGGGCGGCGCTGGCGCCGGTGAAGGCGCCTTTCTCGTGGCCGAAGAGCTCGCTCTCGAGGACGCCCTCGGCGAACGCCTTGCAGTTCACCGCGATGAACGGCCGTCCGACGCGCTCGCTCCAGTAGTGCAGGAGGCGCGCGACGAGCTCCTTTCCGGTGCCGCTCTCGCCTTGGATCAGCACCGTCGCGCGGCTCGGCGCGACGCGGCGCACGAGCGCCAGAAGCTCGCGGCTGCGCGTGCTCTCGGCGATGACTTGATCACCGGCGTAGCGGCCCTCGACCTCTTGGCGCAGCCAGCGGTTCTCGCGCTCGAGCCGCGTCAGCTCGAGCGCGCGGGCGACGATCGCGCGCAGCTCGTCGTTGTCGAAGGGCTTCGTCACGTAGTCGAACGCGCCCTCGCGCATCGCCGCGACTGCCGAGGGGATGCTGGCGTGGGCGGTGAGCAGGATGACCGGCAGACCCGGGCGCTTCGCGTGCAAGCGGCGCAGGAGCTCGATCCCGTCCATCTGCGGCATCTTCCAGTCGGTCACGACCGCGTCGGCGCCGCGCGCCTCGAGCGCGGCGAGGGCGTCCTCGCCGCTCGCGCAGCCCTCGCACTCCCACCCGGCGCGCCCGAGCGCGGCGGCGACGACACCGACCATCCGCTCCTCGTCGTCGACGATGAGGACGCGCGGAGTCACGCCGCCCTCGCCGCCGGGCTCGCGATCGGCAGCCGAATGACGAAGCGCGCGCCGCCGCCGGGCCGATCCGCGACCGCGATCCGGCCGCCGTGCGCCTCGACGATCTGCCGTGCGACGGCGAGACCGAGGCCGGTGCCGCGCGGACGGGTCGTGAAGAACGGCTCG
>VBKW01000174.1 GCA_005879405.1 Deltaproteobacteria bacterium
CGCGATCTGCGTGCGCGCAGGAAGAAAACCGACGCCAGGCGTCGCCGCAAAGCGCCGCGACACTTTCTTGGCACCCGGACAGGTGAGAATTGGCGGCCGGCCCTCCGTAGTGCGGCGACCCGACGTAGGAAATGATGGCCGCGCGCGCGCGACACCGGTGGCCTGAAACGTGCTCGGCCTGTGCGGAGACTCATGAGCACCCCTGCGTCGAAGCCCTCCGAAGCGCAACGGTCGCTGCTCCGTTTCCTGCAGCGCGAGGGCAAGATTGCCGCCGCCGACGTCGTCCGTCTCGAGAAGGAGGCGCAAGAGAAGGGCCTGCCGATCGCCGAGGCCCTCGAGGCCGCCGGCATCATCAGCGAGCGCGATCTCGCGGCGCTGATGGCGGCGACGCTCCGCCTGCGGCAAATCGACCTCACGGCGTACCCCTTCGACCCCGGACTGGCGCGCGAGCTGAAGGAAGCGGTCGCCACTCGCTACGAGATCGTGCCGCTCCGAGTCGACGGGCGCACGATCGAGGTCGCGACCGCGAACCCCCTCGACCTCGACGGGCTCAAGGCCGTCGAGTTCGCGACCGGCAAGCGCGTGAAGGCGGTGGTCGCCTCCCGCTCGGAGATCCGCGACGGCCTCGCGCACGTCTACCGCCTGCAGGAGTCGCTCGACCAGTTCCTGCAGCACGTTCCCGACGAGTCGGTGACGGTGACCGAGCTGCATGATCCGGGCAACGATCTCCGCAAGGTCGCCCAAGAGGCCGAGCTGCCGCCGGTGGTGAAGCTCGCCGACCTGATTCTCATCGAGGGCATCAAGAGCCGCGCCAGTGACGTGCACGTCGAGCCCGCCACCGACGCGGTCGCGGTCCGCTACCGCATCGACGGCATTCTCGAGGAGTCGTTCCGCTTCCCAAAGTGGGTGCAGAATGCGCTCGTCGCGCGCCTCAAGGTGATGGCGAAGCTCGACATCACCGAGCGCCGCCTGCCGCAGGACGGCCGCATCCAGCTGCGCTATCAGGACCGTGTCGTCGACCTGCGGGTCTCGAGCCTGCCGGCGCACAACGGCGAGAAGATCACGCTACGGATCCTCGACGCCGCCACCGGTATCAAGGCGCTCGATCGCCTCGGCTTCAGCGACAGCGATCTGCAGAAAATGCGGGACGCGATCGCCAAGCCCGAGGGGTTGATCTTGGTGACCGGTCCAACGGGCAGCGGCAAGACCACGACGCTCTACGCGCTCTTGCGCGAAAAGATCTCGCCGAACCTCAACATCGTCACGATCGAGAATCCGATCGAGTACCAGCTGAAAGGCATCAACCAAGTCGAGGTGAACGACAAGCAGGGGCTCACGTTCGCGGGGGTGTTGCGCTCCGTCCTCCGTCAGGATCCCGATGTCATCCTCATCGGTGAGATCCGCGATGAGGAGACGGCGCAGATCGCGATGCAGGCGGCGCAGACCGGGCATCTCGTGCTCACTACCGCGCACACGAACGACGCCAGCGCGGCGGTGACGCGCCTCATCGATCTCGGCATCGAGTCCTCCGTCGTCGCATCGACCGTGCACCTCGTCGTCGCCCAACGGCTGGTGCGCCGCTGCTGCCCGGCGTGCAGCGAGCCGTACGTTACCGCCGACGACACCCGACGGCTGCTCCGCGTGGACGAGGCCGCGGCCGCACAGATCCGCCACGGCACGGGTTGCATGACGTGCCGTCAGACCGGGTACAGCGGCCGCATCGGCGTCTACGAGGTCGTACCGATCACGCCCGCGCTCACGAAGCTGATCGAGAGCAATGCCGGCGAGAGCATCATTCGACAGCAGGCGCGCAAGGAAGGGCACAATGGCGTCATCGATGACGCGCGCGAGAAGCTCCTCGCCGGCGTGACCACACCCGAGGAGGTCTTGCGCGTCGTCCAGGTGAACGACTACGCGCCGCGCTGCCCCGGCTGTGAGCGCGAAGTGGTCGACGAGTACAGCGTCTGCCCGCACTGTGGCACCGAGCTGCGGGCGACGTGTAGCGGCTGTGGCAAGCCTCTCACGGCCGGGTGGACCTCGTGTCCCTATTGCGGCATCAAGCCTGGCGCGGTGAAACGGGCGGCGGCCGACGTCGACGCTCCCGGGCGTCCGCCGGCGCGGCAGCGCAGCTATAAGGCGCTGGTCGTCGACGACAGCGAGGCGATTCGCGACATCGTCCGGATCACGCTGGAGCGCTCCGATCTCGGTCTCTCCGTCGTGACAGCCTGCGACGGCAAGGAGGCCCTCGAGCGGATCGCGGTCGAGCGACCCGACGTCGTCGTCCTCGATCTCCAAATGCCTGAGATCGACGGCTTCGAGGTATGCCGCCGCCTGCGCTCGGACGTGCGCACCGCCTTCCTGCCGGTACTGATGCTCACCGCGCAGCAGGGCGAGGAACACGTCACGAAGGCGTTCGCGGTCGGTACTGACGACTACGTCGTCAAGCCATTTCGCCGCGA
>VBKW01000015.1 GCA_005879405.1 Deltaproteobacteria bacterium
ATCACGAAGGAATTGTCAAGTCGACGGTGATCCGGCGATGCGCTCACAGCTCGTGCCATGCCTTCCGCAGGTCAGCGCGGAAGTCCGGGTGCGCGACGGCAATGAGCGCGTCGACACGAGCGCGATCGGAGCGGTCCTCGAGCTCGGCGATCCCCCACTCGGTGACGACGTAGTGCACTTGGTGGCGCGGCGTGGTGACGACGGTGCCCGCGGGCAGTGCGGCGACGATCGAAGAGCGGCGCTCGCCCGCGGTCGTGAACGTCGAACGCACGCAGATGATCGACTTCCCGCCCGGGGCTTGCCGGCCGCCCATCGTGAACGTCTCGTGACCGCCGATGCCGGAGTACTGCCGCCCGTTGACGGCATCGGCGACGACTTGTCCGTGCAAGTCGATCCCGAGCGCGGCGTTGATCGCCGTGAATCTTCGCATGCGCGCGAGCTGCGGCGGATCGTTCACGGCCGCGACCGGCAACATGCGCACGTTCGGGTTCCGATCGAGCCAGCGATACAGGCGCTCGCTGCCGCCGGCGAAGGTCGCGATGGAATAGCCGTCGTGCAGGCCCTTGCGGTTGACGACTTTCCCCGCCTGGTGGAGGCGCATGATGCCGTCGGCGAACATCTCGCTGTGGACGCCGAAGTCGCCCTTCTCCGCTTCGCAGAGCAGCTCCGCAACCGCGTTCGGAATGCCGCCGATGCCGAACTGCAGCGTCGCGCCGTCCTCCACGAGCTCGCCGACGAAACCGGCGATCGCACGCTCCTCCGCCAGCGGCTGCGCGTAGGGGATCGTGACGAGCGGCGTGTCATCCTCGACGATGACATCGAGGTCGCGGACGTGCACGCGGTGGCCGCCGAACTCCGGGAGGCCGAGCACGCACGGCACGTGCGGGTTCACCTCCGCGATCGCGAGCCGCGTCGGATCGCGCGCGGCCTCGAGGAACGGCCCGAAGATTGCCCCCGCGTGCAGGCCGAACGAGCAGAAGCCCTCGTCGTCCGGCGGCGACACCGGCGCCGCGACCGCCCGCGGCCGGAGCGCGAACGTCAGGCGCTCGAAACCGTGAAAGTCCGACGGCAGAAACTCGACCCCGAGCCCCGCCGCACGCGCCATCCGCTCGATCGGCCCAAAAAACCCGCTCACGACCCGCACTGCCGGATCGCGTAGACAGGGATACGGCTCGACGAGGAGTCCGACGTACAGCGCCAGCGGCCGCGCCGGATCGCGCGGCCCGATCGCCCGCAGCACCGCCCGCGCCTGCCCGGTGATGAGGCCCGTCACCAGCGACTCGACGCCGTCGAGCCGCGCCGTCAGGTCCGCGACGGAGACGCGTTTCGACTCGTACAATGCGCGGTCGGACGGCGTCATCGCGGCGCATCTCAGCGCATCGGGCCGCGAAAGGGAACCCGCTAACTCATGTCCGCGGCAGGCGTCGTAGTCACGGTCGGTGTCGCGATCGCCGTTGGTCCGGAGGCACAATTGCCACCGCCATCTCCGCATCCGTAGACGGTACCGCCAAGCGCGAGCAGGACCCCGAGCCACGCGACGCGTGTCACGGTATGCACCCTTCTCCACCACGAGTGGCCGCTGATCACCATGCGATCCACATTCTGCCTTTTCGTGTGTTGGTCAAGCGCGATCAGATCTCCATGATATCGACCCGTTTGGCTGCTCGCCCGCATCTGCCTTTCGGGCAATAATGGGTGGAACGTGAACACGGAACCGATACGGTGCCCGCTGCCCGCGCGGATCGAAAACGACAGCCTCGCGCAGATTCGGCGCACGGTGTTGCACCAGCATCGCGGCACGACCGTCGTCCTCGATTGCGCCGCGCTCGATGCCCTCGACCCGCTCGGCGCAGCGCGTCTCCTGCGCGTGATCGCCGAGGCGCGTGCCGCCGGGATCGATGTACGACTCGCGAACCTCAGCGAGGGGGCGCGGCGGACTCTCACCGACGTCGACCCGGCGATCCTCGGCGACGGAGCGCCGCGGCCGCGGCGCCATCCGATCGAGGTGATCGGCGAGCGCGCGCTCGACGCCGCCGACGCGCTCGGCGAGGTCGGCACCCTCCTCACCGAGACGGCGGCGGAACTGGCGCGGCCGTTCGGGCGGCGCGGCATCAAATGGGACCGCACGGTGCAGCAGATGGCGCTCGTCGGCAGCGAGGCGGTGCCGATCGTCGCGTTCATGTCGATTCTGCTCGGCATCGTCTTGGCGTTGAACGGCGCGCAGCAGCTGCGGCAATTCGGCGCGCAGATCTTCGTCGCCAACCTCGTCGGCATCTCGATGACGCGCGAGATGGGCCCGCTCATCACCGCGATCATCGTCTCCGGACGGTCGGGCTCGGCGATCGCGGCCGAGATCGGCACGATGGTGATCTCCGAGGAGATCGACGCCATGCGGACGATGGCGCTCAGCCCGATCCGTTTTCTGGTCGTGCCGAAGGTCTTGGCGCTGGTCTGCATGATGCCGCTGCTCACGGTGATCAGTAACGTCGCCGGTATCGGCGGCGGGTATCTGTGACCGGGCTCGTGAAGAGCGTCGTCTTCGGGCTGCTGATCGGCCTGATCGGCGTCTACCGCGGCTTCTCCGTCCGCGGCGGCCCCGAGGCCGTCGGGCGCGCGACGACGTCCGCCGTCGTCACCTCGATCATCGCCTGCATCGTCGCCAACGCGTGCTTCACCGCGTTCTTCTACGTGACCGATTGAGCCGCCGGAATGACGCGCGAGAACAGCACGCACCCGCTCGTCGTCGAGAATCTCGTCGCTGGCTACGGCGAGGCGACGATCCTCGACGGCGTCTCGCTCACGGTCGACGCCGGCGAGATCCTCGTGGTGCTGGGCGCCACCGGGTCGGGCAAGAGCACGCTCCTCCGTTGCATCGTCGGGCTGGTCGCGGCGCGGAAGGGCCGCGTGCTGATCGGCGGCCGCGACATCAATGCGGCAAGCGACACCGAGCGCGAGGACATCCTCCGCGACGTCGGCCTCGCGTTCCAGGAGGCGGCGCTCCTCAACTCGATGACGACCGCGGAAAACGTCGCGTTGCCGATCATCGAGCATTGGCAGCTCGACGAGCCGACCGCGCTCATGCTCGCACGCATGCGGCTCGCGCGCGTCGGCCTCGCGGGCGCGGGAAGCAAGATGCCGTCGGAGCTCTCGGGCGGCATGCGCAAGCGCGCCGGCATCGCGCGCGCGATCGCGCTCGAGCCGCGGCTCCTCCTCCTCGACGAGCCCACGGCCGGTCTCGATCCGACGACCGCGCGCGCGATCGACGAGCTCGTCCTCAGTCTGAAGGCGCGCGGCGACATGGCGATCGTCTGCGTCACGCACGAGCTCGGCAGCATCAACACGATCACCGATCGCGCCCTCATGCTCGCCACGGGCACGGTGATCGCGAGCGGCACGCTCGACGAGGTGCGCGCCAATTCCGACGTCCGCGTACAAGCGTTTTTCCGCCGCGAGCTCTTGCCGCAAGGCGAGCGGCGGAGCCTGGTCGACGCGCTGGAGTGGCGCGGGTGAGGACGGTGGGAGAGCGATGGCCCGACTGACGGCACCTGGTGCGGTGGAGCGGCGATGGTCGAGGTGACGAGTGGCGAGGCGCGGACTCGCCGCGACACCATGCGCGTCGGCATCTTCGTCCTCGTCGCCGGCACGCTGCTGATCGGCGGCATCCTCTGGATCGCCGGCGCCCGGATCTTCCGACCCGTCGACACCTACACGATCCTCTTCACGGACTCGGTGAGCGGCCTCAATCGCAGCGCCAACGTCGAGTATCAGGGCGTCGTCGTCGGCCGCGTGCGCGACATCTATCTCACCCGCGATCTGCCGCCGAAGGTCGCGGTGATCGTCGATGTCGAGCCCGGGACTCCCGTGCGCACCGACACCGTGGCCGTCATGCTCGGCTCGCTCGTGACCGGCATCCAGTACATCCAGTTCCAGGGCGGCACCGGCGACCTCCTGCCGCCGGGCGGCACGATTCGCGGCGACGTCACGTCGCTGGCGCAGTTCCGCAATCAGCTCTCCGACATCGCCGACCGCGCGAGCCGCGTCATGAAGACGCTCGAGGAGCAGGTCTTCACCGCCGACAACAGCGCGAAGGTGACGGCGTTCGTCTCCGACCTGCACGGCGTGGCCGAGAGCCTCAACACGACGATGGCGACCTTCCGCGCCGAGGATACCGGCAAGCAGCTCGCGCAGCTGGTGCGGGATCTCACGACGACGACGCAGAACCTGAACCGCTTGATCGCCGACGTGTACGGACGTCGCGAGACGATCTTCGGCGGCGTCGAGACGACGCTGCGCCACCTCGACGAGACCGTCACCGCGACCCGTGCCCTGGTGCAAACGACGCAGTCGCAGATCTCCGGCACGGGCGGCTCGCTCGGATCGCTCATGGCCGACTTGAACGCCACCACCACGCGTTTGCAGGAGACCCTCGACATCATTCGCAGCGATCCGTCGGTGCTCTTCTGGGGACGCAAGGTGCCGGCGCGGGAGTTCGACAAAAAATGAGGCGTGCCTTCCCTGCTCTTTTCGTCGCGGCGACGCTCGCGGGCTGCTCGCTCGCGCGCTCGATCCCGAACGTCCGCTACTACACGCTCGCGATCACCGCGCCGCCGTCGACGACGATCGGTGCGCCGATCCACATCGGCACCATCTCCAGCGATCAGCCCTACGCGACCGAGCGCATCGCGTTTCGCACGTCGCCGTATCAGCTCGACTACTACACCTACCATCGCTGGGCTGCGGATCCTCGCAACCTGATCCGCACGGTCGCCCGCGATTACTTCGAGCGTGCCAGTAGCGGGTCGGGCGTCCCCTTCGAGCTGGAGGGCAACATCCGCCGTCTCGAGGAGGTCGACGAGCCCGCCGCATGGCGCGGCGCGCTCGCGCTCGACGTGCGCCTCGCCCGCGGCGGGCGCGTCGTGCTCGAGCGCGCGTACAGCGAAAGTGAGCCTGCCGAGTCGCACCACCCGGAAGCCGTCGCGGCGGCGCTCAGCCGCGCGCTGCAACGCATTCTCGACCAGATCCTCGCCGAGGCGGCACGCGCCGACACCGAGCCGGCGCGTGCCGACGCCGCGGCAGGAGCGCCGGCGCGTGGCGACGCGCCTCCGGCGGTGGCGCCGGCCGGCGCCGGTCGCTAAATCTCCGGGGGCCGGTATAATCCCGGCGCCCCGGAGGTTCGATGTCCGCAACGAACGATCCCGACCACGCTTCCACGCCCGCGGCCACCGACCCATCGCCGGCGGGTGGTCCGTCCGAGCCGGCGACCGGCGCCGACGACGATTTCGCGGCGCTCCTCGCGGCGAGCGAGGCGGAGCAGCCGGCGCAGACGCGTGTCCAGACCGGCGACGTCGTCCGCGGCCGCGTCGTCGCGATCGGTCCGGCGACGGCGTTCGTCGCGATCGGCGCGAAAGCGGAGGCGATCATCGACCTCGCGGAGTTTCGCGACCCGACGACGGGCGAGCTCGGCATCAATGTCGGCGATCAGCTGACCGCGACCGTCACCGACGACGGCAGCCACTCGGGATCGATCGTCCTCAAGCACACGCTCGGCCGCGGCGGTCACGTGCCCGGCGAGCTCGAGCAGGCGCACGCCCACGGCCTCGCAGTCGAGGGCCTGGTCAGCGGGCAAAACAAGGGCGGGTTCGACGTCCAGGTGCTCGGAGTGCGCGCGTTCTGTCCGGCGTCGCAGATCGATCTCCGGCGTGCCGACCCGGGGCAGTACG
>VBKW01000176.1:0-7028 GCA_005879405.1 Deltaproteobacteria bacterium
GGTCGGTGTCGCGAACACGCCGGGACACTCCGGCGGGTACGGAACCTGGTCGGGACGCGAGAGCGCGTCGGCGCAGTCGACCTTGAACTCGGTCACGCAGTCGACGCACTTCACGAGGTCGTCGATCGTGTTGATCGCCGCCGCGCAGGCGGGCCCGCCGTGCGGGACCGTGACGGCCGGACACGTCGTCGGGAAGCCGATCGAGCTCGGGCTGAAGACCTGCGACGTGCACGTCATGCCGTCGGTGGAGCCGGTGCCGCAGGCCTTACAGATCGACGTGACCTTCTTCGACTCGGCTTTGGCGATCGCCGGTCCCGCCTTGCCGTCGCCCGGCGCCGGGCACGGCAGGCTGCCGTTGCCCTTGTCGATCGCATTGCGGCACTTCGTGAGCGACTTCTCTTTTGCCTGCAGGAACTTCGTCGTCGTCTTGCCGATCGTGCTCTGGCACTTGATGAGCCCCGAGTTCGTGCCGCCGTTCGTCAAGCTGGCGTAGTAGAGGTCCATCGCCTGGGCGACGGCCGCCTTGCCGATGCAATCGAGGCACGTCGCGATCGACGCGCCGTTGGTGATCGCGTTGGTGCAGCTTCCCCCTTCGAAGTTCGGACATGTCGCCGGCCAGCCGATCCCACTGGGCGTGATCCCGGCGTCGTCGCACTTCGTGGTGATCTTGTCGGACATCTTCTGCAACGCGATCGGAAGCTTCCCGCCGGTGTCGCACGCGGGGATGTTGCTGCCGCCCGGCGCGCTGGCGCCGTTACCCGCCTTCACGGACGCGTCGTTGCACTTCTGCGTGATCTTGCTGATCGCCTTCACGTAATTCACGAATCCCTTGTCGATCGTCTGGCGGCACTTGAAATCGTCGTCGACGGCGAACGCGGGGCTGGTCATCGTGAGCAGCATGGCGAACGAGGCGGCGCCGAGCACGGCGCGAGCGACGGATCCTCTCATCTTGTCCTCCTCATGAGTCGCGTAAGGGCGAAACGACGACGCGGGTCGCGAGCGCAGAGCGCAACACGCGGGCGGGGCTCTTCACATCCCGTAACGTTGGTCATGCCGGCACACGCCGGACCGCAGCGGGATGAGCATCCGTGCGGAACTGGCGTCCATGGACGATGCGCCCGTGGCATCGCTCATGTCAATAAAAAACTCGTGAAAGTTGCGCCATCACGGCGCAGGCGATGCCGCAAAGCGTCGTTTCCAGGAGGGTGGAAAAGGAAAGGCCCCGGACGTCGGGCGACGTCCGGGGCCTTCGAAGCGGCCGGCGGCGGGGAATGCCGCTGCCGGCAGGCGGGAACGGAGTCTACATGGTGCCGTTGTCGATGGTGTGGCCCTGGAGCTCGCCGCGTTGACGGCGCCGGAATTGGTCCCAGCGACGCAGAAGAGCGCCGCGAGCCTCGGATCCGACTGATGGGCGACCGGCGGATCGGCGGCGCCGGTCGCGGCATCGTCTTCACCGAGGACGCCGTTGTCGAAGCAATCACGGAAACGACCCACGGAGCAGGTGTCGCTGCACGCGCCGCCGGTGCCACACTCCACGTTACACTGCGCGTTGCTGGTGCAGCCGCGGAACGTCTCGACCGGGCCGCAGAACTGCTGGAACGGGCCGCTGCCGCAGATGCGATCGTTCGGGCTCGGCGTTCCGGCATCGGCAAAGCAGTCGCCGGAGCCGCCGTCGCACTGATTGGGAGCGGTGGCCGCACCCGGAACGTTGCAGGCGCCGCCCGGGCAGTCCGAGTTCAAGGTGCACACCGTGCCGTCGATGTTCGGGCTGGTGCCGATGCACCGCTTGCCGCCGCAGGTTCCACCGGCCGGGCAATCGGCGTTGCTGGAGCACACTATGATCTGACCCGGTACACCACCGCTGCACGTGTCGCACTGGCACTTGTTGGTGGTGAAGCCCGCCGCACGGCAGTTTGGATTCGACGCGGTGAGCGTCGCATGCTTCGTGCCCATGGTGTTGTTGAGGTTGATCGGCAGGGTCGCGATGATGGCACCCGCGGTGATACGGCAATCGAGGCTGGTCGTACCGAACGAGGCGTTCGGCGACGAGCCGTTCGCAGCGTCACCGACGCACCGCGCACACGGATTCGATTGCGTGAGGCCCGTGTACACGATCGACTGATTCTGCGCGATGCCGGTGCTGGCGCCCGTCCCGTAGTCCGCCGTACCGGTGAGGGCGCTGACGAACGTGTTCTGGACGCACGTCGTCATGCCGCCGGCGGCGAGCGGGAGGTACGTACCGAAATGATACCGGCACGGGCCGACCCCGGGGCAATCCTCATCCCACTCGCAGGTCTTGCGGGTGTCGCCGACGCAGCGGTTGGCCTGGAACTCACCCGCCACGTTCTCGTACGCACCCTCGTAGGTACACACGCCGCAGGCCGGCGCGGTGGCATCGCCGGTGCAGCCGTTGACCGTGACGCTCACATGGCCGTCGCTGATGACGGTCGAGTCGTGGCCGTTACCCGTCCAGCCGGTGTCGAGGATGCAGTCCGTCGAGGTGCCCTGGAAATCGATCTGCGACGCGCACGCGGCCGGTTCCGCCGATGCGGTCTGGCCGTAGAACGCCTGGTTGTGGAACACCCAGTGCTCCGCCTTCTTCTTCAGCGACGTCGCATCGCCGTTGCCCGCCGTGCAGACGTTCGTGTTGTCCGACTTCGGCGGCACTTCCTTCGCCTCGAGCTTGTCCATGCAGCCGACGCCGCCGCCCGAGAACTTGGCCTCGACGCCGGCGATGCAGCCCGGAGCGGCGGTATTGACTTGCGAGCCGGCCCCGAGCGCCTTCCCGTAGCACTTGGCGACACCGCCCATGAGCTTGGCCACGCACTTGTACTTACCGGCGGTGCACTTGCTGCCCTTGGTGGCAATCGAGCCGCTCGGGATCGTCCAATGCGGGAAATTGGGATCGAGGTCGTCCGCGAGGTCTTTCAGCGCGCCGTTGAGATCGTGGATGACCGTGCCCTCGTCACCCGTTCCCGGCGTCAAGCCCGTCGCATGGGGGCAGTTGCTGGGATCGGTAGGGGGGGTGACCTTCTGCTTCGAGTCGATCTTCTGCGAGCCCACGATGAACTTGCCTCTCACCTTCGACACGCACGCCGCCACGGTGAGCGGATTGCCGGCGCTGTCGGTCTTCCCCGCGCCCTTGCCGTAGCATCCCAGAATGCCAGCGGCCGTCTTGCCGGCGAGCTTGACCTTTCCGGACGCGCACTTGTTTGCAGTCGCCGCGTGTGCCGTCGCACCGAACGCGACCACCGCCGCGAGCGCCGTCGCTAGCGCGACGCTTCTACATCCAACTCTCATGACCGTTCCTCCTTAAATAAGGTTAGGTGCACTGCGTCCGCCAGGCACGATCGCCGGACGGGTGATGGATTGAGTTCGTACTGCGACATCCAATGCGAGCTCTGTAGACTCTTGCCGGCGCGTCAGGAGCGCTCGGGATTCGGGGGCGAAAAGAGACGGAAAAAGATCATCGATCGATCGTTACGATTCGGATTCGGCGCTGCCCGAGATCCTCGACCTCTCCGCGCCTGCCACGGGGGACCACAGCGGTCGGCACTGCAGAGCGCGAATTGGCTCGGACTATGCGTCACGCGCATGTCGTGTGTCAACTCGAAAATCCGGTGGTTCGAGCGACAAAATGTAGGCAGAACTGCTCTGCCGCGCTCGCGTGAGACTGATCTGATGAAGCCGCAAGACGTGTGCATCGCTGCAAGATTTTCTGCGGTCGGCCGACGGCTACCGACGCGCGTCGGCAGCGGCGTTGTGGCAATTCAGACGCTTCGGCCACCGCATAGCTCGCGCCTCCTGCCAATAGCCTGCTTGGCGGTCGCCGCTTGTACGTTCATTCTCTTCTTGCCGTTCCGCGGTGCGACGTTTCTGAACTACGACGATCCGCTGTACGTCACCGAGAATCCCCAGGTGCAGCGCGGTCTGACCGCGGACGGCGTCGCGTGGGCGTTCACGACGTCCGCGACCGGCACCTGGCATCCCCTCACGTGGCTATCGCACATGACGATCGTCTCGCTCGCCGGCCTCGATCCGGCGGCGCATCATCTGACGAACGTCGTACTGCACGCGGCGAACGCCGCGCTCGTCCTCCTCGTCCTTGCGCGAGCAACGGGACGCCTGGCGCCGAGCGTCCTCGTCGCGCTCCTCTTCGCGGCGCACCCGTTGCACGTCGAATCGGTCGCCTGGGTGGCGGAGCGAAAGGACGTGCTGAGCACGTTCTTCGGCCTCCTCGCCGTCCTCGCGTGGCTCGGCTACGTCCGCGCGCCGACGCGTGGCCGCTACGTCGCCGCCGTGCTGGCATTCACCGCCAGTCTCATGGCGAAGCCGATGTTGGTGACGCTACCGGTTCTGCTGCTGCTCCTCGACTGGTGGCCGCTTTGCCGCGTCGAAGGGGTTTCGGGCCGCGGGCGTTGGCGGCGGTGGCAACCGCTCGTCGTCGAGAAGCTCCCGCTCGCCGCCGTCGCGGCGGCGGCCGTCATCGTCGCGGTGTCCACGCAACATCGCGGCGAGAACGTCTCCGGCGTCGATACCGTCCCGATCGCGTTCCGCGCCGGCCACACCCTCGTCGCCTACGTGACGTACCTGCGCCGGACGTTCTGGCCGAGCGGTCTCGCCGTTTTCTATCCGTACCCGCATCGCCTCGATGCCGGCGAGGTCGCCGTCGCCGCCGCCGTGCTCGCCGCCGTCACGGCCGTCGCCGTCTGGAATGCGCGGCGGGCGCCCTTCGTCCTCGTCGGCTGGGCGTGGTTCGTCGTGAGCTCGCTGCCCGTGATCGGGCTCGTGCAGATCGGCATGCAGTCGACCGCCGACCGTTATACCTACGTGCCGCTGATCGGCATCTTCCTCGCGCTCGCATGGACGGCAGTCGCCATCGCCGACGCCGTACCGCCGTGGTCGACCGCCGTCGTCGCCGGCCTCGCGGCGTCGGCCGTGGTGGCTTGCGGCGCGCTGACGCTGCAGCAGCTGACGTACTGGCGCACCGACGTCGCGCTCTACCGACACGCGCTCGCGGTCACCCGCGACAACTTCGTCGCCCACAACAATCTCGGCCTCGCGCTCGTCTCCGGTGGCGACGCGAGCGCGCGCGCCGAGGCGGCGTGGCATTTCGCGGAGGCGCTCCGCCTACGGCCCGCGTACCCCGAGGCGCACAACAATCTCGGCGGCGTCCTCTTGATGCAGGGTCGGCGCACGGAAGCGATCGAGCAGTTCACGGCCGCCTTGCGCGCCAAACCGGATTTTGCGGCCGCGCAAAAGAACCTCCGGCTCGCGGAGTCCTATCCGGCGCCGTAGGACGGGCACCCGCGCGCTGCGGCTGCTCGTCGTGAATCTGCTCGTCGTGTCAGCCCGTCGAACGGCGACGCCCACCGACGGTCAACCGTCGACGCGCGAGACGCACGCGGCGGGGGACGATTCGCGGGCACGTCTCGAGACCGCGCGCGAGGTACCCGGCGTTGATGCCGAGCGCCTCGCAGACGTTTTCGAACGAAAAGACGTCGCCGACGGTCCGGCGCGCCATCCACGCGCGCACCTCGGCGGCGCCCGCCGAACCGTCGCGCTGCAAGTGGACCAGCGCGTCGAGGAGAACGGCGGCCATCAGGCGTTTCTCGGGCATCTCGCGGGCGCTGCCGGCGAGGCGCTCGAAGTACTGCTCCGGCAGCAACGCTTCTGGGACCGACATGTCGGAGCTGACGCGAACGATCGTGTTCATCGCGCCATCTTCGTACGCTGATCGAACGCCGGGAACAATCAGGCAATTGCCCTAGGTCGAAAGTATTATCGAAACGTAATGATCTACGCCGAAAGTACTACGAGAGTATTGCAAGGATGCGAGCGGTGCGCCGTATCCGCCCATTTACCGGCACTCGCCATGCGCGCTGGTGCCCGACGCGATGAAAGAAGTGGAGCCGAAGGGAGTCGAACCCTCGACCTCTTGAATGCCATCAGTGCGAGGGGGATCGGCACCTAACCTCACCTGCACTCAACTACCGAGACGATGACGGGTCGACAGGTCGCGCTTACGGCGCCTGTCGGCCCGTCTCGGCAGCTCTTCGCGGTGAGAACGTGGTGAGGTTGGCGGTGAGCTGCGCAATCGCAAGCGGCACACTCGCCGACACTCCTGGTCCTGACGCGCAGCGTTCGCCATCTACGTCGGAACGGTCGTATAGTTCCGCGCGACAACGCAGGCGGAGTGCACCGCGTTCCATCGACGATGGTAAAGCACTTTCCACATCTCGCAGCCCGCGCAGCGCTTGCGGCCGTCGCGTGCCTCTTCTTTTCGTGGCGGCCTTGGGATGCGATCGCCATCGGGCTGATACTCGCCACGTTGTCGTTCTACATCGTCGAGCCCACGATCGTTTTCGTGGCGAGCTTCGTCGTCCTCGCCCCCGTGGTCCTCGCCAGCGCGACCATCCACAATCTGTGCACGTCCTACGGTGTCGCCCCGACAGTAACGGGAACGGTGGCCGGATTGTGGGCGTCGTGGTGGCTATACGCGCACAACAGGAGCCCCGACGCCCATACCTGGGGACTGTTGCTGACGCTCGTTCCCGTCATGACGTTCGTCATCGGGGGCGCGGTCGGTATGGTCGTCTACTCCACGCTCGGGGTAATTCGCTGGGTGGTCACCAAAATTCGTCTCACGTAACGGGAGCCCTCGGGTCGCGCCGCCGCCCCATAGATCTCGTCGGCGTGCGCGTGACCCGAGGCCGACTGATGTCACCCGACCGTGTCGACGTACGCGGGAGCCTCGACAGCCGTGATCGCGAGCAGCTCCGGGGCGTCGTTTCGGACCTCGAACCAGAACACCGAGTCGACCAAGATCCCTCGGAGCCGGACTCGTACATGGAAGACTGGCGCCGTGATTGCGAACTCCGGCGGACTACCCCAGTGGTACGCCATCACGCCTCCGTTGGTGATTGCCGTGCAAGAGCCCTTGTTGCCCCACTTCATCGCGACAGTCAGCTTTCTGGTCTCCCCAATACTGAAGTCGGCCCTTGGAACGTCTGCATTCGGTGTCATTC
>VBKW01000176.1:7040-9521 GCA_005879405.1 Deltaproteobacteria bacterium
GGACTGAAGTAGTCGACCTCCGCAATCACAGCGCGCGCTACGGCTCCCTCGACCGTCGTCTCGGGTTCGTTCACGAACGTAACGAATGCCACCGACGGTCGGCCGATCGCTTGCACGTGTGTTGCATCGTTCCTGTAGATCGCCCGCTGCTCAATGGACGCGCTACGAACGCGGAGACGAGGCCTCGCGCTCTCAAGCCGTTGGAGCCGCGATCGCAGTGCAGCCGCGCCCTCAAGGGCGTCGAGGGCGAGTGGCGCCTCTTCGCGGCGGCGTGAGATCAACCCGAGAACGATGAAGAGGCCCGTCTCCATCGCCGCCGGTCTGGCCGCTGCGCTGGCGTTCTCCTACTTCGCGATCAATCCCATCAGCCGTCAGCCATCGTTGACCGTCACCTTCAATCGCATCTACGCGGAGGGAAGATGGGGTCAGGACGTCACGGGCAAAGGAACGAGCGGCCCGGGATCGACCTTGGAGATCACGCGCGAGTATCGCGCTTACGTCGAAGACTTCGTGAAGAAGCACGCCGTCAAATCGGTCGTCGACGCTGGCTGCGGGGACTGGAGCTTCTCGAGCGCGATGGACTGGGGTGATGCGAGCTACCTCGGTGTCGACATCGCCTCCGATGTCATCGAGGCCGTCCGCAAGAAACACGAGAATGGCAAGATCAAGTTTCAGGTCGGCGACATCACCGAGGACCTCCCCGCTGCGGACCTGCTCATATCCAAGGACGTACTGCAGCATCTCTCCAACACGCTCGTTCGCAAGTTCATCCAGAACAACCTGAGGAAGGGCAAGTACAAGTGGGTCATCCTTACGAATGACCGTCCCAGCTCTCCGAGAAACCAGGACATCCCGAACGGGGAATATCGATCAATTGACCTCGCGGCCCCTCCGTTCGAGGTTGGAGGGCTCATCGACCTTCCGATCAAGTTCGGAACCGCGACTAGAAAAGTCACCTCGCTACTCGACCTTACGGAGCGGCCCCTGGACTAGGACCGACTTTGCCCCATGCCGTTCGTCAATCGACTCCAAACGCGGGCAGCACGTTGCCTGGCCGGCCGATCAGGCTCACGTATCCAGAGATCACATACGACACTCCACCCGCCACAAACTGGCCACGGGCCGTCGATCGCGCCGCCGCTTGTCGTGACGCCGTTGACGGTCTCGAACTCTTTGTTCGTGTCGAACTGCCATACGATCGATCCGCACAGGCCGTCCGACGCCGGCTTCGACCGGACTTCCTGCATCGTTGTCGATCGTTGTCGCACGCATGCTACCCCGCGCGGCCGGCGGATCGGTGATCAGTCGACCGCCGACGTCAACACGCCATGAAGCGCGTGCTGCTGGTGCAGCCGTCCTTGCAGCCGCCTGGCGGAGGCAACGGCGTGGCGGCGTGGGTCCTGCAGGCGCTGGTCGCGGAACATCGCGTGACGGTCCTGTCCTGGCGTCCAGTCGAGATCGAGCCGATCAACCGCTTTTTCGGAACACACTTGCGTCAAGGCGATTTCGACACGATCGTCGTGCCGCGATCGTGGCGGATGCTGCCCGATCACCTGCCGATGCCATCGACGTTGATCAAGATGGCGCTGTTGATGCGCTTCACACGCCGCGTCAGCCACGGATTCGATGTGCTGTTCGGCGTCTACAACGAAACCGATTACGGACGGCGCGGCATTCAGTACATTCACTACCCGACCTACCTGCGCCCCCGGCCGGCGGTCGATCTGCGCTGGTATCACCCGCCGCAGAAGGGCCTCAACGTGTACTACAGGTTCGCGGACTGGATCGCCGACTTCTCGCTCGATCGCGTGAAACAAAACGTCTCGCTGGTGAACTCGGACTGGACCGGCCAGCACGTGCGGAAGTTTCTCGGCATCGAGACGCGCACGCTCTATCCACCGGTTGTCGATCCGGCGCCAGGGCTGCCGTGGGATCAACGGCTCAACGCGTTCCTGGCGTTGGGCCGCATCTCGCCCGAGAAGGAGTACGAGCGGGTGATGAAAATCCTCGCGCGCGTACGCGAGTATGCGCCCGACCTCATGCTGACGATCGTGGGCACATGGGATCGCCACTCGCGAAGATACCTTCGATCGCTCACTGCGCTCGCGCGTTCGCTCGGATCATGGATCGAGTTTCGCGACGACCTGGCACGCGAGGAGGTCCGCCGGCTGATGGCGACGCATCGCTACGGCATTCACGGCATGCGCGAAGAGCACTTCGGTATGGCCGCCGCCGAACTAGCACGCGCCGGTGCGATCGTCTGGGTGCCGCGCGGCGGCGGCCAGATGGAGATCGTCGGCCGCGAGCCGGCGTTGATGTACGAGATGGATGACGACGCGGTCCAGAAGATCTCGTCCACACTGACCAACACCGCGGAGCAGCAGCGATTGCGAGCCCTGCTCGCGACGACCTGCGAACAGTTTTCGACCGAGCACTTCATGCGCCAGGTCCGCGACGTCGTGAACGAATTCAAGGGCTAGG
>VBKW01000177.1 GCA_005879405.1 Deltaproteobacteria bacterium
CCTCTCTGCTGGCTCGCACGAGCTGCGAACCCGACACTGCGAGCGCGGGGTGCTACTGGTCTGGGCGCCGGCCCTCGAACGCGGATTCGTGCCGCTGACGGCGACCGCCGCCGTCGACGGAGTCGCAGGCGAGGTCGCCGCGCTCGGCGTCGACAAGGACCGGCGCAAGTAGCGACGACGATGCGGTCGGGTCGGCACATGCGCCACGCGCGAAGCCTGCGGCGAGTCGCGATCGTGCTGTCGTTCGTCGTGTCCTGGACAAGCGTCTCGCCGCTGCGAGCGCGGGCGGACGACGTGAGCATCCCGGAGCACATCAAACGCTTCGCGCGCGACGGCGTATACGTGGCGGCATCACCGCTGCGATTGGGGCTCGGCGACCTCTTGCCACTGGCGCTCGTCGGTGGCGCGATCGGCGCGACGATCGCCTACGACGGCCCGCTCCACGATCGCATGGCGGGACTGCGGCACTGGGGTGGTGCGGGCGACCTGACGACGGCGGGTGACGTGCTGCAATACGGCGGTCTGATCGGCGGCGCAGGCATGTACGCATACGGGCGTGCGGCGGACGACGCGCGGGCAATCGATCAGGCCTGGGCGCAAGCGGATGGCGCGCTGTGGGCCGTGGTCGCGACCGAATCGTTGAAGTACGTCGTCGGACGCGAGCGGCCGGACCTCGGTCACCCGCACGCGTTTCATCCGTTCAGCGGCAATACCTCCTTGCCGTCGGGGCACACCGTTCCCGCGTTTACGGCGGCAACGATCGCCGTCGAAGAGTACCCCTCTCTGGCGACTGCCGTGCCATTGTTCACGCTCGCGACGGCGGTCGGGGTTTCGCGGATTGCAGCTGATGAGCATTGGACCGGCGACGTCGTTGCCAGCGCGGCGCTCGGCGTCGTGATCGGGCACATCCTCTACCGCGTCCACGCGCGCCCGTCGGACGATTGGAGCATGGACGTCCGCTCGGGAATGGTCGAGATCACGCGCCGCTGGTGACGTCGGACATCTCGTCCCCTATCTGTTCTGCGATCGGCGACTGCGATACCAAAGCGACCATGAGCGACCGCTTCCTCGCGACGACTCTGCGTCCGATGCGGGCGCTCGGTGCGACGGCGGTCCTCCTCGCAGCGGTCGTCGCGGCGTGCGCGACACCGCGGTTGCGGTCGGTCGCGATCGCCGATGCTCCGTCGTTCTCCGTTCGCAGCATCGCGTTGCCCGGCGCGTCGCCGACCGGGGTGTCGTTGGACTACTTGGCGTACGATCGGCCGCACCATCGCGTGTGGGTGCCCGCCGGAGAAACCGCGAGCGTCGTCGTCATCGACGCTGACGCCGGCGATCGCCTCGCAGTCGTCTCCGGGTTCGCGACGGCGGAGATCGAACGCCACGGCGAGAAACGTCGGGTCGGTCCGAGCTCAGCGACGATCGGACGTGGAGTCGTCTACGTCGGCAATCGCGGCGACTCCAGCGTGTGCGCCGTCGATGCGATCTCGCTACGGCTTGGTCCCTGCCTCACGCTTTCCGCGATGCCAGACGGCCTCGCCTACGTCGCGTCGACGAACGAAGTGTGGGTGACGACGCCGCGGCGACGATCCATCGTGATCGTCGATGCGAGCAGTCCGAGCGCGCTGACGTCGAAAGGAGAGATCACGTTGGACGGCGCACCAGAAGGCTTCGCCGTCGATGACGCGCGACGCGTGTTTTACACGAACCTGGAAGATCGCGACCGCACGCTTGCAATCGACCTCACGACCCGCCACGTCACCCATACGTGGCAGCCCGATTGCGGAGAAGCCGGGCCGCGGGGCTTGGCGCTCGACCACGAGGGCAACGTGCTCCTGGTCGCCTGCACGGACCACGTCGTGGCGCTCGACGCCGGGCACGATGGGACGCGACTCTCCGCCATCAGCGTCGGCGGCGGACTCGACAACATCGACTTCGTCGAGACGCGCCACGAGCTGTACGCCGCGGCGGCGCACGTCGCGACGCTCACGATCGCCAGCCTCGACCGTGAGGGTCGTCTCACCCCGGTCACCGTCGTCCCGACGAGACCCGGAGCGCGGAACGCCGTCGCGACCGAGCAGGGTGTCGCGTATCTCACCGATGCGAGCGAGGGAAAGATTCTCGTCGTCGCACCGTCTCCGCAGCGCTGACTGATCCACGTCCGCGTCCCGCAACGGGCACCGAGCAGCCGTGGGAGCGAGTCGCTGGTGACAGTGATTCCGAACGGCGCGAGCTCCTTGTGGAGCGCCTCGCTCAGGTCTTCGACCGCGAACCTGGTCGCGTCGTGGATCCCCGACCACGCACCGGCGCTGAATCCGCCGACGGAGCTGAGGTCGAGCACGCGCCCGCGATCTCTTCGACGATCGCGCGCGTCATGCACTCCGACCCCTCGAGAGCTGCCCCCTGCACGTGCATCGTCCGCAAGAGTCCCTTTCCGGCCGCATCGGCAAAGGTCAGACCGTCGAGCCGCACGCGGATCGGCCCGGCGCCGCGCGCGGCGACGAGACCTGTCCAGCAGCGATCGAGCTCTTCCACCCACGGTCCGGACAGCCGCCCCTCGACGGTGACGATCGTCTCTTCGGCGCCGGTGATCGTGATGCGCAGCATCGTCACCGGCTTCTCTTCGCAACTGTCGTGCCCGGCTCGGAGACCGCGAGGCCGAGAAAATCCAACCCCTCGAGCCGCTCGACCTCGAGCGCGCCGATCGCGGGCGCCGATATCTCGGCGCGCGCCGAGATGCCGGCGCGTCAGGCGGAGCGACGGATGCCGAGCTTCTGCATCCGCGACTGCAGCGTCGTGCGCTTCATCCCGAGACGCGCCGCGGCACCGTACGGACCGCCGACTACCCATTGCGTGGCACGCAGCATGTGGAGAATGGCGTCGCGCTCGGTCGCCGCGAGCGTGCCGTCGCCCGACACGGCGGCCGCCGAGCCGCGCAGCTCCGAGATCGGAACCCGCAGCGCGCGGCCGCTCGTCAGGATCACGGCACGTTCGATCGCGTTCTCGAGCTCGCGCACGTTGCCGGGCCAGGCGTAGCCGGTGAGCGCGACCATGACGTCGGCGGGGATGGTCTCGACGCGTTTGTTCATGCCGCGCGCGAACTTCTGCGCGAAATAGCGCACGAGAGGCGGAATGTCCTCGGGCCGCTCGCGCAGCGCCGGCACCGCGATCGGGAAGACGTTCAGGCGATAGTAGAGATCGCTGCGAAACGTCCCTGCCGCCACCATCGCCTCGAGATCACGATTCGTCGCCGCGACGATGCGCACATCGACGCGCTTCGTGCGCGTGCTGCCGAGCCGCTAGAACTCGCGCTCCTGCAGGACGCGCAAGAGCTTCGGCTGCAGCTCCAGCGGAATGTCGCCGACCTCGTCGAGAAAGATGGTGCCGTGGTCCGCGAGCTCGAAGCGGCCGACGCGGGTGGCGATCGCGCCGGTGAAGGCCCCCCGCTCGTGCCCGAACAGCTCGCTCTCGAGCAGCCCGGTCGGAATCGCCGCACAGTTGATCTTGACGAACGTCCGCTCACGGCGCTCGCTCAAATCGTGCAGCGCACGCGCGATCAATTCCTTGCCGGTGCCGGTCTCGCCGAGGATGAGCACCGCCGAGTCGGTCGGCGCCACCGTCTCGACTTGATGGAGGACGCGCTTCAGCGCCGCCGAGTCGCCGATGACCTCCTGGAAGTTGTGCTCGGTCCGGATCTCGTCCTCGAGGTACACCTTCTCCGCCGAAAGCCGGTCTTTCAGGTCGGCGATCTCCTGATACGCGAGCGCATTCTCGACCAAGAACGCGACTTGCTTCGCCACCGCGGCGAGGAGCTCCGTCTCGTCGGCACCGAACGGCGGCGCGCCACGAAGCCGGCCGACGTTCAGCGTTCCGAGGCACCGATCGTGAACCGTGAGCGGCAGCGAGCAGATCGACTCGACACCTTCGGCGAGCAGGAGACGCGCGATCTCCCCCGGCAACGCCTCGAGGCCGGCGCGGTCGAATTGCCGCGGCCGCCCCGCTCGGAACGCGGCGCCGGCGGGCGACCCGTCGACGGCGACCGACATGTGCTCGCGGATGAGCCCCTTGCCCGCGAACTCGAGCGCCGGCGCATGCAGGTCGCGATCGCGCTGAAGAGCGCCGGGCGATCGAGGTTCGACACCAGCGCGTTGTTGACCTCGAGCAGCAGCTGCAGCCGGTCACGCTCGATCGCGAGCTGACGTTGCGCCTCCTGCGCGGCCTCGTGGTGGAGCGCGTTGTCCACCGAGAGCGCGACCTGATTGGCGATCTGCCGCAGGAACTCGACGTCGCCGTCGTCGAACGCGTTCGTCTCCGTGCTCGCGAACATGAGCGCGCCGAGCTGCCGCAACGGCGACGTGAGCGGCACGATGCACATCGACCGGGTTCCCATTTCACGGTGGAGATCCATGGCGGCCGGAAAGCCGGTTTCCGTGTCGATGTCGCGGACGACGAGCGCACGGCGCGTCGCCCACACCATTCCCGACGGGCTGTCCGCGACGGGGAGCTCGACCGTCGTCGTGCGCGGCGCATCGGTGCCCGCGATCGCGAAGAGCCGCATGACATTCCGCGCGGGATCGTGGAGGACGACCGATACGCGATTGGCGCACGCGACGGTGCGGAGCCGCTCGGCGAGATCGCGCACGACACTCGCGATGTCGCGGTGCGACGACGTCGACCGCAGAATCTCGAGCAGCGTCCGATGGAAGTCCGCTCGGTCGCGCCGCGGAGCGGCGCGCCGCCCCTGCGACGTCGCCGCGACGGCGTCGCTCATCGTTGGCTGTTCGTTCCGCACGAGAAACCCAACGGAACTGCCATACCGCCGCCGTGGCGTTGAATCCACTCCATCGCGGAGCACGGCGTGACCTTTCCTCGTCTATGCCACGCGGCGCGCGCGCGGCCCGACGACATGCGTTCGCGAGCCGGTGTTACGACGCAGCGACAGCCGGCCGAGCGGGCGCCCGAGTTGCCGGCGCGGCACGCGCAGGCCGCGGCGGATGTAGCCCGCATCGAACCCGAGCGAGTCGCAGATCGCGACGAAGGAGAACGGGCCCGCCGCCGCATACGACGCGAACCACGCGTCGAGCTCGGCGACGACGGCACACTCCTGGTCCGCCGTCGATCCGGCGTAGTGCGCGTACGTCATCGTTGCATCCGTGAGCACCGCGAGCTGCAGCCGCTTCTCCGGCTGCAGCTCGGCGCCCTGAAAGCTCCGATCGAGGATCTGGACGGGCATGACTGACGTTCCCTCGATCGCGGCATCATCGTCCATCGCTTCTCCTCTCCGACGGCGGCCCTGCGCCCGCAGCGTCCCAGCTCATCATTCCTCCTCCCACCCGCAACTCTCGTGCCGCTCTCGAGCCGCGACGGAACGCAGGGGTCGCTGCCGTTGCCCGCCGACGTGTCGGCACGAATGCCGACACTTCGGCGACACGTCACGTCGCGCGCGCGAATCGTCCTGGCATTACGTGATGGTTACGCGGTCCCGGCGGGGCACACTACTTGCGACCACGGAAAAGCATGACGAACTTCACGAACAATCGCTCCGACCAGATCGGCAATCGACGTTCACCGGGCCTGCTTCCCATCGTTTTGACGACGCTCGTTCTCGTTGCCTCCACGGCAGACACGCGATTCGCCCACGCCGCAATGGAGCACGCCGCAGTGGGGCACGCCCCAACAGGCGAGCGCGGAGCTCCCCGCGTCGAACGTCGCCACGGCGACGATCGCGCCTTTCGCGGTCGTCTCTTCGACCACCCCCGCCTGCACCACTTCGGCGACGATCTCGGACTGTACATCTATCCGGATGGTCCGTATGACGACTACCAGCCGGGATATTTCTACGACCCGTACTGCAATGAGTATTCCCCGCGGTACGACCCCGTGTACTGCGACGCCACGCCGTAACTTCGTGACGAAATGTCGGCACGCGCCGATATCCAGGCAGCGCCGTCGGCACTCGGCCTGCGGCGTACGGCGGCCTATCCGCGGACTTCGACGATAGCGGCGCGCTCCCTCATCGATCCGGCGTAGGGCACGAGAGTTGCGACATCGGCGGGCGTGTGGATCGTCCGCCTCGCCCTCCGCCGCCCATACACGTTCATCGTGATGGCGATGCTGATCGCCATCGGCGGCGTGCTCACCATCGCGCGCACGCCGATCGACATCTTCCCGCAGATCAACATCCCGGTCATCTCGGTCATCTGGCAGTACAGCGGGCTCTCGCCGAACGAGGTCGAGGGCCGGATGGTCACCATCTCGGAGCGCGCGATGACGACGACCGTCAACGGCATCGAGCACATCGAGTCGCAGTCGCTCGCCGGCGTCGGGCTGATCCGCGTTTTCTTCCAGCAAGACGCGAGCATCGGCGCGGCGGACGCCGAGGTGACCGCTATCAACCAGACGCTCCTGCGGACCATGCCGCCGGGGACGACGCCGCCCCTCATCATCCGCTACTCGGCGTCGAACGTACCGATCATTCAGCTCGCCCTCGAGTCGGCGACGCTCAGCGAGCAGCAGCTTTACGACTATGGGCTCAACTTCATCCGCACGCAGCTCGCGACGGTGCAGGGCGCGCAGGTGCCGCTTCCCTGGGGCGGCAAGGTGCGGTCGGTCATGGTCGATCTCGATCCCGACTCGCTCTTCGCGAAGGGGCTCTCGGCGTTCGACGTCTCATCCGCGCTCGGCACGCAGAACGTCATCCTGCCGGCGGGGACGGCGAAGATCGGACCGATCGAGTACAACGTCCGCACCAACTCCTCGCCCGACGTCGTCGAGACGCTGAACGATCTGCCGGTGAAGCAGGTCGGCGGCGCGACGGTGTACATGCGCGACGTCGCCCACGTGCGTGACGGATTCCAGGTGCAGACGAACATGGTCCACGTGGACGGCCGGCTGTCGTCGCTGCTCACGGTGTTGAAGACACCGACCGCCTCGACGCTCGACATCGTCGAGCGCGTGAAGACCGCCCTCCCCCGCATCCAGGCGACGCTGCCTCCGGAACTCACCATCAAGCCGCTCTTCGACCAGTCGGTGTTCGTGCGCGCGTCGCTGCAAGGCGTTGTGCGCGAGGCGATCATCGCCGCCGCGCTCACCGGCCTCATGATCCTCCTCTTCCTCGGGTCGTGGCGCTCGACGCTCGTCATCGTGGTGTCGATCCCGCTCGCGATCCTCGTCTCGGTGATCACGCTCTCGCTGCTCGGCGAGACGCTGAACGTCATGACGCTCGGCGGGCTGGCGCTCGCCGTCGGCATCCTCGTCGACGACGCGACCGTGGAGATCGAGAACACGAACCGCAACCTGGCGATGGGGAAGCCGGTCATCCGGGCGATCCTCGACGGCGCGCAGCAGATCGCCACGCCGGCGTTCGTCGCGACGCTCTGCATCTGCATCGTGTTCGTGCCCGTCGTGTTCATCACCGGCGTCGCGAAGTACCTCTTCACGCCGCTCGCCGAGGCGGTCGTCTTCGCGATGCTCGCGAGCTACTTCCTCTCGCGCACCGTCGTGCCGACGATGGTGCGTTACCTGCTGCCCGCCGAGGCGCATCTGCATGCGCCCGGCGCGGAGCACACGGTCACCGACGCCGGGCCGATCTGGGCAGTGCACCAAGCGTTCAACCGCCGCTTCGAGCGCTTGCGCGACCGTTACACGGCGCTACTCACCTGGGCGCTCGGTCACCGCCGCATCGTGGCCGCGCTCTTCGCCGGATTCGTGACGTTGTCGCTCGGCCTCTTCTGGCTGATCGGCATGGACTTCTTCCCGACGGTCGATGCGGGGCAGCTGCGCCTCCACGTCCGCTGCCCCGCGGGCACGCGGCTCGAGGAGAGCGCGCGCCGCTTCGCCGACGTCGAGGACGTCGTCCGCGCAACGATCCCGGCGAACGAGCTCGACATCGTGCTCGACAACCTCGGCCTTCCGCCGGGCGGCATCAACCTCGCGTTCAGCGACGCGTCGCTGGTGTCTTCCGCCGACGGCGAGATCTTGATCGCGCTCAAGCCCGAGCACGGCTCGACGGCGGTCTACGCGGAGAAGCTGCGGAGCGAGCTCAGCACCCGCTTTCCGGATTTGACGTTCTTCTTTCAGCCGGCCGACATCGTGTCGCAGATCCTGAACTTCGGGCTTGCCGCGCCGATCGACGTCCAGATCGTCGGCCGCGACCCGCACAACCTGGCGATCGCGGAGGACCTGGTGCGACGGATCGCGGCGGTGCCGGGCGCGGCCGACGTCCGGCTGCAGCAGGTGCCGCGCTATCCCGAGTTCGGACCGCACGCAGGCGCAGCCGAACTACTGGCTGAACGTGCAAACCGGCGTCAACTACCCTGTCGTCGTGCAGACGCCGCAGTACCGCATCGACTCGGTCGACGCCCTCGCCGACACCGCGATCGCGCTTCCCAATCAGCCGCGGCCGCAGCTGCTCACGAACCTGGCGTCGCTCCGGCGCAACGTCGCGCCCGGCGTGATCAGCCACTACAACGTGCAGCCGGTGTTCGACGTGCTCGCCGCCGTGAACCGCGCCGACCTCTGGTCGGTCTCGAGCGCTGTCACGAGCATCGTCGACGAGGTCCGTCCGACGCTGCCGCGCGGGACGTTCATCACCATTCGCGGCCAGGCGGATACCATGCGGGCGAGCTTCACTGCGCTCGCTGGCGGTATGGTCCTCGCGGTCGTGCTCGTCTACCTGCTCATGGCGGTGAACTTCCAGTCGTGGCTCGATCCGCTGATCATCCTGATGGCGCTTCCGGGCGCCATGGCGGGAGTGCTGTGGATGCTCTTCGTCACCCAGACGAACATCTCGATCCCGGCGCTCATGGGCGCGATCATGTGCGTCGGCGTCGCAACCAGCAACTCGATCCTCGTCGTGCAGTTCGCCAACGAGCAACGCGAGGAGGAACACCTCGATGCCCACGACGCCGCGCTCGCCGCCGGGACGACGCGTCTCCGCCCCGTCATCATGACCGCGCTCGCCATGATCCTCGGCATGCTGCCGATGTCGCTCGGCCTCGGTGAGGGCGGCGAGCAGAACGCGCCGCTCGGGCGCGTCGTGATCGGCGGCCTCTTGCTCGCGACGTTTGCCACGCTCGTCTTCGTCCCCGTCGTGTACAGCGTGCTCCGTCGCAACCAAGGCGGCCTCGAGGTCCCGGAGGAGCTCCGCGAATGAGCGCCGTCGAGCCTGCCGCCAAGCGCGCCGTCTCGCCTGCCGCCGCGCCGACCGCCCTTCCCGTCGTCGGCGGGCACCGGCTGCGCCGCATCGCGCTCGCGGTCGGCGCCGTGTTCGCGGTGCTGTTCGTCGTCGGCGTCGTGCCGCGGCTCCTCCTGCGGCAGCGACTGCGGACCGACGCCGACGCCGTGCGCACGCGGCCGCCGATCGTCACGACCGTCAACCCACGCCGTGCGCCCGAGGTGGTCGAGATCCCGTTGCCGGGAAGCATCGAGGCGATCCTCGAGACCGGCATCTGGGCGCGCACCGACGGCTACTTGCGGCGGCGCTTCGTCGACATCGGCGACCACGTCGTCAAAGGACAGCAGCTCGCCGACATCGAGACGCCGGAGGTCGACCAGCAGCTGATGCAGGCGATCGCGACGATGAACCAGGACAAGGCGACCGTCGTGAAGACGGAGGCCGACCTCGCGCTCACGCGCACCACGCTGCAGCGCTACCTCACCGCCGGGCCGGGGACGGTGTCGAAGCAGCAGATCGACGAGCGCACCTCGGCCGTCACCGACGCCGAGAAGATCGTCGACGCCGCGCGCGCCACGGTCAACGCCGACGAGGCCAACGTGCAACGCCTGCTCGAGCTGCAGAGCTTCCAGAAGGTGTACGCGCCGTTCGACGGCGTCATCACGACACGCAACGTCGACCCGGGCTCGCTGATCTCCGCCGGCTCGACGAGCGGCACTCGCGAGCTCTTCCGCCTGGCGCAGGTCGACGTGCTGCGCATCTTCGTCTACGTCCCGCAGTCGTATGCGCCGGACATCAAGCCGGGCATGACCGCGGAGGTCACCGTCCGCGAGCTTCCCGGGCGCGTCTTCCAGGGCACGGTGACGCGCACCGCCGGCGCGATCGACGCCGCGTCGCGGACGCTCCTCACCGAGGTGCAGGTCCCGAATCGCGACGGCACGCTCCTCTCCGGCAGCTACGCTACCGTCAAGTTCAAGACCGAGCGCGCCGACCCGCCCCTCGTCGTCCCGCAGAGCGCGCTCTTGATCGACGCCAAGGGCGTGCGCGTCGCGCTCGTCGAGGGCGACGGCACGCTGCACTACCGTCCGATTCAGATCGGCCGCGACTTCGGGAACGAGGTCGAAGTGCTCTCCGGCATCGACGCGACCGATGCTCTCGCCGTAGGCCTCGCCTCGAACATCGCGGACGGCGCCGGCGTGGAGATCGCCAAACCCGTGGCCGCGACCGCTAATCCCAAGCCCTCACCCGCGAAATGACGATGCGCGCAACCTGGTTCGCCGTCCTGGTCTCGTTGTGTGCGGCCGGATGCATGGTCGGCCCGAACTACCGCCGACCCGACGCGCCGACGCCCGCGTCGTGGGGCGAGCTCACCCCGTCGGCGCCGCCGGCAGGTCGGAGCGACGTCGTCCCGAACGGCATTCCGAGCGCGTGGTGGACCACCTTCGACGACGCGCTCCTGACGTCGCTCGTCAGCCGCACCGTGCAGGCGAACCTCACGCTGAAGCAAGCCGAGGCGCGCGTCCGTGAGGCGCGCGCGCTCCGCCGAATCGCGGGCGCCGACCTCTGGCCGCAGGTCCAAGCCTCGGGATCGTACACGCGCGAGCGGGCGAGCAAGAACGGCATCAGCGGCGGCCTCGCGGGACAATCGTTCAATCTCTACCAAGCGGGCTTCGACGCCAACTGGGAGGTCGACGTCTTCGGCGGCAACCGCCGCGCGGTCGAAGCCGCCGACGCCAGCGTCGAGGCCGCGGAAGAGGAACGCGATGCCGTGCTCGTCTCGCTCATGGGCGAGGTCGGCGTCGAGTACGTCACCTATCGCAGCCTGCAGCAACGCCTCGCGCTCGCGCATCAGAACGTCGACGCGCAGCAAGGGACGCTCGACCTCACGCGACGCCTCTTCAACGCCGGGCTCGCGCCCGAGCTCGACGTCCAGCGCGCCGCCGCCCAGGTTGCCACCACGGCGGCGACGATCCCGCTGCTCGAGCAGCAGGCGGCGCAGGCGATGCACACGCTCGGCGTGCTCGTCGCCGAGCTACCGATGGCGCTCGAGCAGGAGCTCGCGGCGGTCGCGCCGATTCCGAAGCCGCCGCCGCACGTCGAGATCGGGCTTCCGTCCGAGCTCTTGCTGCGCCGGCCGGACGTCGCCAGGTCGGAGCGGCAGCTCGCCGCGCAAACGGCCGAGATCGGCGTCGCCACGCGCGACCTCTTTCCGCGCTTCTTCATCTCCGGCGCCGCGAGTCTCCAGAGCGTCCGCGGCTCGGACTTCTTCGACTGGCAGAGCCGCCTGCTCTCGCTCGGACCGAGCGTCTCCTGGCCGATCTTCGAGGGCGGCCGCATCCGCGCCAACATCGCGCTGCAAAACGAGACGCAACAGGAGCTGATCGCCGCCTACGAGGGCGTCGTGCTGCAGGCGTTCCAAGACGTCGAGGACGCCCTCGTCGGGTTCTCGCGCGAGCAATCGACGCGCGCGCAGCTCCAGGACGCGGTGCGCGCGAACGAGCGCGCCGCCGATCTCGCGCGGCGGCTCTATGGGCAAGGCCTCACGGACTTCCTGACGGTGCTCGTCGCCGAGCAGTCGGTCTTCACGTCGCAGGACACGCTCGCGCAAACGGAGCGCGATGTCGCGCTGCAGCTGGTCGCCCTCTACAAGGCCGTCGGCGGCGGCTGGGAAGCCCCGCCAGCGATCGCGCAAGCTGCGTCCTGATCGGCCGCCGCCGCCGAATTGTCGTCCTTCGTGCCGACGGGTCGGCACCGCTCCGCCCCCTGACGCGGCAAATACGGCGACGTCACGCTGGTCCGAATGATGCATTCCGTCATCGCAAGAGAGGAGGATACCCGATGGACACTCCCAAGACGTTTCTCGCGGACATCCAGGAGATCCGCCGCCGCGCGCGCCAGCAGCTGAGCGACGGCGCGGTGACGAGAAATTACGGCGGCAAGGTCGAGGACGCGATCGCGCTCCTGAACCATGCCGTCGCCACCGAGATCGTGTGCATCCTGCGCTACAAATTCCACGCCGTCTGCGCGACCGGCATCGCGAGCGAGGCCGTGAAGGGCGAGTTCGCGCAGCACGCGAAGGAAGAGGAGGAGCATCTCGATCTCCTCGCCGAGCGCATCAACCAGCTCGGCGGCAAGCCGGACTTGAACCCCGACGGCGTCGGCGCCCGTGCGGCCTCGGAGTACGTCGAGGGCGAGAGCCTGGTCGACATGATCAAGGAGGATCTCGTCGCCGAGCGCGTCGCGATCGAGACCTACCGCGAGATGGTGCGCTACTTCGGCGATCGCGACCCGACGACGCGCGTGCTGCTCGAGCGCATCCTCGCGCAGGAAGAGGAGCACGCGAACGACATGCACGACCTGCTCGTCACGCACGACGGCGGCGCGACGGTCGTCGAGTAGGAGGAGGGCATGCGTCGCTTGCGAGACTGGTTGACGCTGCGGTCGGCGCTGTTGGCGCTCGTGCTGATCGGCGGGGCAACCGCGCTCGCCGCAAACATCGAGGACGAGTTCTTGGCGGAGAACGACGCGGCGATGATGAAGATGATGGTCGACATGGACGTGGACCCGACCGGCGACGTCGACGCCGACTTCGTCGCCACGATGATTCCGCACCACCAGGGTGCGATCGACATGGCGCGCGCACAGCTACGCTACGGCGCGAACGAGCAGGTCCGGCGGATCGCGCAGGAGATCATCGCCACGCAGGGGGAGGAGATCGCCGCGCTGCGCCTCGCCGCCGGGCAATCGCTTGCCCAGCCGTGTACGTCGGCCGGGCCGTCATGACCGCGATCGAACAGCGTAACGGGCAGGAGTTCGTCCGCCGCGCGCTGCTCTATGCGGGGGTGTTCGTGCTCCTGACGCTCGCCGCCGTGCTCTACCGCTTCACCGAGGAGCGACTCGGTCTCATGTGGCGCGAATGGCTGACGTACCGCCTGGTCGACCGTTATCTCGGCGATGACGTGTATTACCGCATGAACGCCAGCGGTGCGGTCCCCAACCCGGACCAGCGCATCGGCGATGACGTGCGCGCGTTCACCACGACGACGCTGTCGTTGGCGTTGATCTTCCTCAACGGCCTCTTCACGATCGGCGCCTTCTCGGGCGTGCTGTGGACGATCAGCCGCACGCTCTTTCTCGTGGCCATCGGCTACGCCGCCGTCGGCTCGATCCTCGTCATCGGCTTCGGCCGGTCGCTCGTCGGGCTGAACTCCATGCAGTCCGATAAGGAAGCGAACTTCCGCGCCGAGCTAGTCCACGTCCGTGAGAACGCCGAGATGGTCGCGATGGTGCGCCGCGAGCCGTATTTTCGGGCGCGGCTGCGGCGCGACGTCGGCGCGCTCGCCGACAATCTGAAGCGCATCATCACGTTCATGACGAGAAGCTCGCCGACTTCGGATCACGAACTGCGTCGCTCACGACTTGGCGACGCGCGAACGACTCTCCTCGACGCGCGTCCACGTGCCGTCGGCGGCGATCTCGATCGTCGTGTCGACCGTGCCCCGGACGATGTCACGCGCGCCGAGCTCCACACACCCGACACCGCCTTCCGCGAGCATCGTGAGCACGCGCTGCGCGCGCTCCGCGCCGAGCGCCTCGTTCATGTCGGCGAGCATCGCGAACGCCGGCGCCGCCAGCACGATCCGGGCGACGCCGATCAGCCGCTGCTCGTCGAGCGACAAGAGGTCGTCCCAGTCGCGCTCGACATCCAAGCCGCCGGCGCGTTCGACGATGTGCTCGGCATCGAGGCCGCGCAGCACGCGCTGGACGTCGTCCTCCGGCACGGCCGCGACGCCGTCGCCGAGCAGCTGCCGCAGGGTCCCGGGTGGAAGATACGGTCGCTCGGGCAGCAGCAGCACGTCCTCGAGGCGTGGGCGGATGATGCGTCCCACGCGCACGAGCACGTGCGCGCACCGCGGCACCTCGAACGACAGCTCGCGCACGAACACCTCGCCGTCGTCGCTGCGCGAGCGCAAGGTCAGGCGCTCGAACGCGAAGCGGTTCGGGTCCTCGACGATCGTGATGCCCTCGCCGGCGGGCTCCGGCGCGGAGCCGGTCGCGTCGACGAGCGCATGGAGACGCCTGAGCACGGTCGCGTACGACGACAGCTCCGTGAACTGATTCACGACCAGCGAGAATGCGCCGAGGAGATACGCAAACGCCATCGACGACTGCGAGATGACGCCGAACTCTACGGTGCCGCGAATGAAGAGCGGCGCGACGATCAAGACCGGGATCAGCTGGATGAAATAGTTGTACCCGACGGTGAAATAGCCGACGTTGCGGTTCACGGTGATGATGCGCTTCAGATTGTCGGCGAGCGCGCCGACGTCGCGCCGCAGCCGCGCCCGAAAATACGGCTCGCGGCGCACCATCGCGACCATCTCGGCGTTCTCACGGACGTGGACTAGCTCGGCGCGGAAGTTCGCTTCCTTATCGGACTGCATGGAGTTCAGCCCGACGAGCGACCGGCCGAAGCCGATGACGAGGATCGAGCCGACGGCGGCGTAGCCGATGGCCACGAGAAAGAGCGTGCGGCTGATCGTCCACAGCACGCCCGAGAAGGCGCCGATCGTGAAGAGGCCGTTGAGGAAGATCAACGCCAACGACAGCGTCGTCGTGGTGAACGCGCGCACGTCATCGCCGATGCGCTGGTCCGGGTTGGGGACCGCACCGCTGGCGTTCATGCGGTAATACACGTCATCGCCGAGATAACGGTCGACCAGGCGGTACGTCAGCCATTCGCGCCACATGAGACCGAGTCGCTCCTCGGTGAAGCGGTAGAGCACGGCGGCGAGCGTCAGGAGCACGAACACTCCCGCATAGAGCAGCGCGCGGCGGACGAACTCCTGCCCGTTACGCTGCTCGATCGCGGTCATGAAGTCGCGGCCGACGTAACTGTTGACGACGTTCAGGCCGTTGATGGCGAGGAGCAGCACCAGCAGCAGACACGCCCGCGCGATCGCGCGTCCGCCATGTTCGCATGACGCAAAGTCGCGCACCGTCGTCCGCAGGTGCCGCAGCGTCTCGCGGACGTCGACATGTGGCCTCGCCGTCTCCTGCATTGGCCTTCTACCGTTCGTCCCCATACACGAATCGCCGGTCGCGTCCTACGCGCGGCTCGACCTTCGCGTCGGCGGTCGCTTCCCCCGCGAGAGCAGGGTAATGGTCGCTCGCCGATCATGCGCAGCGAGGTGCTGGACGACTTCTCGGACGTGTCGGATTGGATGCCCGTCGCATCGGGTCTCGCCGAGCTGTACATCTCGTCCGAGCCCACACGTGACGGCGCCGTCATGCGGCTCGATTTCGACTTCAAAGGTGGCGGCGGGTTCGTGGTCGCCCGCAAGATCGTCGATCGGCCGCTGCCGGAGAGCTACGCGCTCAGCTTCGCGGTGCGCGGCGCCGCGCCCGCCAATCGTTTCGAGCTGAAGCTCGAGGACGCGAGCGGGCGCAACGTCTGGTGGCGTCACTGGGAGGCGTTCGACTTCCCTTTAGACTGGCGCACGATCGACGTCCGCGACCGCGAGGTCGAGTTCGCCTGGGGACCCGACGGCCGTGGAAGGTTGTCGCGCCTCGGCGCGCTCGAGCTCGTCGTCGCCGCCGGACCCGGCGGTCGCGGGACGGTGTGGATCGGCGAGTTGCGGCTCGAGGACCGCAGCTACCGCGGCACTCCCGTCGTCACCGCGTCGAGCGCCGCGGCGGGACACCCGCCCGAAGCGGTCCTCGACGGCGACCCGGCGACGAGCTGGCAGAGCGCCGCGGTCGCCGGACCGAATCGACTCACGGTCGACTTCGGGGAAGCGCGCGAGCTCGGCGGGCTCGTCATCGAATGGGCACGGACCGACGGCGCGGGCGCGCGCGGCGGCGAGCGGCGAGCCGCCCCGGAGCGATTCCGCGTCGACACTTCGGGCGACGGCATCGCGTGGACAACCGCGTTCGCGGCCGAGGCGTCGGACGTCGAGCGGAGCTTCGTGTCGTTGCCGAACGCGTGCACGCGCTTCCTCGCACTCGTCCTGGAGAGCGACGACCGCCGGGCCTGCGGCATCGCGGAACTCGCCGTGCAGCCGTTCGAGTTCTCACGGTCACTGGAAGCGTTCTTCGAGCACGTCGCGCGCTACGCGCCGCGCGGACACTATCCGCGCTGGCTCGCCGGCGAGGGCACGTACTGGACGCCCGCCGGGCTGCCGGACGGCGACACGTGCGCCATCATGAACGAGGAAGGCATGGTCGAGGTCGCCCGCGGCGGGTTCTCGATCGAGCCCTTCGTCTACGTCGACGGACGCCTGCTGACATGGGCCGACGTGCGGATCTCCCAGACGCTCGAGGACGGCCGGCTACCGATACCGTCGTCGGTCTGGAGTGCCGACGAGCTCACGCTGCACACCACCGCGTTCGCCGCGCGGCGGAGCGGCGTCGCGACGCTCTATCTGCGCTATCGTCTCGCCAACACCGCGGCGCGCGAGCGCCGGGTACGTCTCTTCGCCGCGCTGCGGCCGTTCCAAGTCGATCCGCCGTGGCAGGCGGTCGACGATCTCGGCGGGATGCGGCGCATCGCCGAGCTGACGTGGGACGACGACGCGGTGTGGGTCGACGGCGAGCGCGCCGTCATCCCGCTGACTGCGCCGAGCGGCTTCGGCGCGACGCCGTTCGCGCGCGGCGCGATCACGACGTATCTGGCGCGCGGCGCGCTGCCGGCGTCGCGCGCCGTCGCCCATCCGTTCGGCTACGCGTCCGCGGCCCTCGCTTTCGACCTCGACCTCGCGCCGGGCGCGACACGCGACGTCTACCTCGCCGTGCCGTTCGGCGTCGCGGACGCCGCATCGGTCGCGCGCGTCCGCGGTGCCGACGGCGCGGCGGCGCTCGACGAGGCGGTGCGGGACTGGCGCGCCCGGCTCGATACGGCGACCTTCCAGTTGCCACCCGCGGCGCGCGAGTACGAAGCGGTCGCGCGCACGGCGATCGGCCACATCCTCGTGCAGCGCGACGGCCCGGCCTTGCAGCCGGGTCCGCGTCGGTACACGCGCTCCTGGATCCGCGACGGCGCGACGATGGTCGCCGCGCTGCTGCGCCTCGGCCGCGACGCGGAGGCGCGCGTGTTCGTGCGCTGGTACGCCGGCTGGCAACGTGCCGACGGCAACGTGCCGAGCTGCGTCGGTCGCGACGGCCCCGACTGGCGCGCCGAGCACGACAGCCACGGCGAGCTGATCTTCGCGGTGATGGAGTGCTTCCGCTTCGGCGCCGACCGCGCGTTCCTCGCCGAGATGCGGCCCGCGGTCCGGCGCGCCGTCGACTACCTCGAGACGCTGCGCGCGACCCGCCTCGGGCCCGACTACGATCGCCCGGAGCTGCAAGCGCGCCGCGGCATTCTCCCCGAGTCGGTGAGCCACGAGGGCTACCTCGCGCATCCGGTGCACGCGTACTGGGACGATTTCTGGGCGCTGCAGGGCTATAGCGATGCAGCCGCGATGGCGGCGATCCTCGGCGACGACGCGGAGGCGCAGCGAGTGGCCGCCATCCGCGATGCTTTCACCGCGGCGCTCCGCGCCTCGATCGTGCGCACCATCGTCGAGCGCAAGATCGATTACGTGCCGGGCTCCGTCGAGTGGGCCGACTTCGATCCCGCTGCGACTGCCGTTGCCGTCGGCCTCCTCTCCGCGCTCGACGATCTGCCTCGCGCCCCGCTCGAGCGCACCTTCGATCAGTACATGGAGGGGTTCCGCCGGCGCCGCCGCGGCGAGATCGACTGGACGAAGTATTCCGCCTACGAGATCCGCATCATCCCCGCGCTCGTCGATCTCGGCCGCCGCGACGACGCCGCCGAGCTGCTCGAGTTCTTCCTCGGCGATCGTCGCCCGCGCGGCTGGAATCAGTGGCCGGAGATCTCCTGGCGCGACCCGCGGAGCCCGGGCCACCTCGGCGACGTGCCGCACGCGTGGATCGCGGCCGAATACTTCCTCGCGTTCCGGACGCTCTTCGCCTACGAGCGCGACGACGGCGCGCTCGTCCTCGCCGCCGGCGTGCCCGCGTCGTGGCTCGACGGCGGAGGCGAGGTCGGCGTCACCGGACTGCCAACGCAGTTCGGCGCGCTCGATTTCCGCCTGCGCCGCGAGGGTTCCGACACGCTCGTGCTCTCGCTGGGCGGTGACGTCCGCGTCCCGCCCGCCGGGTTCGTCGTGCGGCCGCCGCTTGCGGAGCCGCTGCAATCGGTCGCGATCGACGGGCACGAGACGCGCGCGTTCGACGCGGAGACCGCCACGATCCTCTCCTGCCCGGCGCGGGTGATTTTCCGCTTTTGAACGGCGGTAGAGCTCTGCAGAAACCGGAGGGAGAGATCATGGGAATCCACTGGACGGAGCTCGTCGTCGTCGCGTTCGTCGCGTTGCTGATCTTCGGTCCGAAGCGGCTGCCGGAGATCGGCGGCGCCGTCGGCCGGACGTACCGCGAGTTCAGGAAGTCGCTCGGCGAGGTTTCGGAGCTCGCGGCGAACGAGCTGGCGCTCCCGGCGCGTGCCCTGCCGCCCGCGACCTCGGGAGCTGAGGCCGCCGCCGCGGATCGGACGCCGCATGACGCCGCCGCGTCGCACGGCTGAGGACGCGCTCGCGATCGCAGGCGGCGACGCGGCCCGACTCGCGCCGCTCCGAGCGGCCGGCGAGATGCCCCTCGTCGAGCACCTGGAAGAGCTTCGCCGGCGAATGTTCGTCTGCATCGGCGCGGTGTTCGTCGGCACCGTCGTGGGCTTCATCTTCCGCGACACGATCCTCGCCGTCCTGCTGCATCCGCTCCCGATCGAAGCCAACACGCTGATCGGCGGGGACGGCACGCGGCGAATCGCCGTGACGGCCATCGGCGAAGGATTCGCCATCATCGTGAAGATCTCCATCGCCGCGGGCATCGCGCTCGCGACGCCCGTATGGGTCCATCAGCTCTGGAGCTTCGCGGCGCCGGCGCTGTGACGTTGCGCTATCCGATCAACCGGCTGCTCAGCTTCGATGATGGCCACTTCGTCCGGGTCATCACCGCCGACAATTACTTCACATTCGTCGCCTATTTCTTGCTGGCGTTCGGCCTGACGTTCGAGCTGCCCCTGGTGCTGACGTTCCTGGCGCTCGTCGGCGTGGTCTCGTCGCGGAGCTTGCGAGCGCACCGCGCGTACATCGTGGTCGGTCTATGGATCGCGTCGTGTTTCGTGACGCCGGGAGCCGATCCGTACAGCCCGCTCATCATCGGGGTCGCGTTCACCATCCTGTATTTCATCAGCGAGGCGCTGATTCGCGTGATCGGTCGATGACGATCGTCGGGAATATTTCCGTACGACGCGCAGTCGAACATGGCGAATGCCGGCAGCAGCGCCTGCTTTGTAACGCGAGCGCGACGAACCACAGCGGGAATATGCGGACGCGATCGCCGGTATAGCTCTCGAAAGGAACGTCATTGGTCACGGCAACATCCATGAGTGCGCAGCGTTGCGCGATCGGCAATCCGACGGTCGCACAGTGGGACGACGCGTCGGAGCTGTACCCCGCGCCGATTTTGCCGGAGCAGTTCTTCGTCGAACGCCGCATTCGACTTCCCGAGCATCGACTGATGGGCGCCATGTTGGAAAAGGCGTTGGCCGATTTCGACGCCACGATCGACGCGAAGAAACCCGGCGACCGCCGCCTCTTCGCAGAAGTCGATCAATGGTTCGCGTCGGACGATATGACGTGGCCCGGCTCGTTCGCTCGAGTCTGCGACGCGCTCGGTCTCGACCCCGCCGCGATTCGCGCCAGCCTACGGCCCCGCTCGGCAGCATTACGGGCCCGGCGCGCGCGTGGACGAGCCTCGGCCTCTCACAACGTAGACCCAGTCACGCCAACGACAACGCTTTCCGAAGGGAGACATATGAGACAGCGAGTATCGCGTGGATTGAAGAGCAACTCGGCAGCAGGGATCGTCGCTTCGATCTCCATCCTGACGATCGTCGGGCTCGTCACCGTGTCTGCGCAGCGCAGCTACGCAGAGCAACCGCCGCCGCCCTGCCACCCCAACACGCGCGCGGCCGTGAACATGCAAACCGTCGCGCAACGCGATGACGTCCGGAAGCTGCCTGCACCGCTCAAACAGCGGCTCGTTCAGCTCGCCGGACGGCCGCACAGCGTGCTGCCCGTGCAAGCGTTCGCGGAAGCGGACACGCCGAGCCAACTCTTCCAATACTACCTGCTCGACACGAGCGGGTTCGAGCCGAACGTGTTCACGGCGATCATCCCGGGCGTCAACGATGCCGCCCAGTTGACGGCCACCGGGGCGAACTGCGGCCTGCCGACGATCGGCACGGTGCGCGTCGTCCTCGAGCCGAAGCCCGGGCTGCCCACGGATCCCAACGATCCGCGCGCCTTCATCGACGTCTTCACCGATATCGATCCGCTCTTCGTCATCAACAACGAGAGCGGCTGGTACGAGGGGTGGATGATTCACGACCTCACCGTGCCGACCGTCGCCCCGCCGCGGTCGGACGGCAGTGGGGCGGCACAATTCGGCACGATCACCGCCGCCGACGCGGCGGCGTTGAAGAGCATGGGATCCGGCAACAACGTTCCCGGGAACATGTTTACGACGGACGGTCTTCCGGTGCATTTCCCGAGCGCGTCGGATCATTTTCCCGACGCCCAGACCAACGTCGTCCCGCTCCAGGAGAGTATGGGCGCATACAACGCCCTCCAACAAAGCGACGTCCATGCCTACTGGGAGTTCAATTACCTGGGAACGAACTGGATTCATCCGCTCTATGAATTGCCGTTTACCGGTGGTTTCCCGGACGTCTTCGGGCAGGCGCCCGATGCGTTCGCCGACGGCGAGATCGGCGGGCTCCAGTCCATCGTTCCCGGCTCCGGGCCGAGCGGCATCGTCAACTTGGCTTCCGTCCTCGGCGACGACCCGAACCTGCCACGCGATCCCGACAAGTTCGACGGCGACGTCGACGCGCAGCGCGAGTTCCGGCAGCGCGGCGTTCCGAGCGGGTTGGCGAACGAGGTGTTCCTCGATGTCTACGAGCGACCGGTCTCGTTCGAGCCGAGCGTGACGAATCTCGAGCGCCGCCTGTTCGACGCGTACGCGGCCGAGGTTGCCCGGGTGGACCAGAACGGCGACGGCATCATCTCCGCGGTCGAAGGTGACATCGACACGGCGACGGACGGGTTCGCGGACAACGCCCGCTTGTTCCTGCCTGCGACCGCCTTCAACCGTTTCGCCGTGACACGAGAGATCAACGACGGGCTGCTGGCGCCCCGCTTCGCGCCGAGCCAACGCGCCTGGGTGGTGACGGGCACGCGCGTCCCCGTGAGCCCGGTGGTCCCGGCATCCGCGCGCCGCGACTCGGACGATCGCTGAATCACGCGGCTCACGAACGGCCGTTACCGCTCCGCTCACATCGATCGAACAGGAGGAATGCCCAATGTCGAAGATCGTCACCGTCGTGCTCGTCTGCGCCATGGTCTCACTGCGATTCGCCGCGCTCGCCCACGCCTCGAGCGCGAGCGAACCTGATCAGGTCATCCAGTGGAACGGCACGCTGCTGCAGATTCTCCAGACACCGGGCGCGCAGCCGGCGACCGTCCATCCGACGCGCAGCATGGCGATCGTGCATCTCGCGATGTACGACGCGGTAAACGCGATCGTCGGCGGCCATGCCCCGTATCTCGTGCTGCATGCGCCGCGGAGCGCGTCGCCGGAAGCCGCGGCGGCGGCAGCGGCGCATACGACGCTCTTGGCGCTCTTCCCGCGCCAGCGCGGCGTGATCGACGCGAAGTACGCGGACTCACTCGCGCAGATCGGCGACGGCGCACACGTCCGGCAAGGCATCCGCGTCGGCGACGAGGCGGCCAACGCCATTCTCGCTGCGCGCGCGGACGACGGCTCGGACGCCGTCCCGCCCGCATTCGTGCCCGCATCGGGACCGGGTGAATACCAGCTGACGCCGCCGAATTTTCAGCAGCCCGTCTTCACGCACTGGGCGAGCGTCCGACCGTTCGCGCTCGCGGCCGCCGACCAGCTCCGGCCGCCGCCGCCGCCGGCCGTCACCAGCGCACACTACACGACCGATTTCGACGAGGTCGCGTCGCTCGGCAAGATCGACAGCACGACCCGCACCGCCGAGCAAACCGACATCGGCCGCTTGTGGGGCGCCGCGCCGGTGCAGAACGTCTGGAACCAAATCGCCGCGACCGCTGCCGTGGCCTTCGACGACAGTCTCGAGGAGAACGCACGCCTCTTCGCCCTCCTCGATACGAGCCTCGCCGACGGCGTGATCGCGCTCTACGACGCCAAGTACACCTATCGCCGCTGGCGTCCCGTCACGGCGGTGCGGGCTGCGGACGACGACGGCAACCCGAACACGACCGGCGATCCGAACTGGACGCCGCTCGCCGTGACGGCGCTCGACCCGAGCTACGTCGGGGCGCATGCGGAGATCAGCCAGTCGGCGGCCACTACCCTGCGCGACTTCTTCGGCACCGATCGTCTCGATTTCTCGCTGACGAATCCCAACGTTCCGGGCGTCGTGCGGAGTTTCCAGAGCTTCGCGGAGGCCGCCGACGAGGCCGCCGCGAGTCGCATCTACGCCGGTCAGCACTTCCGCTACGACGAGGACGCCGGGCAGGCGCTCGGCGACGCGGTCGCCGATTTCGTCGTCGGCGAGCTCCTGCGGCCGGTGGGGCACGGGAGGATTTGATCGGAAGCGCGCCCCGTTTGCGCTAAGCTCGCTTCGCGTGGCGCGCGAGAAGATCGGCATCAACTGGCTCGAGCAGGGTCACCCGTTTCAAGGCGAAGGACATCTTCCGCGCCTCGGGGCTCTCGCTCCTCGGCGTGAGCAACTCGCACGTCGAGAAGGACCGCCGGAAGATCCGTGGCGGCCGAAAGCTCTCGCCGCTGCTTCTCGTGCGCGACGAGGCGCAAGGCCGCGTGATCATCGCCGACGGCTACCACCGCCTCTGCGCCGCCTATTACTTCGACGAGGACGCGCTCATTCCCTGCAAGATCGCGTGATCGTGAGCCCGTCTGACGGGATCTGATCGCGACGCCGAGGCGATCACGCGAGCACTCATGAAACGGTCGAACGTCCGCGGCCCTGATCCATGGCGTCTCCCCAAGTCCGACTCGTAATGGCGTACGCGGCAATCGCGGTGACCGTTCCGCAGCGGTCGCACTCGCGAACGAGCGTCGGCGCCGGCATCGGAACGAAATCCTTCAGCTCGATCCACTCGGGATGGTCGTCGCAGAAGAGACAACTCGCGGCCGAGTGATCTGCGCCACCGGCACCGGTCGACGTCGAACGAGGAAGCGGCCAGCGCACCAACCACTGTTGACCTCTGCGCCGCACTTGCATCGGACGATCCTTTCACGCGGCGGATCGGAAGCCGTGATTCTTCGCAGCTCCTCGATCGTCGGCAATCTCTCTTGCGAGGCGCATACCAACGAACGAAGCGAGGGGCCGCAGGGCTCTGGTGACGGATGAGTAATTGGACCCGTCGCCCCGCGCCAAGCGCACGCGTAGAATCCGCGGCGCGCCATGCATGTGTGGGCTGTCGCCGCCGCGGGCCTCCTCATCCTCGTCATTCTGTGGGATGCGTTCCAGACGATCGTCCTCTCCCGCCGGGTGTCGAGGGCGTTCAGGTTGACGCGCGCCTTCTACCTCCTCCTGTGGACACCGTGGAGCGCCGTCGCACAGCACGTTCGCCAGAGCAAGCGCAGGGAGAACCTCCTCACGGTGTTCGGTCCACTCTCGCTGATCTTGCTGATCGCGCTCTGGGCGCTCGGCCTGATCGTCTCCTTCGCGTTACTCCAGTGGGGGGTCGGATCGGAGCTGGCCGGCGCGGACGGCGTCTCGGGGTTCGGCGTCGATCTCTATATGAGCGGCACGACGTTCTTCACCCTCGGCCTCGGCGACGTTACGCCGCGGACGACGCTCGCACGCGCGCTGACCGTCCTCGAGGCCGGGATGGGATTCGGCTTTCTGGCACTGGTGATCGGGTACGTCCCCTTGATCTCGCAAGCGTTCTCGCGGCGGGAGGTCAGCATATCGATGCTCGACGCCCGCGCCGGCTCGCCGCCGACGGCGGCACAGCTGCTGCGCCGCCATCTGCGCGACGGCGACGGCGACCTTCGCGGGCTGCTCCGCGACTGGGAACGATGGTCGGCGGAGCTTCTCGAGAGCCACATCTCGTTCCCGGTGCTCTCCTACTTCCGCTCGCAGCACGACAACCAGTCATGGGTCGCGGCCCTGACCACGCTCCTCGACGTCTGCGCTCTCGTCATCACGCGGATCGAGGACGGTCCGGCGCTCACCGCACGACTCACGTTCGCGATGGCGCGTCACGCGGTCCTGGACCTGTGCGCGATCTTTCATCTGACGCCGGCGCCTCCGGCCGTCGATCGGCTCGCGCCCGCAGAAGCGAAGCGGCTCGAGAGCGTTCTCGCCGCGGCCGGCGTTCGGTTCTCCGCGGACGAAGCCTCCGTCGCCAAGCTCACGGCGCTGCGCGCGACGTACGAGCCCTACGTCCAGGCGTTGTCGCGCTTCCTCATCATGCCGCTGCCCGCATGGACGCCGCCGGAGGGGGCGCAAGACAGCTGGCACACGATCGCGTAAAGGCACCCTCGAGCGATATCGGCTGCGCGAGATCCACGAGCGCAGACGCCGCCGATGGCACATCGGATCATTTCATCGGCGAGTAGTCTGTCGGATCCGCAAAAACGGACTCGATCTTCGTCGTGAGGGGACCCTCCGTCTCGGAGGCGGCCTTCACCTTCTGCCATTCAGGATCGTCGTGAAACGCCTGCCAGTTCTTTGCCGCAGCCTCGCGGCTGGGATGCGCGAGAATGTAGATGAGCGTGTTCTGTTTGAGCGGCGCGTCCTGTGGCTTGAAGTAGCCGACGTTCGTCATGTCGTGCTTTTTGAAGAGCGCGAGCGTGTGATCCCGGAACCGCGCGTGAAGCGCGTCGAGCTTGCCGTCGGCAGCCGTATACGTCCTGATCTCGAACACGCGTGTGCTCGGTTGCCCGTGCGCCGCCGACGAGGGCCGAAAGACGATGCCGAGGCAGATGCCACAGGCAAACACCAGCATCGGGAATAGGAGCGTCGGGTACGTCATCTTCGTCATCGAGGTCGTCTCCCGAGTTCGTCAGTGCGCCGCCACCGCCACCGCCGCCGGCGACAACGTCAACTCACCGGCGCCGAGGTTCTCACGGAGGTGAGCGACCGACGACGTGCCGGGGATCAACAGGATGTTGGGCGACCGGTGCAGCAGCCACGCCAGCGCGACCTGCATCGGCGTAGCCCCGAGTCGGCCCGCGACCGACGAGAGCGTCGACGATTGCAGCGGCGAGAACCCGCCGAGCGGGAAGAACGGCACGTAGGCAATGCCTTGCCGCGCCAAGTCGTCGATCAGAGCGTCGTCATCGCGGCGGGCGAGGTTGTAGTTGTTCTGCACGCACACGATGTCGGTGATCGCCTGCGCCTCCGCCACCTGCGCGGCCGTGACGTTGCTCAGGCCAACGTGGCGGATCAGACCCCGTCGTTGGAGATCGGCCAGCGCGGTGAGCGGGGCTTCGATGGAGCCCTCCAACGGACTGTCGATGGCGCCCATCACGCGGAGGTTGACGACATCCAGTACGTCCAACCCCAAGTTGCGAAGGTTGTCGTGGACGCCCGTGGTCAGGTCTTCGGGCGAGATCGCCGGCTGCCACGACTTGTCCGGCGGGCGGCGAGCCCCCAGCTTGGTGACGATCACCAGTCCCGCGGGGTACGGATGCAGAGCCTTCCGAATGATCTGGTTGGTGACGTGCGGACCATAGAAGTCGCTGGTATCGATATGATTCACACCGGCCGCGACGGCCTCGCGCAGGACCGCGATCGCCCCGTCCGGATCCTTGGGAGGTCCCCACACGCCGGGGCCGGCCAACTGCATCGCGCCGTAGCCCATCCGTTGGACCGTCAACGACGTCCCGGGGAACGTGAACCGGCCGCCGAGCGTGGCTCTACTCCGCTCGTTCATTGCGTTGCTCCTTTCGCGCGGAAACAGTTCACAACCGAGCGATTTCTACGCATGGCGCAACGACGCCGGCTATGTGGCGAAGCGGCGCGCGCAATGCGGTCGATGCGCATCATGGGCTCCGGGTGCCTGGGGCGGGTGCGACGGTTCCGCGAGCCTTCGGCTGAGACGCGCGTGATCGAGCCGCGGGTCGGCGGGGGATCGGTTGGAGCGGCCGGATTGGCACCACGTGAACATGGCCGCCCCGGATGCCGCTGCGAATGTCGAGCCGCGCCAACAACGCCTCGAGCTGCCGCTGATCCGTGGTGGCAACGCCGATGAAGAACAGGATGCTGCTGCGGCGGCGCGTGCGGCGTTGTGAGAAGAACAGCAACCGCTCATGGCAGCGCTTGCTGCGGAGGTCGCGCCGCACCACGGTTTCCCCGTAGATAATCTGGCGACGCCCGGGGCTGATGCGGACTATCTCCGGGACCGGAACACCCGTGGGCGCGTCTACGCAGGAGTATCCGAGTTGCGTGACGTGGATCTCGAGTCCCCGTCGCAAGTGCCGGCGCGCCAGAGAGTCAGCCACGGCGTCCACGAACGCCCTCGAGTCCGACCAAGGGGGCAATCTACCGAGGTCTTCGTTCAGGCACAACGACAACCCGATCGCGAACGACCAACGTCGAATGCACCACGAACCGCGAGCAGACGCTGCACTTGGCTGGCGACCCACACCAGAGCCGAGCCGGTCGTCAGCGCGCCGTGGACCCTCCGTCGACGACGAAATTGTGACCGGTGGCAAACGCGGCGCCATCCGATGCCAGCCAGGACGGCATCCGCGATCTCCGCGACGGACGCGGCCCGGCCCAGCGGATGCGCAGCTTAGAACTCCGCTTTCATCCGCTCGTCGCCGCCTGGTTCAGTCGTGAATGTCGAAAGGAGCTGCACGGTGACAGTCATGGCTGGAAGCACGTATATCAGCGTCACCGCGACCCACATGATGCTCCCGGCGAGCTCCTGGTCGCGCAACGGTGAAAGGCCGAAGGCCCCTGATCCGGCTGC
>VBKW01000178.1 GCA_005879405.1 Deltaproteobacteria bacterium
GACGCCGAGAGATCAGATAGACGAGGGTATAGACGCTCGTCATCGCGAACGCATTCAGGCCGACGAGACTGCCCGAAAAGCTGTCGAGCAGGTACCCGAGCAGGAACGCCCCCGTCGCGCCGGCGACGCTGTGCTCGTGCAGGCCGAGATAGACGCAGAGGACGAGCGCGAGGTCCGGAATCACGCGCCCGGCGGTGAGCGTGTGGAGGACGGTGGTTTGCAGGAGCAGCGCGAGCGCGCCCGTGAACGCGTAGACGGCACCGGCGCGCACCTCCGCCCCGAAGGTCGGGGCGGTTGGAGCGTGCGTCGCCTGCGACAGATTCACCGCGCGTCGTCCTCTTCTAATCCGGGAGGTGGCTCGTGCGTGCCGCCGACTGCCGCGCCCGGCCGTGCGCCGTTGCCGAAGATTGCGCCTGAGCGCGCCCTCTTGCCGAGGGTCGTGCCGGGCCGCGCCACGCCGAACGCCGAAGGCTCCGGCGGTCCGAGGATGCCGAGCGTCGCCGGGTCAGGCGGACCGATGAAGTCGGCCCGCGCCGGCGGCGGCGCGACCAGCTCTGGTGTCCGTCCGGGGTGCAAGTCGAGGAGCTCGGCGCCGCTCGCCGCGGTCACCAGCACCTCTTCGAGGCGACTCGCATCCGCGGTCGGCGTCACCTCTGCGTAGAGAAAGAGGCCGCGATCCTTGCGTGACACCCGCGTCACCTTGCCGACCGACACCCCCTTCGGAAAGATGCCGTCGAGTCCCGACGTGACCACGCGGTCGCCGACCTGCACGTCGTCGGCGCGCTTCACGTATTTCAAGATTGCGCCCTTCTCGAGGAGCCCGCTCACGATGCCGCGGATGCGTGTCCGCTGCACGAGGACGTCGACACCGCTGTTCGGATCGGTGAGGAGAAGGACGCGCGAGGCGTGCGGGCTCGTCTTGGAGATCAACCCGACGACACCTTCGGGCGCGAGGACGGGCATGCCGTTCTGAATGCCGTCGCGCTCGCCCTTGTTGAGCGTCAAGCTCTGGAACCACGCCGTCGCGTCCCGCCCCGTGACCTCGGCGCTCACGGCCTGCGCGGGAAGACGGCGTTGGAAGGCGAGCAGGCGCTTCAGCCGGCGATTCATGAGCTCGAGCTCGCGCTGCTCCGTGGCATTGCGCTCGAGCTCGTGGAGACGACTCCGCAATCGGATGTTCTCGCGCTCGACGCCGACGAGGCTCACGTAGGCGCGCCACACGTCAGCGACCCTGCCGACACCGAGCGAGGTCGCACGCTGGACCGGCGCCATGACCTCGAGAAACGCGCGTCCGATCGGATCGATCCGGCCGGGATGCCGCGCGTTCACCGACAGCAGCACGAGCGAGCACAGGAGAAAGAAGCTGGAGCTGAGCAGGACCCTGTTTCGCCGGATGAACTCGAGCATATGCGCTGCGGGACTGCCGGCGGAGCGCTACTGGATGGAGATGTGCTTCAGGAGATTGATCTCGTCCAACGCCCGTCCCGCCCCCATTACGACCGCGGTCAGCGGATCGTCTGCCAACATAATGGGGAGCCCCGTCTCCTCCCGCAAGAGCACATCGAGATTCCGCAGCAAGGCGCCGCCCCCGGCGAGGACGATGCCCTTGTCGACGATGTCGGACGCAAGCTCCGGGGGCGTGCGCTCGAGGGCGATCCGCACCGCCTCGACGATTTGGTTGATGGGCTCGAGGAGCGAGTCGCGGATCTCCTCGTCGGAGATCTCGACGGTTTTCGGCACCCCGGCGACGAGGTCCCGGCCTTTGATCTCCATCGTCTGGATGTCTTGCGCCGGATAGGCCGAGCCGATCGTGATCTTGATCAGCTCCGCGGTCCGCTCGCCGACAAGGAGATTGTACTTGCGTTTGATGTACTGAATGATCGCCTCGTCCATCTTGTCGCCGCCGACCCGCACCGACTTCGAGAAGACGACCCCGGCGAGCGAGATCACGGCGACCTCGGTCGTGCCGCCGCCGATGTCGACGATCATGTTGCCGGTCGGCTCGGTGATCGGCAGCCCGGCGCCTATCGCCGCCGCCATCGGCTCCTCGATCAGATAGACCTCGCGCGCCCCCGCGGACTCGGCGGACTCCTTGACGGCGCGCTTTTCGACCTCGGTGACGCCGAACGGCACGCAGATGATGATGCGCGGCCGGACGAGCGTCTTCCGGTTGTGGATCTTCTGGATGAAGTAGCGGAGCATCGCCTCGTTGATCTCGAAGTCGGCGATGACGCCGTCTTTGAGCGGCCGGATGGCGACGATGTTGCCGGGCGTGCGGCCGAGCATTTTCTTCGCCTCGGCGCCGACGGCCAGCACCTTGCGGCCGCCCTTCGACTCCTTCTGCACCGCCACCACCGAGGGCTCGTTGCAGACGATGCCCTGCCCCTTCACGTAGATGAGGGTGTTCGCCGTGCCGAGGTCGATGGCGAGGTCGTTGGAGAACATGCCCCAAAGAGAGTTCAGCACCCCCATACGACCGCCTTTGTTGTCGGAGTTACGACGCGCAGAATTTTGCGATGGAAGAGAACGACCCCCGCCCCCCCGCAACGCGTTGTCGTCCCGTACCATGAAGATTCCGCGTGAGCAACATCCGTGCGGGGTTTTCGGCGCCGTTACGCACGTGGACACCGCGCATTCGTGATCGCACAGTATGTCGCGCGTGCGACCGGCCGCTCGTCGCGACGTCGGTGGCGCAAGACGCCGCGCTCGGGGGAGGACTCGCGACGGCGCGAATATCGGCGTCGCGCGGAGCGTGATCGTTGCCGGCGAAGACCGTTGCGGTGTACGAGCGTCGTGCGATGGTTCGGCTCTACGACTTTCTGCCATCCGGCAACGGCTACAAGGTGCGGCTGCTGCTCTCGCAGCTCGCGATCGCCTTCGAGCTCGTCGAGGTCGACATCCTGAAGGGCGAGACGCGCACACGAGCGTTCCTCGCCAAGAATCCGAACGGTCGGATTCCCGTCGTCGAGCTCGAGGACGGCACGTATCTCGCCGAGTCGGGCGCAATCTTGTGGTACTTCGCGGAGGGCACGCCGTTTCTTTCCAGCGACCGTCGCGAACGTGCGCAGACGCTGCAGTGGATGTTCTTCGAGCAGTACAGCCACGAGCCGTACATCGCCGTCGCGCGCGCCTGGCTGCACCTCTTCGGCCTCGACGACGAACGCCGCCGCCAACTCCCGCACAAGCAACAGCTCGGCTACGACGCCCTCGCCGTCATGGAAGGCCACCTCGCATCACGACCGTTCTTCGTCGCCAACAGCTACACCATCGCCGACATCGCCCTCTACGCCTACACCCACGTCGCCCCCGAAGGCGGCTTCGACCTCGCGCGCGTCCCAAACGTCCGCGCCTGGCTGGATCGCGTCCGTAACCAGCCACGCCACATCGAGATCACGAAACGCGATTTCAGCTGAACCGTCGCCTCAAGCGTCCGGCAGCGATCGAGCGAATTCCCGCGATCGCGATAATCGCTTCGAAGAACGATGGCGCGTGCACCGCAGGCGCCATGTGGCGCCGCCCCTCCCGAACGTCGGGCGCGATGCAACGCGGAGAGAAGAGAAATGGATGTGCCCGGCGGAGGCGCGGGAGGGCGTTGCGGCGGACATGGCGCCGTACATGTGCCCGAGTGCACACCGACGTACGGAAGAATCCCCACGCGGCCCCGTCCGCCAGGCGGGTGTCCACCGCAGCGCCCTCCCGCGCCTCCGCCAGGCACCACCATAGGTCTTCTCCGCGTTGAAATCGCACCCGACGTCCGATAGCGTCGCGAACATGCTCGGCTTCATGCGCAAGCACGCCCGCTCCACGTTCATCAAGGCGATCTTCTGGATGATCATCATCGTCTTCGTCTCGTGGGGCGTCGGCGTCATGGTCCGCGGCGGCAACAAGGTGAACGTCGCGGCGATGGTGAACGGCGAGCCGATCACCGCGCAGGAGTACGCGCGCGCGTTCGAGAACATGCAGCGCATGTACCAGCAGCTGTATCGCGAGAAGTTCACGCCCGAGGTGGCGACGCAGCTGAACCTCCACCAGCGCGCGATCGACGATCTGATCAACGACCTCCTGCTGAAGCGCGAAGCGCGCCGGCTCGGGCTGCAAGTGACCGACGACGAGGTGCGTGACGCGATTCTCAACGTCCCGAACTTCCGCGCCGGTGACCGGTTCGATCGCACACGCTACCTCGCGGTCCTGCGCGCAACGCGCACGACGCCGGCGGAGTTCGAGGAGTCGCAGCGCGAGAGCCTGCTGATCACCAAGCTCGAGAATCTCGTCAGCGACGGCATCACCGTCTCCGATCGTGAGCTTCACGACTTGTACGCACTCGATCACGACACGATCGACGTCACGTTCGTGAAGGTCCCGTACGCCAAGTACCAGAACGCGGCGACGGTGACCGATACCGAAGTGAACGACTACTACGAGCAGAACCGCGAGGCGTTTCGCCGTCCCGAGCGCGTCACGCTGACGTACGTGACGTACGCGCCGAAGGACCTCGAGGCCTCCGTGCCCGTCACCGACGAGAGCATCGCCGCGTACTACGAGGCGCATCAAAGCGACTACGAGACCCCGGAGAAGGCGCACGTGCGCGAGATCCTCTTCGTCGTGCCGGCCGACGCCGACGACGCTACGCGCGCGGCGATTCGCACCACCGCCGAGGGCGTCCTCAACGAGGCGAAGAACGGCGGCGATTTCGCGGCGCTCGCGCGCGCGCACTCCGGCGATCCGCTCACGAAGGACGCCGGCGGCGATCTCGGCCTCGTCGAGCCCGGCAAGCTCGAGGGTCCGATCGACGAGGCGGCGTTCGCGCTCGATTCCGGCCAGGTGAGCGATCTCATCGAGACGCCGCGCGGCTTCGCGATCGTCAAGGTCGAGGAGAAGCAACCGTCGGGCACGCAGCCGCTCGCCGAGGTGCGCGATCAGATCGCACGCGCGCTACGCGAGGCCGGCGCCGAGCAGGCGGCGCGGGACTGGGTCGACGCCGATCTCGAGAAGGCGCGCACCGGCACGAGCCTCGAAGATCTCGCGACCGCGCGCGGCCTGAAGGCGACGACCTCATCGTCGGTCTCGCGCGGCGAGCCGCTGCCCGGCGTGACGAGCCCGACGCTCCTCGCGACCGCGATCGGTCTCGACGAGGGCGCGGTCGAGGAGATCGTCGCGGTCGAACCGCCCTACTACCTCTTCAAGGTCACGGCGAAGACGCCGAGCGACATCAAGCCGCTCGCCGAGGCGCACGACCAGATCGTCGCGACGCTGCGCGCGCAGAAGGCACGCACCGCCGCGCGCGCCGCCGCCGACGAGCTGCTCGCCGCCGCGAAAGACGCGCCCGGCGGCGCGGCGACGTTGGTGTCGGCGGCGCAGGCCAAGGGTTGGACGGCGGACGACACCGGCCCGTTCAACCGCACGCAGGCGCCGCCGAAGCTCGGCGGCGCGCCGATCAAGGACGAGCTCTTCGCGCTCACACAAGAGGCGCCCTTCGCGAGCATCCACGAGCTTCCCGATGCGGCAGTCGTGCTCGCGTTGAAGGCGCGGACACCCGCGGAGGACTCTGCAGCAGCCGACGCACGCGAGTCGCTGCGCAGCAGCGCGGCGTCACGCAAGCGCAGTGCCGCGCTCGAGACCTACCGCGAGATGCTGCACCGGCGCGCCGAGATCGCGGTCAACCCCGACATCGTGACCGGCGCGCGCACCTGAGCGTCCGAGCGCGGGCCGCGGCGTGGCGGACGAAGATCGAGCCGCGGCGGATCTCCCCGTCGAGCAGCTGATCCCGGGAGACGGCACGCTCGGCTGCCTCCTCGTCCACGGGCTCACCGGTACGCCCGCCGAGATGATGCCGATCGCGCACGCGCTCCGCGATCGCCACCCGCTCTGGATCGTCCGCGTCGCCGGACACGCCACGACCGTCGCCGAGCTCGCCGAGACCTCGTGGCTCGATTGGTACGCGTCGGCGACGCGTGGACTGCGCGCGCTCGCCGCGGCCGCGCCACGCGTGGTCGTGATCGGCCTTTCGATGGGTGCGCTGCTCGCGATCCACCTCGCGATCGAGCAACCGCAACAGGTCGCAGGGGTCGCGCTCCTCTCGCCGGCGATCGCGCTCCGCCGCGGGAGGGTGCGGCGGCTGTCGCGCTTCCTGCACGCGCTCGCCGCGCTCGACGCGCGCTCGGCGCTCCTGCGCGCGCGGCTCGCGCGCGTCCTCTTCGCGAAGGACGGCAGCGACATCGCCGACGCCGACGTCCGCGCGCGCCACCCGGGGTATCGCCACGTTCCGCTGCGGGCGCTGCTCAACATCCTCATGCTCCAGCGCGTCGTCCGTCGCGAGGCGCCGCGGGTCACGCAGCCGGCACTCGTCGTACACGCGGTGCAAGATCACACGTGTCCGATCGCCGCCGCCCGCGCGCTGTACGACCGCCTCGGCTCCGTCGACAAGCGGCTCGTCGTGCTCGAGCGCAGCTTCCACGTCGTGACCGTCGACTGCGAGCGCGCACGGGTGCGCGCCGAGGTCGCGGCGTTCGTCGACCGTCTCGGCGCGGCCGCGGCGACGCGGGCGAGCGTCGTCTCGTAAACCTGACACACGCGTTCACGTTGACAGCCGCGGCGACGTCGCCTAGAGCCTCGACGGTGACCACCGCCGCCGACCAGGTCGTCCGCTGGGATCGCGCGCACCTCTGGCACCCGTTCACGCAGATGCAGGATTGGCTCGCCGCCGAGCCGCTCGTCATCGCCGCCGCGGACGGCAACTATCTGATCGACGCCGCGGGCCGCCGGTACCTCGACGGCGTCTCGTCGCTCTGGTGCAACGTCCACGGACACCGCCGGCCCGAGATCGACGCCGCGATCCGTGCGCAGCTCGAGCGCGTCGCGCACACGACCCTTCTCGGCCTCGCGAGCCCGCCGAGCGCGGAGCTCGCGGCGCGCCTCGCCGCGATCGCGCCGCCGGGACTGACCCGGGTCTTCTACTCGGATGCGGGCGCGACCGCGGTCGAGATCGCGCTCAAGCTCGCGCTGCAATACTGGCGTCTCCGCGGCGAGGAGCGGTCGCGCTTCGTCGCGCTCATCGACGGCTACCACGGTGACACGCTCGGCGCGATGAGCGTCGGCTTCTCGGAGCCGTTTCATCGCTTCTACACGCCGCTGGTGCCGGTGACGCGCGTGCCGGCGCCCTACGTCGTGCAACGGACGCGCGGCGTCGCGCCGGACGCGGCGCTCGCCGCCGCGCTCGCCGAGCTCGAGGCGGCCCTCGCGCGCGATCGCGGCGCCATCGCCGCCGTCGTCGTCGAGCCGCTCATGCAAGGTGCCGCGGGGATGTGGCCGCAGCCGGTCGAGTATCTGCCGGCCGTCCGCGAGCTCACCCGTCGCTATGACACGCTCCTCGTCTGCGACGAGGTCGCGACCGGATTCGGGCGTACCGGCCGTCTCTTCGCGTGCGACCACGCGGCGATCGCGCCCGATCTGCTGACGCTCGGGAAAGGCCTCTCGGGCGGGTACCTGCCGCTCGCGGCGACGCTCGCGACCGAGGAGATCTTTCGCGCGTTTCTCGGACCCTACGAGGATTACACGGCGTTCTTCCACGGCCACACGTTCACTGGCAACGCACTCGCTTGTGCCGCCGCGCTCGCCAGCCTCGATCTCTTCACGCCCGCGCTCCTCGCGAGCCTGCCGGAGAAAGCGGCGGCGCTCGCGCGCGAGCTCGACGCGCGTGTCCGCCCGCTCGCGCACGTCGTCGAAATTCGCCAGTGCGGATCGATGATCGGCATCGAGCTGATGCGGGATCCGCGACGCCGTGAGCCGTACGCGCCGCGCGAGCGCGTGGGCCACCGCACGATTCTCGCGGCGCGCCGACGCGGCGTCGTGCTGCGGCCGCTCGGCGACACGCTCGTCCTGATGCCGCCGCTCAGCATCCGCGCCGACGAGATCGAGACGCTCGTGATGGTCGCCGCCGAGTCGATCGCCGAGGTGACGGGCGGGTGAGCGCGCTCGTCGTGACCGGCACCGATACCGGCGCCGGCAAGACGCTCGTCACCGCCGCGATCGCCGCCGCGCTGCGCGCGCGCGGCGTACGCATCGGCGTCGCGAAACCCGCCGAGACCGGCTGCCCGCGTCGCGCCGACGGGCTCTATCCCGAGGACGCCGCGACGCTCGCCGCCGCGACGGCGGTCTGGTCGCCGGCGTCGCCCGCGTCGCCAGTCTCATCGGTCGCGGCGCCCGTCGCGAGGGCCGCGGCGTCGGGCATCGACGACGACGCGGCAACGGTCGAGCCGCTCGACGCCGTCTGCCCCTATCGCTTCCCCGACCCGCTTGCGCCGATGCTCGCGGCGAAACGCGTCGGCACGACGATCGACGTCGCGGCCCTCGTGGGCGCGCTCACCGCGCGCGCCACAGACGTCGACGTTCTCCTGATCGAAGGCGCGGGCGGCGTGCTCGTTCCGCTCACAGCCGCCGTGACGTACGCCGACTTGGCGCGCATGCTCGACGCACCGGTCCTGCTCGTCGTACGCGCGGTGTGCGCATCACCGGGTACGTGGTCAATCGACTCGCGCCCGCCGGCGACCTCGCCGTCGACACGAACACGGATCTCTTGCGCGGTCTGACCGCGGATCGATTCCTCGGTGAGCTCCCACATCTCACCGACGTAGCCGAGACGCTACGCGCGCTGCGCGCCGGCGGCGCCGCCGCGCACGCGGCGCGCACGCGCCTCGCCGCGCTCGCGAGCGCGCACATCGACCTCGACGCGCTGGTCACCGCCGGGCATCGCCGCGCGTAGCCGATCTACCCGGGGCATCACGGCGACGCGGGGGATCGTCCGCAGCACCCGTGGTGCGCAAACCTCCCCTCTTGCGCACGTCGGGTGCAGCGGACGATCCCCCGCGTCGCCGTGCCGCCCCGCGCAGGACGACCGCCGCAACAGATCAGCGGAGCGCCCGAGCGCAAGTGAGATCAAACCGCGCAGCGGGCGGCGTCGTAGACGAGACGCAGCGGCACACCGTGGCGCTCCGCGGCGGCGCGGCAGCTCTCGTACTCGGGCGCGACGGTGCGACCGGCGGGACCGACGGCGATCTTCACGGCGATCGTTCCGTATGCGGTCGCGACCTCGACGACTTCCCGCGGCAACGTGAGCCGCTCGACGGCGTGGAAGCGAACGCCGATCGTCGTCGTCTCGGCGAAGAGCACGGCCACGACGTCGTCGCGCCGGGCCGGCGGCGCGAGCACCTGCAGCAGGACGCCGGGGCGACCTTTCTTCATCTGCACAGGCACGAGCGTCACGTCGACGGCGCCGGCGGCGAAGAGTCGCGCGGCGGTGTGCTCATAGAATTCCGGGCTCATGTCGTCGATGTTGGTCTCGATGGCAACCATCGTGTCGGCGCCCGTCACGAGCGCCGGCTCGCCGAGTAGGATGCGGAGCACGTTCGGCCGGTCGGCGAGGCGACGAGTTCCCGAGCCGTAGCCGACGCGATCGACGCGCAACGCGGCCGCCGTCGCCGGGACGGCGCCGAAGCCGCGCAGGATCGCCGCGCCCGTCGGCGTCACCATCTCGCCCGCGCCGTCACCGGGACGGACGTCGTAGCCGCGCAGCAGCTCGATGGTCGCCGGCGCTGGCACGGGAATGCGGCCGTGCTGCGTGTCGACGATCCCGGAGCCGAGCGGCAGGGGCCCGACGGCGATCGACGTGATGCCGAGCGCGTCGACGCCGAGCGCGGCGCCGACGATGTCGTCGATCGCGTCGACCGCGCCAACCTCGTGGAAGTGCACATGGTCGGGCGCAACACCATGGATGTGCCCCTCCGCCTCCGCCAGCGCGCGGAACGCGTCCAGCGCCAGCGCGCGCGCGCGCGCCGGCAGCGGCGCGGCGTCGAGGATGCCGCGAATGACGCCGAAGGTGCGCTCCGGCTGCGCACCGGACACGCGGACGTCGAACTTGGCGGCGCGAATCGGGCCGTGCTCGCGATGTTCGAGCACGAGCTCGCACCCGGAGAGCGCGAGCGCGGCGACGTGACGCTGCAGCTCGACGAAAGGAAATCCGAGGTCGAGAAGCGCGCCGACTGTCATGTCGCCGCTGATCCCGGAAAACGCGTCGAAATAGGCCCGCATGTCGGCGCTATATCGTGCCCCCACGACGGCCGCAAGCATTCTTCTTTACAGCGATTTTTCGCTCATGATAGTGTGCTCCATTCGACGTGAGAGCGGACGCATGAATCAGCGCGATCTCAGGCAATTCCGCAGGCTGCTCGACGAAAAGCTCGCGGAGCTCCTCGCCGAAGCCGACCGCACCGTCGACGGCATGACCGACAGCAAGGAGAACTTCCCGGACCCGACCGACCGCGCTTCGCTCGAATCGAACCGCAACTTCACGCTTCGCATCCGCGACCGCGAGCGCAAGCTCATCGTCAAGATCAACGAGGCGCTGGCGCGCATCGACGACGGCAGCTACGGCAAGTGCGAGGAGTGCGGCGAGACCATCGGCCTCGAGCGCCTGAAGGCGCGCCCCGTCACCACGCTCTGCATCGACTGCAAGTCGCTGCAGGAGGCCGAGGAGCGGAAGCTCCGCGGCGTCCATTGACCGCGCGCGTGAGCGCGCTCGCAAAGCCGTAATCCGCGCGTGAGCGTTCGTAAAGCGGTCATCCCTGCCGCCGGGCTCGGCACCCGGTTTCTGCCGGCGACGAAAGCGATCCCGAAGGAGATGCTGCCGATCGTCGACGTGCCGACGATCCAGTACGTGGTTGATGAAGCGATCGCATCCGGGATCGAGCACGTGGTCCTCGTCACCGGCCGCGGCAAGGACGCGCTCGTCGATTACTTCGACCGCGCCCCGGAGCTCGAGCAATTCCTCGCCGAGAAGGGCAAGGACGATCTCCTCGCAATGGTGCGCGACATCGCGGAGAAGTGCGAGGTGATCGCGATTCGGCAGAAGGAGCCGCGCGGCCTCGGTCACGCCGTCCTCGCCGCCCGTCCCGCCGTCGGCGACGAGCCATTCGCCGTCCTCCTCGGCGACGACATCTTCGACGCCGATCCGCCGTGCATCCGCCAGCTGATCGACGTCTTCGAAGCGCGGAAACAAGCGGTGATCGCGCTCCTCGAGGTGAGCGACGCGCAGACGTCGGCGTACGGCGTCATCAAGGGAACGCCGCTGGCACCTGGGCTGCATCAAGTGGAGGGCATGGTCGAGAAACCGGCGCCCGGCACCGCGCCGTCGCGACTCGCGATCATGGGTCGCTACGTTCTACCGCCCGACATCTTTCCGCTGATCGCGGCGACGCCGCCGGGCAAGGGTGGCGAGATCCAGCTCACGGACGCGCTCGATCGACTACGCGCCGCGAGCGGCGTCATCGGCTGTGCCTTTCGCGGCACGCGCTACGACGCGGGCGACAAGTTCGGCTACCTGCAAGCGAACCTCGAGTACGCCTTGAAGCGTCCGGACCTCGCTGCTAAGTTGCGCCCCTACCTGCGAGATCTCGTCGGCAAATAGCGCCACGCGACGCCGCGTCCCACCGCTTGGGGCAGTAGCTCAGTTGGGAGAGCACCACGTTCGCAACGTGGGGGTCGAGGGTTCGAATCCCTTCTGCTCCATTTTTCTTCCCTGGCCTGCCGACGACATTACAAAAACGTCCAACGCACTCGTTCCCGACGACGTAAGTACCTATGCGCCATCGGCTCGATGGGTTGGCACCGAGTTTGCGACACGAACGACATGATGACTCATATGAAGCGACTCCAGACCGTGCTGCAACGCTCGCATTTCATCGTCGCCGTGCTTGTCGTTTCCGTTCCGCTCGTCTCGTCCTGCGCGACGAAACGACACGAGGTGGCCGCGACCCAAACCGTCACCACTCTCCACGAGGTCCAGCAGCCGGCTCCGACCGCCATCGACGTCTCGATCGTGAACCTGCACGACGAGGCGGCGCCCGATCCCGCGGACGAGAAGGTGGTCGGCACGATCGTGAACGCCGGTGACAAGCCCGTCAGCAGGATCGCGATTCGCGTGAACGCGCTCGACGCGTCGGGGCAGGTGGTGCGTACGGTGACGACGCCTCCGCTCGCGCAACCGATCGGTCCCTTCGGTGGTCGTGCGACGTTCGAGGCGACCATGCCACGCGATCGGGCCGTTGCGGGCTATCACGCGGTCGCTGTAGCGCAGTAGCACGCCGGCTGCGTACCCGATGCGCCGCCGGCGCACTCGCGGTAGCATCGCAGGATGACGACGCGGCTCGGAAGGGCGACGCCCTTCTCGTCGTCGACGTGCAGCGTGATTTTTGCCGCGTCGCCGTCCTCGCCGTCATGGCCGCCGCACCCTACCCGGTCGAGATCAGTCCCGCGCTCGCCTCAGACCGGGACGAGATCGCCGCTCAGCTCCGCACGTCGACGCGATGATGGCGGCACGGCCGTTGCTTCATTCAAGACGTGGTCTTTTGCAGATAATTCCCACCGAAGGAGATCCTATGCCTGAGAAGGAGACGATCGAGCGCGCAGAGCGGGACAAGCGCCAAGGGAAATCACCGACGACGCAAGCCGGCGAGTTCGTCCGCGAGGAGATGCATCACATCCGCGAGGGGAAGCACGGCGCGCGATCGACGAAGCAAGCGATCGCGATCGGGCTCTCGAAGGCGCGTCGGGAGGGCGTCGATCTGCCGGCGCCGCAGAAGGGAACTGCATCGGAGAGCACGCGGCGCAGCGCCCAACGCGCACTGGCGAAAGGGAAACGCCGCACGCGCCGGGTGTCGGGCCGGCGCTCCGGCGCAATCCGCGCGGCGCTGAAACGCGAAGGACGGCGAGCAGCGTCGAAGCCGGCGCTCGCCAGGCAAGCGCGTAGCGCGGCACGACGGCGCAGCGCGGGCGCGCGTTCCGCCGCTGGGAAGAAGGCCGCGCGGACGAAGGGCCGGGCGGGCCGCTCGGCGGCGGCGCGCAAGGCCGCACGCACGCGAGCCCGTACACGCGCCCACCGCTGACGCGTACCGCGGCCATTCGCTGCTGGCAGCGCTGGCGGTGTATTTTGTACATTCGACGTGAATCGTCGCGACCGGACGAGCGATGACCGGTCCTTGACCGGTTCCAGTCCCGTCTGCTCAAGGACTGCACGTGCCG
>VBKW01000179.1 GCA_005879405.1 Deltaproteobacteria bacterium
TCCGTCGAGACGCGCCGCCGTCCGCTGTCGGATGGATGGGCGGGCTACGACGCGGTCCGCGTGATCGCCGCCGCCCTCGACTCTGCACGGACCGCCCGCCCGGCCGAACTCGAGCCGTCGGCGGCTACGCCCGTCCGCCGCGCGACCGATGGCCCGCGACGGCGGGTGACGCGCCGAATCCCGGTGCGGGCTTCTTCGGCGTAGCTGTCAGCGATGCGCCGCCCGCAGGCGGCCGACGTGCACGGCGATGCCACGCGCCGTGAACTCGCGGATGAGACTGGTGAGGTTCGGCGCGAGCGCGCGATCGTTGCGGTCGAGCCGCAGCTCGACGTGCACTTGCCGCGGCGAGACCGAATCGGCCTCGCGAACGTGCGTCCGCAGGTTCTCCAGATCGTACGGCGTCGTGGGAGCCGAGTAGTACAGCGAACCGCGCGGACCACTGATGTGCGCTTCGATCATGGCAGCCTCCTGCGTGCGAGGTGATCGGCGACGTCGAAGCGACTCTACGCCCGTGAGACGAGGCGTCAAGCAGAGTCTTACACAATGTCCATTAAATCTTCGTGCGCGGTCGTGCACACTCCGGTCATATACGGAGCCATCTAATACTATCGTCGTAGTGTCGACTCCCGCGATGCAGGGAGCGGCGGGCGCTCACACGTCCGCACGCTTGTGCATGACGCCGTCGCGCATGACCAGTGTCGAGCGTCTGCTCGAGGACGTCCTTGATGCGGCGTCGGTGAGACCCGGCATCAGCGTCCGGCCGCCGCAGTCGATGCGCTCCGCCGAGTGGGGCAGGTCGGGCTCGCCGCCGCGGACAACGCGCACGATTCGCTCGCCGTCGACGACCACGGTCGAACGCGGCGCCGGGCCGGCGCCCGTGCAGTCGAGCAACGTACAGTCGCGAAAGACGGTGGCGCCCATCGCCGGCAGCAGTATGCGAGAGGGCCCGCGCGGCGCAATGGCGCAGCATTGCCGGTTGCAAGCGGGCGCAGTATGTCCCTTGCGGTGAACTCGGCCTAAACGTCTCGCAACCGCGGAGGATACGATGGCGAAAGACGTTGCACTGATTACTGGCGCATCGAGCGGGCTCGGGGCGGAATTCGCGCGGCAGCTCGCGCGCGCAGGCAAGGACGTCGTGCTGGTGGCGCGACGCGCGGATCGCCTCGAAGCGCTCCGCGCCGAGATCGAGCGCGCGGGCGGCGCGCGCTGTCATGTGATCGCCAAGGACCTGGGGCGGCTGGAGGCGGCGGAGGAGCTCCATGCCGAGACGACGAAGCTCGGCTGCGACGTGGACTGGCTCGTCAACAACGCCGGCTTCGGAACGAACGGACGGTTCGTCGATCTTCCGCTCGCGAAAGAGCGGGAAGAGATCCTCCTCAACGTGTACTGCTTGGTCGCCCTCTCCCGGCTCTACTTACCGGCGATGGTCGCGCGCGGGCGCGGCACGGTCGTCAATCTCGGCTCCGTCGGCTCGTTCGTGCCGACGCCGTACATGGCGACGTACTCGGCGACGAAGGCGTTCGTGCTCTCGTTCTCGGAGGCGCTCGCGACCGAGCTCGCCGGAACCGGTGTCGGCGTGCTCGCGCTCTGCCCGGGCGCGACCAAGACCGAGTTCCAGGAGGTCGCCGGCGTCAGCGAGAAGGTTCCCGAGTCCACGTACATGACGGCGGAAGCGGTCGTGACGCAGGCGATCGAGGCGGCGAAGGCGGGACGGCGCACGCTCGTGCCGGGGTGGATGAACAAGACGCTCGTGGTGACGACGCGGATGACGCCGCGGAGCGTGCTGGCGCGGATCGCGGGGTCGATGTTCGCGCCGAAGGCGGCGTAACGCGGCTCGGCGACCCGACGCAACGTCGGTATGCCCGCTGACGCGCTAGCCGAGTCTGCCGGCACGACGGTCGCCGTCGGCGACGTCGCGCTCCGTCTCGGACTGGCGCTCGTCTTGGGCGCGCTCGTCGGCATCGAGCGCCAGTGGCATCACAAGAACGCCGGGCTGCGGACGCATACGCTCGTCGCCGTCGGCTCCGCGGCGTTCACGCTCGTGTCGTTGCTCGGTCTCGGCCCGACGACGAGCCCGATGATGATCGCCGCCGGTGTCGTGACCGGCATCGGCTTCATCGGCGGCGGCGTGATCATGCACCAAGGCCCGACGGTGCAAGGCCTCAACACGGCCGCGACCCTGTGGACGGTGGCGAGCATAGGTCTTGCCGCCGGAGCGGGGTACTTCGCGGTCTCGCTGCTGGTCTTCGGCGCCGTCCTGCTCATCCAGTTTCCGCTGCATGGCGTCGAGCGCTGGATCGATCGCTGGTCCGAGGGCCGCTGACCGCGACGAGCGGCCGACGGCGGTCGCCGCCCGTCAGATCGAATACATGAACGGATCGCGTGTCGCCGCGCGCACAACCGGGCGGGGTGCGGCACGTCGCGCGGCGTGCGGCAGGACTGCGGCGACCGCGGCGAGCACCTGCTCGCGCGTGAACGGCTTCCCGACCGAGTAGTTGGCCTCGTGCTCGGAGAGCACGTGCGTCACGCCGCTCCCGATGTGCGCGCTCACCAGCACGATCGGAATCTCCGCCGTCCCGGGATCGCGTTTGAGCTCGTGCAACAGCTCGACGCCCGTCATCTCCGGCATCATCAGATCGAGGAAGATGCAATCCGGTTTCGCGCGCTCCACGAGCGCGCCCGCGGTGGCGCCGTCGTGCGCCACGGTCACGGCATGGCCCGCGGCGCGCAGATGTCGCGCCAAGATACCGGCGACGGGCTGACAATCGTCGACGACGAGGATCGATGGCATGACCCCCGGCGTGAGCAAGCGCGGTGCCGGCGCGCGGACCGTGGACCGCAAGGGTGCCGCCGCCGACCGCGGCTGACGCGCGATTGCGGCGTTGCGCGCCGGTCGACATGACAAGTCGCGGTGCACTGGCGCGGCATCGCCGCGGATCCCGGAATCGTGCGGCGGCGCACCGGCGGCGGAATTCATGCACGCTCGCGAGAGTCCCTGCCGTGCTCGGCCCCGACTGACGCGCCCGCGCCAGAGGGGCGGCGCGCGCTCCAGAACGACCGCACGAGTGAGAGGGCGAGCAGGACGGCCAACGTCGCCACCGCACAGACGACCGCCTCGAGCACGCGCACGCCGTCGCCCGGAACGGGTGCGCCGTCGTCGACGGGTCGCTGCACGTCGGTCTCCGCCGGCGCATCCGGGAACCGCTGCCATTGCGGGTCGGGCGCGCCGAGCGTGTCGGGGTGGGCGTACGCCGCGACGCTGGTTCCGCCGACGAGCGTCAGCAGCAGAAGCAGCGCCGCCAGTCGGCGTACGCTCGACCCGGGTCCGGGGGCTGGTCGCGCCGGGCGTCGGTCGTCCATGATGCCGCTTCGGGTCCTCTTACCGAGACGAGCGTCTCGGCCTGGCGCTCCGCGGCGTCCGCGACGAGGCGAACGCGGGCGCCGGCTTCTCCGGCTCGGCAGCGAGCGCCTCCTGCAGGAGCGCGAGCGCCGTCGGCGGATCGTCGACGTAGCGGAAGAGACGCAGATCCTCCGTGGTGATCATGCCATGGCGGACGAGGGCGTCGAAGTTCACGATCTCCTTCCAGTAGTCCGAGCCATAGAGCAAGACGACGATGCGGCGATCGAGCTTCTGCGTCTGCTGCAACGTCAGGATCTCGGTGAGCTCGTCGAGCGTACCGAAGCCGCCGGGGAACACGACGAGCGCGCACGCCAAATGCGCGAACCAGAGCTTGCGCATGAAGAAATAGTGGAACTCGAAGAGCAGCTCGCGCGTCACGTACGGGTTCGGCCGCTGCTCGTGCGGCAGCCCGATGTTGAGGCCGATCGTCCTGCCGCGCGCGTCGGACGCGCCGCGATTGGCGGCTTCCATGATGCCGCCACCGCCGCCGGAGCAGACGAGGTAGCGGTGCGCTTGCGACGGCAGGCTCTTCGACCACTCCGTGACCAGGCGAGCGAGCTGACGCGCTTCCTCATAATAGCGGCCGAGCGGCCCGTCGGGCCGCAGCCGCGCCGAGCCGAAGAAGACGATCGTCTCCTGCACGTGCTCGCGGCGGAAGCGTCGCAGCGGCTCGAGGTACTCGGCGAGAATCCGCAGCGCGCGTCCGTCGTCGCTCTCGAGGAACTCGCGGTTCTCGTACGCAAGGCGTGGACGCCGATCGGTCGTCATCGCGCTCCTTCCGGGGTGCGGGCGAAATCGATGAACCCGCGCTCGACGTCGGTATGGACGAGCTCGACGCGCACGCGGTCGCCGACGTCGAGGTCCGCGGCGCCGCGGACGACCTTGCCTTCGATCGCCGAGCGGCAGAGGCGCACCCACGGCGCCTTCGCCGAGGCGCCGGTCACGATCGCGTCGAAGCGCTCGCCGACGCGCGGCGCGAGGAGGAGCGCGGCGGCGGATTTCCGGACGCGGCGCTCCACCTTGGTCGCGTTGTCCTCCTGCGTCGTGCAATGCGTCGCGAGCGCGCTGAGCTCGTCGAGTCGGTACGGTGCCGCCTCGCCTGCGAGCGCCGCTTTGAGCAGCCGCTGCGTCGCGAGATCGGGGAAGCGGCGATTCGGGGCGGTGGAGTGGGTGTAGTCGCGGACGGCGAGACCGAAATGGCCGACGACGTCTTCACCCGGCTGTCGCAGAACGTACTCGCCCCTGCCGAGGAGCTTCACGACCGCGAGCGACAGGTCGGGAAAGCGCACCGGATCGGCCGCGCGACGCCGCTCGAGGAACGCTTCCAAAGCGCGCGCGTCGGCTTGCGGCGGCAAACGGTCGCCCGTCGCGGCCGCGAGCGCGACGATGCGCTCCCAGCGATCCGGCGACCGCAACACGCGTCGCAGGGACGGAAAGCCGCGGCGTTCGAGGTACGCCGCCGTCACCCCGTTCGCCGCGATCATGAAGTCCTCGATGAGGTCCTTGGCGCGATTCCTCTCGTCCGGCCGCAGATCGGTCAAGGCGTCGCCGTCGAAGACCGCGCGACCCTCGACGACCTCGAGGCTGAGCGCGCCCTGCGTGTGGCGGCGCGTCTTCAGCGCCTGCGCGATCCGATCTTGGACGCGCAGCTGCGCGTCCATGCCCGGAACGGTCGCGACCGCCGGCGGCGCCGCCTCGCGACCGTCGAGCCACGCGGCGACACTGTCGTACGCGAGCTTGGCGTGATTCACCACCGCCGCGCGGTAGACCTCGGATTCGCCCACGCTGCCGTCCGCGGCGACGGTCATCGCGATGACGATCGCGAGGCGCTCACGCTCCGCGGCGAGCGACGTGAGATCGGTCGAGAGCTTTTCGGGCAGCATCGGAAAGATCCCGCCCGGCGTGTAGACCGACGTCGTGTTCGTCTGCGCGTGGCCGTCGATGGCCGAGTCGCGCGTGACGAGCGCGTCGACGTCCGCGATGGCGACGAGGATCCTCACCGCGCCGCCCGCGAGCGGCTGCGCGACCGAGAGCTGATCGAGGTCACGCGAGTCGTCGTTGTCGATCGACGCCCACAAGAGGCTGCGGAAGTCGCGAATCGTGCCGCCGGCGCTCGTCGTCGCCGTGGTGATGGCGGCCGTCTCGGCGAGGACGGCGGGCGAGAAGTCCGGGAGGAGTCCGCGCTCGAGCATCGCGCGTCGCGCGATGGCGCGGAGGAGGTCGCGGCTCGCGGTCGCGGAGGGATTCATGAGGCTCAGACGAGAACGGACGCTAGTGGTGCCATGCCGTGGAGTCAACAAACGCTCATTTGACGGGGCCGCCCGTGAGTGATGGGTGACGAGTATGTCGCCCGGGCAGCGCTTCGACGTCGTGATCATCGGTGGCGGCATCGCCGGCGCGTCGCTCGCCTACTTTCTCACCCGGCGTGGCGTGACCGACGTCGTGCTCCTCGAGCAAGAATCCCAACCCGGCTTCCACGCGACCGGCCGGAGCGCGGCGTCGGTCGTCGAGTGGGATCCGGTGCCGGCGCTCCAGGAGCTGAAGGTGCAAGGCGCCGCGTTTCTTCGCGATCCGCCGGCGGACTTTTCCGAGCACTCCCTGATCAAGGCCACGGGAATTCTCGTCACCTGCCAGGAGCCACTCTGGAGCGCGGCGCGCGCGGCGGCCGCCACGTCGGCCGATCGTGGAACGGTGGTGCGCATCCTCTCGCCGGCCGAGTGCGTCGACCTCGTCCCGGTGCTGTCGCCCGCGTACGTCGACGGCGGCGTCCTCCTCCCCGAGGATGGACGGATCGACGTGCACCAGCTCCTGTGGAGCTATCTGCGCCACGCGATGCACGCCGGCGCGCAATGTCGCTGGGGCGCCACGGTGGAGGGAATTCGCGTCGAGGGCGGCCGCTCTCGCGCCGTCGTGACGAGCGCGGGCGAGCTCGAGGCGACGTGGGTCGTGAACGCCGCCGGCGCGTGGGCCGCGGGGGTCGGCATGCTCGCGCAGGCGACGCCGGTGCCGCTGACGCCGCATCGGCGGACGATCGTGACGTTCGCGGCACCTGAGGACGTCGCGGTGCGCGACTGGCCACTCGTCCACAACGAGTCGCAGCGGCTCTACTTCGCGCCCGAGTCCGGCGGGTTGCTCGCGTGCCCCATGGACGAGGAGCCGATGGAGCCCTGCAACGCGCAGCCGAGCGAGCTCGTCGTCGCGCAGGCGATCGAGCGGCTCGGGCGCGTCGCGCCGCGGCTCGTCCCGAAGACCTTGCGCCGCACGTGGGCGGGCCTCCGCACGTTCGTCCCCGATCGGGCGCTCGTCGTCGGCGAGGATCCGCGGGTGCGCGGCTTCTTCTGGCTCGCCGGCCAAGGCGGCTGCGGCATCGAGACGAGCGGCGCGGTCGGCCAGATCGCCGCCGATCTTCTCATCGAGGGGCGGACGGAGCGCTTCGACGCCGCAATCCTCTCGCCCGCGCGCTTCGCGCCGTAGCGATCGTCTGCCCATGACGCATCGCATGGCACCGTGACGACCTCGCGGTAGCTCGGACGCCCCTCACCGCTGATCGGCCGGCGGACGTACACAACGACGGGACCTCGCCTCCCGTCGAATGATGACAGCCGCGTAGTTTCCGCGGGTCGCACGCAGGATGCGTCTCCCATCACAGTGGAATTGACCCCGTTGCGACGCAAGCCCAAGAACGCTCAGAGGGCCGCTTCGCCGCGCAGGGGCGCGCGGCGATCACCGCGGCTCGGAAGGAGCGATCGTCATGAGCCGGATGAACTCGTGGAGCGCGCGCGCCGCGCTCGGGGGACTCGCGTGCATCCTCACCGCTTTCGTATCGCGACCGGTGGTCGCGCAAGTCGGAAGCGAGTGCAACGGCCTCGCGCCGATAGCACAAGCGCTCTGCGTCACGTACTGCGACGTGGCGCACTGTACCGGCAACTCCAACGCCGCGTGCCAAGCGCTGCGCACCCAATACCAGCAGCAGACCGGCCACGCCGCGTTCCCCTGCGATTGCGGCGACGGCGTCGTCGAGGACGGGGAGGGCTGCGATCCACCGGGCAGCGCCAGTTGCGGCAACGCGAGCAACGGCCTCCAGTTCTGCGACAACCGCTGCCAATGCGACTGTCCGAGCCACATCGAGTTCGAGGGTACGCCCGGCTCGCTCGGCGTTCTCGACAGCGGCTGGACGGGCCAGGCACACAACGCGACGGTCGTCGATCACGGCAAGCTCACCGTCTCCGTCACGAGCTGCGCGAATTCCGTTCAGCCGTGCGGGGCGTGCAATCTGACCGGCCCCGTGCCGAACGCGCAGGCGGACCACGGAGACATCAACAATCGCCGCTGCACGGGCAACACCCGTACGAAATGCTCGACCAACACGGATTGCAGCGTTGCCGGCGGCACCTGCGAGTACTATTTCGGGACCCTGCTGCCGCTCTCGGCCGGCGGCGTGTCGACGTGCGTCAGCAATCAGGTGAACGGCGCCGTCACCGGAACGGCGGACGTCGCCAGCGGCGCGAGCGCGACGGTGGTGGAGCTCGTCTCGCGCATCTACACCGGCGCGACGGTGGCCACGCCGTGTCCGAAGTGCGTCGGCGACGCGACGCCGAACGACGGCGTGCGCGGCGGGACCTGCGACTCCGGGGTGAACAGCGGCCAGAGCTGCGACGTGAACGGCTCGTCGCCAAACGTGTTCTTCGGTGCCACGAGCCTCGACTGCCCGCCGACCTCCGGCGCGCAGATCGCCGCGTTGCCGATCGACCTCTCGAACTCGACCGGGACGGTCTCGCGCACGCTCGCGACCTCCAGTCCGAGCTGCCGTGCCCCCGGGTTCACGACGCTGAAGTGCTTCTGCGATACCTGCAACAACAGCGCAGCGCAGCCCTGCGCGACGAACGCCGATTGCCCGGATCCTGCCGGTCCGATCGGGCCAATTTGCGGCGGGAAGCGCTGCATCGGCGGGACCAACCCCGGCGCGGCATGCACGACGGCGACCGAGTGTCCGAGCGGCGCGTGCAACGTGCCGGGGACGGCGACGGCACCGAATCAATGCAGCGACGCGACGTGCAGTCCGACCACCGGCAACGAGGGCGAGTGCAGCGGCGGTCCATTCGAGCAGTTCTGCGGGCCCGACGCGACCTTTGCCGGCTGCACGACCGATGCCGACTGCGCCTCGTTCACGACCTGCAGCGGCGGCTCGAACCCCGGCCAGCCGTGCAGCACGGCGTCACAGTGCCCCGGTGGCACGTGCGCCGCGCAGCAGACGTGCTCGGTCGGCAAATTCCGCCCGTGCTTCACCGACAACGGCGCCGCCGGCGCCAGCATCCAGGCGACCGGCGTCACCGATCCACCGGTGAACAGCGAGTCGAATCCGACGCTCGCTGCGCTGTTCTGTATCGGCCCTACGACGTCGGGCTCGGTCAACTCCGTCGCCGGGCTTCCCGGACCGGGACGCCTGGAGCTGCCCGGACACGCGCGCGAGCTGCGGTGACCTCGTAGGCGGCGACGTCACCGCGCGCGCGGTGACGTCGCCCGCGTTGCCATCGGCGTCAGGGCTGAGAGATCGGACGCCAGCGTGCGTGGCCGCCGTGGGCGCGGAAGAAATCGAGCATGCCCTGCGTCTGTGACTTCGGCCAGCGCGTGTGGTTCTGCGATCCGCGGGTAAAGCCCTCGGGGTCGTCCTGGAAGTTCATGTAGGCGTCGGGGTTGGTGCCGCAGGCATCGTCGCAGACGTTCGGCATCGCCGGCGTCTCGTCGTCGTTGATGATGAGATCGGTGAACCGCACACGGATGTCGAGCAGCTGCGACTTCAGCAGCTCGCCGTTGGGGCAGATGCCGGCGATGTCGCAGGCATTGTGCACGTGGTACACGGGGAGCCGCGCGTTCGAGATCCGGAGCTCGGCGTTCGAATGGGCGCGGTGCCTCACCGGGTCCTGCGGGCACGGATCGTTGAATGCCTCGAACGGATTCGGTCCGGTGTACACGGCCGCGGCGGCGATGCCCTTGCGGTTCAAGCCGTAGAGGAAGCCCATCGCGGAGCCGTTCGACCACCCGGTGACGCAGATGCGCTTCGTGTCGACCTCGCCCGTCGCGACCTCGGCGTCGATGTAGTGGTCGATGGTCGCGACGTCGACGTTCAGCGCGTACGTGACGGTGCCGATCATGACGTCACGGCCTTTCTTGTCGACTTGGCGATACCAGTTGTCCCATCCCGTGCCCGTGTCGTCCGGCGACGGGTAGAAGTGCTGCGTCGCCCGTCCTTCGGGCGCGACCACGATGAAGCCCGGGCGCGCCGGATCGCCGCTCAGGTCGGCGGTGTTCTGGAAGTCGAGGATGTTCGTCGCTGCGGAGATCGTGTCGGCGGTGAAGAGCGAGGGGTGGAGATACACGATCATCGGCAGCGGGTTCGCCGCGGATGCAGACGCGGGCTCGTAGAGGCACGCCGTGCGCCCATTGCCGTCGGCATCCGTCCACGCCGGCATCGTCGTCCCCGGATAGCAGGTGACCGGCTCGTTGTTCGGCGTCACCGGTCGCGGTGCATTGCCGAACGGGCTGCACGTGTCCGCGCTCGCGGTCGCCGCGAGGCTCGCGATTGCGCAAAGAACCAGGGCTCGTAAGCCGGCAAGTCTCGTCATCGTTCCTCCATGAGGCGGCGCGCGCTTGCGGCGCGACCACGATCGGCCTCATCTGGTACCGTGCCGGCTCGGTGGAGGCACTGCCGCACTCCGGGCATCGTGGGCGCCGCGAGACGTGAGACGCGCAGGTTTCATCGGGGCGGACGGTCGGCCCGGAACCGTGGTCGCCCGCGACGCGGGTTGACGCGTGTCGGCGGACTGGGGCATCCCTAGGCCATGCCGCTCGCGCTCGCCGCCCACCACATGTCGTTCCCGGTGCGCGACGTGGAACGGTCGCGCGTCTTCTATGGCACGGTGCTCGGACTCGTGGAGAAGCCGCGGCCGCCGCAGCTCGTCGCCATGTTTCCGGGTGCGTGGTACCAAGCCGGGCCGTGCGAGGTGCACCTGATCCAGTACCCGGAGTCGATGGACGTCGGCAGCCCACCGCCGACGCTCAACCCGATGGCACGTCACGCCGCGTTCGCGATCGCGGATTACGCCGCGACGGTGGCGGCGCTGAAGACGCACGGCATCGAGGTCCTCGAGACCAACGCCGAGGTCGGTCAGATGTGGGTGCGCGACCCGGACGGCCACATCATCGAGCTCATCGTCGATCGCGGCTGACCGCGTATTGCGCGCACGACGCGGCGCCGCGCGGCGCTGGTTCCTCGACGCGCAGGGGGCATCGTCGTCTGTGCCTCAGCGCATCGTGCAGTCGAGGAGCTTCGCGTCGGCGATCGCGCCGATGAGGAGCCGCTTCCCGCGCACGGCGCCGACACTGGCGCCCGAGATCTGCTCGCCGAGGTCGAGATACACTTCGCGCACCTCGGGCGCCGTGTCCGGCGCGACGACGTGCAGGATCTGCGACGGCGCGTAAGGCCGTCCGCGCGACATGTAGCGGACGAGCGTCAGGAGCTTCGGGTGGGAGCCGATCCACAAGCTGCCGTCGGCATCCATCTCGACGTTGTCGCCGCCGCTCGCGAGCGGGATCTCGCGTCGGAACGTGAGCGCGCCCGACGCCGGGTCGCGGTCGTACACGCGCACCGCCCGCCCGATCGTCGAGACGACGTAGATCGTCTTCCCGTCGGCGCTGTGGTTGATGCCGTTGGCGAGCTGGATGCCGCGCGCCGCCTCGTGGAACGCGTGTCCGTCCCACATGACGACGTTCGCCCACGGGCGGCGCAGGTACTCCTCGACCGTCCGCATCTTGCTGCCAAAGGGATAGCGGTGGTCGTTGGTGACGTAGACCTGCGTCGGGCTGACGGCGACGAGATCGTTCGGGGACAGCAGTGACGGATCGCTGAGCGTCGTCCGATGCGTGAGCCGCATCCGATCGACGTCGTACACCTCGATCGTGTGCCGTCCCTGGGCGTGGTTGATGACGAAGAGGGTGGCCGCGCCGTCGGGCGCGACGTAGAGGCTCACGCCGTGCGGACTGAAGGTCGGGTCGGCGTCGGGCGTGAGATTCACCGGCTGCGGCGACGGCGCGTTCAAGTCGTAGGCGTAGAGCGCGCCCCGCGGCGGCTTTCCGGCGAAGAGCGCCCAGCGATCGGCCGACGAGATGTAGGCGATGCCCGTGCGCTGATCGATCGTCAGGTCCTCGGCGCCGACGATCGGGACCGCCGTGCACGTGCCGTCGAAGTGCGGCGTCAGCGTGCGGAACTCGCCGGCGGCATTCAGCAGCCAGACGAACCAGGCGCCGACTGCGATGACCAGCACGGCGACCGCTAGCAGCAGGCGTCGCAGCATGGCGGCGACGTTTCGCACGCGGTGGTCGTAAATTCCAGCGTCGCTGCTCGTTGGGTGCAGCCGGCGACCGCCACGTCCCCCCGGGGCGGTGGAGCGGGGACGGTCAGCGACGGTGGGGTTTGCGGCCGGCGCGTGCGGCGCGCGCCGGCGCGCTCACGTGTGCGCGCGCCGGCGACGTCGCGCCGCGATCCGCGCCAGCACGAGCGCGATCGATACGATGGTCAAGCCGACGATGTTCGCGTCGATGAAGCTGCGAACGAGCGCGAGCTTGGCGGCGAAAGCGATGCCGAAGCTGCGGATGAGGAGCACGAGGGTCGCGGTCCCGACGAGACTCGCCGCGATGAACGTCGCGAGCGGCATCCGCTCGGCCCCGGCGAGCAACGACACCAGCGGACCCGGCGACGCGACGACCACCAACACGCCCGCGCGCGCGAAGGCGCGCTCGGTGAAGCGCATGACGCGCGCCGCGGCGCGCGAGCGCGATTTCACCCAGCTCACCGCCTCGGGGCCGTACTCGCGGCCGATCAGGTAGAGACACGCGCACATCGCGAATGAGCGCACGATCCCGACGGTGAAGAACGGCACCGCGTCGATGCTGCTCGACGCGAGCACGAGATGACGGACGAGCGGGCTGAGCGCGATCAGGGCAAGCGGCGCCCGCCCGAGCAGCACCGGCGCGAACGCGATTCCGATCACGTTGGCGATGAACAGGACGACGACCGGCGTAAGCAGCAGGAAGAGCCGCCGGCGATCGTGGCCGTGCCGGGCGCCGTCGGTGCGACCGTGATCGTGTGGCGAGCGCACGGCCACTCGCACCCGGACGTCAGCCGCGCACGCGCTCGGCGCCGACGACGCAGAGGAAACCGAGCGGCTCGGGGCCCGAATTCTCGAACTGGTGCGTCTCATGCGGTCCGACGTAGACGACGTCGCCGGTCGCGATCGGATGCCGCTCGTCGCCGAGCCGGACGACGCCGCTTCCGTGCAGGATCAGGACGCCATGGTCGTGCGCGTGGTTGTCGAGCGCGGAGCTCCCGCCCGGGGCGATCTCGAAATAGCGGAGCGCGAAGTTCGGGGCGCCCTCGGCGGCCCCGATCAGGACCTGCTTCGTGACGGCGGCGCCGGACGCCGGCAGGTAGCCTTCGAGGGTGACGCCGTCCCAGCGGAACGTCTCGCCGTATCGCCGATGAATGACACCCATGACGCGCACGATACCACTGCGTCGCCCCGACGCGTACTGATGTCGTGGTACGCGGACGCGGGCGGCGTCTCCCGCAACTTCTACGTACGCCTCCCCTGAGTTCCCGCCGCGATTGACCTACCCACGTCTTGAGTGCCGCGCGCACCGGCGATCAGATTCGCGGCCGGAGGATCTCCATGCAGCTCTCGACCCGATTGCTCGTCTCGCTCGTCTCGCTCGCGCTCGTCGGCGGCGCCGCGCGCGCCCAGGCCGCAGGCCGCTTCATGGTCGGCGCGGCGGCCGCCGACATCACGCCGCCGCTTGCCGGCACGCTCGCCAACGACCCGGCCGACTGCGACCCGAGCGGCACCTACGACGGGCCGCACATGTTTGCGCTCGAGGAGCCGTACATCGACGTGAACGGCAACGGCCAGTACGACGCGGGCGACCCGACGGACGCGTCGGTCTTCGGTCCCGAGCCCTTCCTCGACTGCACCGTGCCGACGGCGAACGGTGGTACGCGCCCACCCGACAGCCGCTGGGACGGCATCTACCTCGACGGCGGCAGCGGCAGTAACCGCCTACCGACCGAGGTGCTCGATCCGATCTGGATGCGGACGATCGTCGTCGGCAACGGCACGAAGACGATCGCGATCACGGTCGCGGACCAGGAAGGCATCTTCAAGGAGATCTGGGATTTGGTTCGCCAGAAGGTGCAGAGCGACGGCGGCTTCGGCCTCGACGAGATGTTCATGAGCTCGACCCACGACGAGTCGGCGCCGGACACGATCGGCATCGGCGGCCCGAGCTCCGTGGTCTCGGGTGTCGACCCGTTCTACGTCGAGTTCATGATCGCGCAGGCGGCGCAGAGCATCGAGCAGGCGGCGCAGAACATGCGTCCGGCGACGATCTCGTTCGGCCAGATCCATCCTGACGACCTCATTCCGTGCTCGTCGTCGTATCCGTTCGTCGCGGATGAGAACGTCGTCGGCTTCTCGAGCGACAGCGAGGATCGCTTGCACCTCTCCTCCGATTGGCCGCACTTCGCGCGCCAAGCGCTGGAGCAGATGTTCGGCGGAGTGGCGGTCACGATGGCGGGGGCGGTCGGCTCGGTCGAGATGCCGAAGGTATTCACGAGCCCGCAGTCGTTCATGCCCGTCGATACCCACAGCATCCCCGGGAACGGCGGCTGCCGCACGATCTACGACACGTCGGCGCCGTACTCACCGTACGGCTACCTCGCCTCGAACAAGGACCGCGGCGAGAAGATCGCGCTCTGGGCCGCGCGCGCGCTCGACGCCGGGGAGCGGTCGCGGTCGAACACGATCGCGTTCGCACGCACGAGCCTTTTCGTGAATCTCGACAACGTGCTCTTCCAGGCCGCGGGCGCCGCCGGGGTCTTCACCTACAAGAAGATCTACGTGAACGGCGTCGAGGTGCCGCAAGCGCCGAACGGCAGCGAGCAAGGCAACCAGGTGCAGACCGACATCGGCTGGTTCCAGGTCGGCGACGCGCAGTTCGTCACGACGCCCGGCGAGCTCTTCCCGTTCACGTACGGCCACGACTTCTCGGGGCCGGACGATCTCGCGGTGCCGCAGTACGGGCCGCCGCACGGCTGGGTGATGGCGGCGATGACGAGCAAGTGGCGGTTCATCGAGGGGCTCGGCGAGGACATGCTCGGCTACATCTTCCCGCGCTCGAACGCCGTCGGCGTGCCGACGACGAGCAATCCGCAACCCGACGACACCGACCGCTTCGGCTGTGGCCACTCCGACGACGGCGAGGCCGCGAACGAGGCCGCCGGCGACATCCTGAACGACGCGGTGCTGCCGCTCCTGCCGGTGCCGCCGCCGCGGCGGAATCCCATCGAGCAGGTGCGCGTCGGGCGCTACATCTGGTCCGACGGCACGCTTCATCGCAACCCGATGGGCGACGGCCGCCACGGCTGCGACGATACCAGCAAGGTCTTCACACAGGCGCCCGACGGCGGCGCGGTGGGCGTGTGGGTGCTGCCCGCCGGCGTCACCGAGTTTGCACGCGGCGTCGGCAAGATCTATCGTCTGCGCGCGAGCGCGCTCGGGCCGATCAGGCGGAGCGCCCATTGGATGGACTTCCGCGGCCAAGCGAACGATCTCCCGAGCATGCAGACGCGCGGCATCCGACTCGGCCGCAAGCGGCGGATCTGGATCGACGTCTTTCCCGACACGACGGGCCTGACCGCGGTCCCGCACTGACGCGAGACGCGCCGGCGCCGCGCGCGCCGGCGGCACCCCTCGGTCGGCTCCGCGCGCGGTTGACATGGCGACGATCTCCGCCACGATGAGCACGGGAACGCGGAGGTGCCCGTGTCGCGAGAGATCTTGATCGCCAGGAACGAGCACGGAGGTCGCAGCGCCCGCTACGCGCTCGAGGTCGTCGCGGAAGGCGATCACTGGAGGAGCACGCTCGCGAAGCTCGACGAGCGCGGCGAGCCCGAGGGCGGCGCCGTCGCGCCGCGGTTCTACGGCTTGACACGCGAGCAGGCGCGTCGCCGCATGATCCAGGTGCTCGAGAACGAGTACGACGTCGTCACGCCCGCCGGTGAAACCGGACGCGGCTGACTGCGGCGCGGCGTACGGAGCGGCGGTCGGTGGTGCGAAGGCGGTCCGCGGCCGAGCGATCCGTGCGCGCGCGACTACGGCGCGAAGAACGCGAGCGTGCGCACCTCGATGCTTTCGCGCGGCGGCGCGTCGGGCGACGCGGTCGGATCGTCGAAGGCGGTGTGCGCGGTGAAGCGGGCGCGGCCGCCGTCGGAGTCGAAGCACTTGAGGAGCATCGTCTCGTCGGGCCGCATGCGCGAGAAGTAGAACCAGCGATGTGCCCGGCTGAACCGTAGCGAATACACCTCGCCGGTGCGGTCGCGGTAGCGCAGGTCGGTTTCGACGAGATCTCCGGGCGCGATCGTCCGCGCGTCGCAGACGGCGAGCGGCGCGCCTTCGACCGGGCGCCGGAGGGGCGTCCACACGTTGATGACGGCAAAGCGCGCGCGCAGCAGCGCCGCCGCGTCGGCGCCGAGGAGATCGCGCACGCGTTGCGGCGCGGAGCGCTCGGTGTAGTCGTTGTGCGCGTAGCGCACCGACCCTTGCAGGCCGTCCGCCTGCCGTCCCGCGACGGTCGCCGAGCGGAGGTTGTGATCGAACGCGACGACGCGGGCCGCCCCCGTGACGCGCGCGACCAGGCGCTCGACCTCGCGGTAGTAGCGCGTGCGGACCGCCTGCGCGTCGGAGAAATCGTCGACGGCGGTCGTGAACGGCACCAGCGCGAACCCCTCGACGTCGAGCGACGGCGCGGGAGCGAGGTCGCGCGCGTCGCGGATCGCGAGCTGGTGGCGGTCGCCTTTCGTGTTGCGCCACGGCGTGCCCGGTGGCGGCTCGTACAGGTAGTAGGCCGGCCGCTCCGCCATCGGCGCGAGGTAGTTGAGCGTCGTCTCGACGCTGTGCGCGCGACGCGCTGCTGACGTCATCCGACACCTCCGCTGCCATAGCGATCCGCCGGACCGGCGCCGCCGGGGCCGAGTCGGCCGCCCTCGCCGAGGTGACCCTTGCCGGGAACGAAGTTCACCTCGACGCGGATGCCGTCGGGGTCCTCGAAGAGCACCGAGTAGTACCCGGGCGCGAAGTGCGCGTCTTCCGGCGGATGTACGATGTGTGCGTCGAGCTGGTCGACGAGGAAGCGATGGATGGCGTCGACGTCCTCGCGGCTGCGCGCGCGGAAGCAGAAGTGATGGAGCCCGGCCCGGTCCTGATCATACGGAATGCGCTCGCGGTCGCTCGGCGCGCCGCGGACGAGAATGCCGGTGCGGCTGCCGATGCAGTAGACGACGCCGTCGCCTTTGATCAGCGTCGTCATCTCGAGAAAGTGGCAGAGCCTCTCCCAGAAGGGGATGCAGCGCTCCGGATCGTTGACGGTGAGCTGAATGTGGGCGATGCCGTTGACCGCGACGCTCATGGGCCCCTCCCGCGTGCCCGCATCCTGCTGCGCCGGAATGGCTATGTCACCACCCTGAGGCGGGTGTAGACGCCATCGCATCACCTCCTTCCTCCATTCGTACGCGCATGGCGGCAATTGTGGAATCGCCGTCGCGTGCGCTACCATCGCCGTCGCCGCGCAGGCGTCGTGCGCGTGCGGTGCTCCGGTGACCCGCCTCAGCGTCAACGTCAACAAGATCGCCACCGTTCGCAACTCTCGCGGAGGCTCGGTCCCGAGCGTCCTCGAGGCTGCCGCGGTCGTCGCCGCCGCGGGTGCGGGCGGCCTCACCGTGCATCCGCGCACCGATCGCCGCCACATCACGTTCGAGGACGTGCACGCGATCGCCGACCGCTTCCGCGATCGGTGGAGCGACGCGCTCGAGTACAACGTCGAGGGCGATCCCCAACCGGAATGGCTGGACCTCGTGTGCGCGGTGCGGCCGCGGCAGGCGACGCTCGTGCCGATCACGCCCGGGGAGGTGACGAGCAGCGCCGGCTGGGTGCCGGACCGCCACCGACACGTGCTCGAGCCGGCGGTGCGGCGGTTACGCGCGGCGGGCATCCGCGTGAGCCTCTTCGTCGATCCCGCAGCCGACGCGGTCCGTTGGGCGAAGGAGATGGGCGCCGACCGGGTCGAGCTCTATACCGAGCCCTACGCGCGCGCGTTCGAGCGCGGCTGCGCCGACGCCGAGCGCAGCTTCGCCCGCTACGCCGCCGCGGCGGAGCTCGCGCACGCCCTCGGCATGGGCGTCAACGCCGGGCACGACCTCGATCTCGCGAACCTCGTCCTCTTCAGGACGCTGCCGTACCTCGACGAGGTGTCGATCGGGCACGCGCTCGTGAGCCGCGCGATCTTCGTCGGCCTCGACCGCGTCGTGCGCGAGTACCTCGACGTCCTGCGCGGCGTCTGAGCGCGTCGCGCGCGAGTACCCTCGTGTCCTATGCGGCGTCTGACACGTTGCGGGTCCGCGACGCCGCCGCAGAGCCCGCCGCCGCCGCGCCGGCGGCGACGCTCGGCACTTTCTCGAGCGCGAGCTCGATCCAGAACGTGCTGCCTTCGCCGGGCGCGCTCTCGAGGCCCATCGTGCCGTCCATGAGCTCGACGAGCTGGCGCGTGATCGTCAGGCCGAGGCCGGTGCCGCCGTAGCGGCTGGTCGTCGAGCCGTCCGCCTGGACGAAGCTCTCGAAGATGAGCCCGTGGCGATCCTTGGCGATGCCGATGCCGGTGTCGCGCACCGCAAGCCCCGCGTCGGTGAACTTGATCGCGTTCCCGACGAGGTTGGTGAGCACCTGGCGAATACGCCGCGGGTCGCCGATCAGATGCTCGCACGACGGTGGTGGCGCGCCGCAGGAGAGCGTGAGGCGTTTTTCTTCGATGCGCGGCGCAACGAGGTCGGCGACCTCCTCGATGACCGTCCGCACATTGAACGGCACGCGCTCGAGCGTGAGCTTGCCGGCTTCGATCTTCGAAAAATCGAGGATGTCGTTGATGATGCCGAGCAGGTTCTCGGCGCAGGCGCGAGCGCGGCCGAGGCAGTAGCGCTGCTCGGCGACGTCGGTGCTGTCGAGCGCGATCTCGGTCATGCCGAGGATGCCGTTCATCGGGGTACGGATCTCGTGGCTCATGTTGGCGAGGAACTCCGACTTGAGCCGGGTCGCGGCCAGCGCATGATCGTGGGCGACGGCGAGCGCCCGCTCGGCACGCTTGCGCTCGACCGCGATCCCAGCGAGGCTCGCCGCCGCTTCGACGCTGCGCAGCTCCTCGGCGTCGGGGTGGTGCGGCGTCGCGCGCACGAGACCGATGACGCCGAGCACCTCGCCGCTCGCCGAGAAAATGGGTTGCGCCCAGCAGGCGCGGAGCCCGGCGGCCTCCACGACGGCCGCGTGCTCCGGCGAGAGCGCGTGCTGCAGGATGTCCTCGACGATGACGGGTCGCCGTCGATACGCCGCGTCGCCGACGACGCCCGCCGTCGGTCTGATCTGGAGCCCTTCGATTGCTTCCCGCATCGGCTCCGGCAAGTGCTCGCCGGCGACGTGGCGGAACGTCCGATGGTCGTCCTCGAGCAGCAGCACCGCCGCGGCGGCGCCGGGGAGGTCGCCCTCGATCGTCGCGACGAGCGTGGCGAGGATCTCCGGCAGGCTGCCGTCGGTCGCGAGCAGCTCGAGCACGCGCTTCTGTCCCGCCTCGCGCGCCTCGGCGCGCTTGCGTTGCGTGACGTCGCGGGTGTTGGCGATGATCGTACGCGCGCCCGACGGATCGACGACCAGCGTGCCGACGCCTTCGAGGATCCGCCACGACCCGTCCTTGTGACGGAAGCGGCCCTCGTGCGGCACCCGCTGCCTGTCGCCGCCCAGCAAGCTCGCAGCGAGCTCGGCGAGACGGACGCCGTCCTCCGGCGGCAGAAACTCGAGGACGCTTCGCCCCACCAGCTCTTCGGGTTTGTAGCCGAGGATGCGCTCGCTCGACGGGCTTTGGTAGCGGAACGCGCCGTCGGCGCCGATGATCGCGGTCAAATCGGAGGCGTTCTCGATGAGCGAACGAAAGTGCTCCTCGCTGCGCTCGACCTGGCGGAAGAGCGTCGCGCGCGCGAGCGCCGCCGCGGCCGTGGGCCCGAGCAACACGGCTTGATCGGCGATCTGCTGATTGAAACGATACTCGCGCGCCGTGTCGCCGATCAGGAGACATCCCATCGCGCCCTCGGCGCCGATGAGCGGCAGTGCGAGCGCGCATCGCAGGCCGAGCGCCCCCCCGAGCGGACCGCTCGCCATCGGCGAGTCGGCGATCGCGTTCTGATACACGACGCGACCTTCGCGCACGGCTTGCACGAGGAGCAGCGTGTCGCCGCCGAGCGGCAGCTCGACGCATGGGTCGGCGCCGTGGTGGCCGAGGACGGCGAGTCGGTCGCCCTTCAACGTGAAGAGGACGGCGGTGTCGGCGCGAAAGAGCGACGCGGCGCCGCTCGAGAGCACGGTCGCGATGCGCGTCTCGTCGGTCTCGAGGTTCACCGCGGCCGCGAGGGTCGCGAGCCCGGCGCTCACGCGCGCCGCCGCCTGCGTGCGGTCGAAGACGCGCGAATGGTCGATCAAGCTCGCCGCTTGGCGTGCGATGCCCTGCGCGATCGCCGCCGCCGCCTCGTCGAACGCGACGTGCGCACGGCGCCCGAGTGACAGAAAGCCGCGGACGCGCGGGATCGCGAGGAGACAGATCGCGTACTCCTCGGTCGCGTCGAGCAAGGTCAGCGCGTCGGCGGTCGGTGCGTCGTCGCGCGTCCAGGTCGCCATGCCGCGGCTCTCGAGCTCGTCGACGAGCGGGAAAAGGGCCTGGCGCGGGTTGCCGCCGGCATTCTCCGCGTAATAGAGCTGCACGAATTTTTCGTAGACGTGCGCGGGCGTGCCGAAGTCACCGACCGGGATGTAGCCCTCGCCGCGCCGGCTGTAGAGGTAGACGGTCGCCCGGTCGACCGGCACGAGCTCGGCGGTGAGCGTGCAGATCCGACTCATGAGGTCGGCGAACGCCAGCGTCTCGCCAGCCTCCTCCGCGACCCGGACGAGGGCGGTCGTGACCCGTTGCTCGCGCTCGAGCGCGGCGATGCGCGCGAGAGCGGCGTCGAGAGTCGGGCGCGAGGTCACGAAAGCTGCGAAAAAGCAAGAAATGTACCCCCGCTCGCGGCCCGCGAGCGGTGCATTTGCCAGCGCATTGCGCGGTGCAGGGCGCATGGTCGACACGGAAGGTACCGCCAGCGTCACATTTTCACCGGCGCCCGCCCACCGTTCCGCTCGCGCTCGTGGCGGGTCCCCGCGGCCCGGCGCCCGCCAGCGCGACGGCGCGACGTGCGGATCGCGGGTGGCCGAACGCATCAGGCCGCCACGTGTCGCGCGTTCAGCGGCGAGCGGTCGACGTGCGGGCGGCCCCGAGCTCCGCGAGGATCGCCGCGCGGTTGCCGTCGAGCGCCGGGGCGGTCGGCCGCTCGTGCGGGTCGTCGAACGCCGACATCTTGATCGGGCAGCCGAAGAGCTTCACGCGCCCGGCGTTCGGATCGTCGACCTCGACGACCATGTTTCGCGCCGCGACTTGCGGGTCGTTCACCACGTCCTCGATGCTGTTGATCGGGCCGCACGGCAGGCCGGCCTCGCAGAAGAGCGCCAACCACTCGGCGCCGGAACGCGCCGCGAGCGCCGCGCTGAGCTCGGCCTTCAGCGCTTCGTGGTTGCGGACGCGCAGCGTGTTGGTCGCGAACGCGGGATCGTCGGCGAGATGCGGCCGCTCGACGATCGCGCACAAGCGCCGGAAACCCGCCTCGTCGGCAACGGCGATGATGATGTGGCAGTCCTTCGTCGGGAACGCATCGAACGGTGCGACGACCGGATGGCGGGCGCCGATCGGACGCGGCGTGTCGCCGGCGAAGTGGCGCGCGATCGCGTTCTCGGTGATCGCCACCTGCGAGTCGAGCATCGCGACGTCGATCTTCATGCCTTCACCGGTGCGTGCGCGGTGTACCAAGGCGGCGTTGATTCCGACGGCGGTGAAGAGCCCGGCGGCGATGTCGCCGATCGACGTGCCGACGCGCGTCGGCGGCGAGCCCGGATGTCCGGTGACGCTCATGAGGCCACCCATGCCCTGCGCGACGAGGTCGAAGGCCGCGCGCGGCGCGTACGGGCCGGTGTGGCCGAATCCCGACGTCGCCGCGTAGATCAGCCGCGGATAGCGGGCGCGCAAGGTCTCCCATCCGAGGCCGAGCTTCTCCATCACACCGGGGCGATAGTTCTCGACCAGCACGTCGGCCTGGGCCAGCAGGTCGTGGAGAAGGGCGCGATCCGCGTCGCGCTTGAGATCGAGCACGATGCTCTCCTTGCCGCGGTTCACGGAGAGGAAATAGCCGGAGGTGTCGCCGAACCACGGTCCGAGGCCGCGCGCGATGTCGCCGTCGGGATGCTCGACCTTGATGACCCGCGCCCCGAGATCGCTCAACACCAGCGTGCAGTACGGCCCCGCCAGCACGCGCGTCAGGTCGACGATGGTGATCCCGGAGAGCGGACCGGCGACGGTCATGGAAACCTCCTTCGCGACGAGCGCGAGTCGCCCGCACGTACCGCGGCCGCGGGTCGTCGATCAAGCCGAGCCGTCGATGGAGGCGGCGCGGCTTCGCCGCGTGCGGTCTTGTGTCTCGTCAGCGCGCGGTCAGTTGCCGAGTAGGGCGTTCCAGAGCGTGCTGCACTGATGGTCGAAGTTGAAGTTGCTGCGTGTCTTGGGTTGCGGCGTCGGAGCCTGCAACGAGAGCAGCGAGTCGTCGGATTGCTTCGGCCAGCGCGGCGTGTGGATCACGCGCGGTTTCCCCGTGCGCGCGAAGCGCGTCCAGTATTTGACCATGTAACTCGCGAGCTGTTGCTGATCGCTCGTGAGCGGTGGGCTGTTCAACTGCGCAGGCAGGTTGAAGAGGTATTGGATCTCCAGACCGTGCGCCGCGCCGTACGGGAAGCTCGCCGGGGGCAGAA
>VBKW01000180.1 GCA_005879405.1 Deltaproteobacteria bacterium
CGGCCGGTGACAGTCCGTCCGGCAATTCTTTCACCGAGAGCTTCATCGCTTCATCTTAGCGGCGCACGAGTACGGCGGCCGACGGGTCACGTGCTTGCCAGCCCTGCCGTTCGAGCTCCGGGTCGAGGTGCTCCTCCGCGGGATAGCCGAGGCAGAGATACGCGATGAATCGCCAGCCCGCGGAGACATCGAGCGCCGCCGCGATCGCGGTGGGATCGAGGATGGAAACCCAGCCTACGCCGATGCCGTGCGCGCGCGCAACGAGCCAGAGCGTGTGGATCGCGAGCACCGCGGAGTAGTCGAGCGTCGCCGGCATCGTCTGCCGGCCGAGACCGTGACCGGCCTCGGTCTCGCCGTCGACGAAGACCGCGAGGTGGACCGGCGCCTCCTCGAGGCCGGCAAGCTTCAGGCTCGCGTAGAGCCCCGCGCGCTCACCCGCGTAACGCGCGAGCGCGTCGGCGTTGCATGCGAGGAAGTTGTCGCGGACCGCGGCGCGCCGGCCCGGGTCGGCGACCTCGACGAATCGCCACGGCTGACTGTGGCCGACCGAGGGCGCGTGCGTCGCCACGGCGACGAGATGCGCGAGCAGCGTCGAATCGATCGCGTCGGGACGAAAGCGGCGGACGTCGCGCCGCCAGAGAACGAGCTCCTCGAGCTGTCGGCGAAATGCCTCGTCGAATCGGGGTGCGCTCACGGCGCGACTGTATCCGGTTCCGTCGTGCGCTGGGAGGCGGTGCCGCTCCGACCCGACAGCACCTCGGAGGCGGTCGATCTCGACGCGTCCGCCGGGCTCGGCGTACGATTCACCTCACGATGAGCGAGGACGGACGAGAGGACCCGCCGGGACCGGGCACGATCGAGACGTCGGTGGTCGCGATGCGGTTTCGCCGCGATCCGCTCGGCGAGAGCTTCGCGATGATCCGCCGCTACGGCGACGTCATCTGCTCGCGCTTCGGTCCGTGGCGCTTCTATTCGCTCTTTCGGCCCGAGCACGTGCGGCACGTCCTCCAGGACAACAACCACAACTACATCAAAGGCGAGTTGATCGAGCGCACGAAGATCCTGATCGGCGACGGGCTCTTCAGCACCGAGGGCGACGTGTGGCGTCGCCAGCGCCGCACGGTTCAGCCCGCCTTCGATCGGCGACGGATCACCTCGCTCATTCCCGTGATCACGGAGTCCGCGGCGTCGACGCTCGACCGGTGGGCGCCTGATGTCGACGCGCACCGGCCGATCGACCTGCCGACGGCAATGACGGCCCTCACCCTGCACGTCATCGGCCACGCGTTCTTCGGCGTCGACGTGCGCGCGGCCGGAGTCGACGTCGCCGATTCCCTGCGCGTCGCGCTCGCGTTCGTGAACCGCCGCGTGATGGTCCTCTTCCCGGTGCCGATGCGTTTGCCGTTACCCAGTCACCTGCGCTTCCGGCGCGCGCGACACATCCTCGATTCGGCCGTTACGAGGATCATCGACGAGCACCGCCAAACGGGATCCGAGACCCGTGATCTCCTGTCGCTCCTGCTCGGAGCGCGCGATCCCGAGACCGGCGAGACGCTGACCGACGTGGAGATTCGCGACCAGGTGATGACGTTCGTGCTCGCCGGCCACGAGACGACGGCACTGGCGCTCACGTGGGCGCTACTACTGCTCGCCGCGCACCCCGACGTCGAGGAGCGGTTGCAGCGCGAGGTCGGGGCCGTTCTGCACGGCCGGCCGCCGACGGCAGAGGATCTTCCGCGTCTGCCGTACGCGCGCATGGTCCTCGACGAGACCCTGCGCCTCTATCCTCCCGTGTGGGCGGTCGCGCGCGAGGCGATCGCGGACGACGAGATCGGCGGATACCGCATCCGCGCGGGGTCGGGTGTCGCGGTGAACACGTACGTGACGCATCATGACCCGGAGATCTGGCCCGACCCGACGCGCTTCGACCCTGAACGCTTCGCCCCCAGCGCCACGGCCACGCGCGCACGCTTCGCCTACTTCCCCTTCGGCGGTGGCCCGCGCCAATGCATCGGGGGCGAGTTCGCCCTCATCGAGGCGCAGCTCGTGCTCGCGATGATCGTCGACCGCTACCGCGTCGTCCAGGTGAGCGAGGGCGCGATGCACCCCGAGATCAGCCTGACGCTCCGCCCGCGCCGCGATATCCGCGTCACACTCGAGCGCACCACTGAGACGCAATGACGATCCGCCCTCCAATCGAGCGACCCGCGACCGGCGAAGCCGGGAGCGTGCCCGCGTCGCGCGCGACGTGGGGCGATCACGGTAGGCCGTCGCCGCGTCCCGCCGCCCACCTCATTGCATCGCGATCACGCCTCCCCGAGATTCACCCACACCGTCTTGATCTGCGTGTACAGCTCGAGCGCCGCCTTCCCCATCTCGCGCCCGAAGCCGCTCTGCTTGTAGCCGCCGAACGGCGCCGCGGCGTCGAACATGTTGTAGCAGTTGATCCAGACGGTGCCGGCCTTGAGACCCTCGGCCAGGCGATGCGCCTTCTGGATGTCCTTCGTCCAGACGGCGGCGGCGAGGCCATACTCCGTGTCATTGCCGGCGGCGAGCACCTCGTTCGGATCCTTGAACGGGATCGCGCAGACGACCGGGCCGAAGATCTCCTCGCGGAGGATCTTCATGTCGGGCTTCACGTCGGTGAAGACCGTCGGCGCGACGAAGTAGCCCTTGTCGAGCTGCTTCGGACGGTCGCCGCCGGTCACGACCTTCGCCCCCTCGTTCTTCCCGGCTTTCAAGAAGCTGGTGACGCGCTGGTACTGCTCCGACGAGACGAGCGGGCCCATGTCGGTCGACGGATCCATGCCGGGACCGAGCTTGATCTTCTCGGAGTACTCGACGAGCCGCGGCACCAGCTTGTCGTAGACGTTCTGCTCGACGAAGAGGCGCGAGCCGGCGCAGCAGCACTGGCCGTGGTTGAAATAGATCGCGTTCGCGGCGCCGACGGCGGCTTGGTCGAGATCGGCGTCGGCGAAGATGATGTTCGGCGACTTGCCGCCGAGCTCGAGCGAGACGCGCTTCAGGTTGCTCTTGCCCGCCGCCTGCATGATGAGGTGGCCGACCTCGGTCGAGCCAGTAAACGCGACCTTGTCGATGTCGGGGTGCGACGCGATCGCGGCACCGGCGGTCTCACCCAAGCCGGTCACGATGTTGACCACGCCGGGTGGAATGCCGACTTCGGTGATGAGCTCCCCGAGACGCAGCGCCGAGAGCGGCGTCTGCTCGGCCGGCTTCAGCACCACCGTGTTGCCGCACGCGAGCGCGACGCCGAGCTTCCACGCCGCCATCAGCAGCGGGAAGTTCCACGGGATGATCTGGCCGACGACGCCGACGGGCTCGCGGCGGGTGTAGCAGAGCATCCGCTGGCCGGGGATCGACACCGGGATCGTCTCGCCCTCGACCTTCGTCGCCCACCCGGCGTAGTAGCGGAATTGGTCGACCACGAGCGGGATGTCGGCGACGCGCGCGATCGCGACCGGCTTGCCGTTGTCGAGCGTCTCGAGCTGCGCGAACTCCTCGCCGTGCGCCTCGATGAGGTCGGCGAGCTTCCAGAGCATCCGGCCGCGCTCCGACGGCGTCGTGCGCGGCCAGGCTCCGCTCTCGAGCGCCTTCCGCGCGGCGCGGACGGCGCGATCGACATCCTCCTTGTCGCCGGCGGGAACCTCCGCGAGCGGCTCTTCCGTCGCGGGATCGTAGGTCGTGAATGTCTTGCCGGACGCCGCTTCCACCCACTTGCCGTCGATCAACATCCGCCGCGACCGTCCGCTGATGAACTTGCGCACCTCGGAATGCACCTCCGGGTACGCGGACTGCATGCTAGGCTGTGCCATGGGCGCCTCTCCTTTCGCCGGCCGGGCACGCCTCCCGCGCCACGGCCGAATGCGGTGAGGTGATGATTGTAGTCGAGCACGGGCCAGTGTGGCCATAGGGAGCTGCAAGGCGTATGGCGTCGGCGCAGC
>VBKW01000181.1 GCA_005879405.1 Deltaproteobacteria bacterium
CGCGATCGCATCTCCTCTGTCGCATCTCCTCTTATGACGTGCTACGGCGACGCGGTGACGTCCGCTTCGCATCAGGCCACGATCGTCGATCAGTTTACGCGCCAGGCAGTGCCGTTTTCCGAGGCGCCGGGGATCAAAGACGAGCAGGCGTTGGCGCTGCTCGTCGCGGAGAGCGGGGCGGGGCCGGACGACACGGTGCTCGACGTGGCGTGCGGCCCGGGGTTGGTCGTCGCGGCGTTCGCACGGTTCGTGCGGCATGCGACGGGGGTCGACATCACGCCGGCGATGCTCGCGCGGGCGCGTGAGATCGCGACCGCACGCGGGCTCACGAACGTGCAGTTCGATCAGAGCGACGTCACCTCGCTGCCGTACGCCGACGGGTCGTTCACGATCGTCAGCTCGCGGTTCGCCTTCCATCATTTCCTCGATCCCGCCGCGGTGCTGGCGGAAATGCGGCGCGTGTGCGCGCCGGGGGGGCGGGTCGTGGTCGTCGATCTCCTCGCCTCCGACGATCCTGCTAAAGCGAAGGCGATGAACGAGATGGAGCGGCTGCGCGATCCATCGCACGCGCGTGCCATGCCGCTCGCCGAGCTCGAGCCGCTGATCCGCGACGGCGATCTCACGATCCGGCGCCGGGCGTTCTATCGCCTGCCGGTGGAGCTCGAAGCGGTCCTGGAGCGGTCGTTTCCCGCGCCGGGCGACGCCGACCGCGTGCGCGCGATCTTCGCGGCGTCGCTCGCCGACGACGCGCTCGGCCTCGGCGCGCGCCGGCATGGCGAGCGCGAGATCCGCTTCGAGTATCCGGTGGTGATCCTCGTCGCCGAGCGTCCTGCGCGATGACGGCCGACGTCCAGCCGCTCGATCGGGACGACCGCCACGACCCGCACCTGGCCGCCGCGCAGGCGCTCGCGCCGGATCTCCGTGCGCGCGCCGACGAGATCGAGCGCGGGCGGCGCGTGCCGCTCGACCTCGTCCGTGCGATGGCGAGCGCCGGGATGTTCCGCATGTGCGTGCCGCATGCGCTCGGCGGCGGCGAGATCACGCCGCTCGCGATGATGCGCGTCCTCGAGACGCTCGGCGAGGCCGACGGCTCCGCGGGCTGGTGCGCGATGATCGGCTGCACGAGCGGTCTCCTCTCCGGCTATCTCGACCCCGACGCGGCGGCCGAGATCTATGGCGACCCGAGCGGCATCGCCGGCGGTGTCTATGCGCCGAGCGGGAAGGCGGTGCCGACGAGCGGCGGCTATCGCGTGAGCGGCCGCTGGCCGTTCGCGAGCGGCGTCGAGCACTGCACGTGGCTCATGGGCGGCAGCGTGATCACGGAGAACGGCGCGCCGCGCCTGCTCACGAGCGGCGCCCCCGACGCGCCGCTCATGCTCTTCCCGGCGCGCGACGTCGAGATCATCGACACCTGGAACGTCTCGGGCTTGCGCGGCACCGGCAGCCACGACATCGCCGTGCGCGACCTCTTCGTCCCGGCGGCGCACGCGGTGTCGCTGGTGCGCGACCGACCGCGCGCGGGAGGCGCGCTCTATGTATTCCCGGTCTTCGGCCTCTTGGCGGTCGGCATCGCGGCCGTCGCGCTCGGCATCGCCCGGCGCGCGATCACCGAGCTCGTCGAGATCGCCGGCGGCAAGCGGCCGACGGGCAGCAAACGCATTCTCGCCGAGCGCGCGACGGCGCAGGTGCAGGTCAGCGAAGCCGAGGCGCTCGTCCGCTCGGGACGCGCGTTCCTGGTGGAAGCCGTCGAGGCCGCATGGGAAGCGGCGAGCGCCACCGGGGCGATCGATCTCGCGACGCGTGCCGGCGTCCGTCTCGCGGCGACGAACGCGACGCTCGCCGCCGCGCAAGCCGTCGACCGCATGTACAACGCCGGCGGCGGCACGTCGGTCTACGCGACGAGCCCGTTGCAACGCTGTTTCCGCGACGTCCACGTCGTGACGCAGCACTTGATGGTCGCGCCCGCGACGTACGAGCTCACCGGACGCTTGCTCTTCGGTCTCGCGACCGACGCGGCCCTGCTGTGACGCCGGTCGACGCCGCGACCTTCACGACCCTGCGTCTCGCGCGTGTCGGCGACGTGCTGCGGGTGACGATCGACCATCCCCACAGCGAGCTGAACGCGGTCGACGAGGCGCTCCATCGCGATTTCACGACGCTCTTCGCCGCGCTTCGACGGGAGACGACGGCGCGCGCCGTCCTCCTCACCGGGCGCGGCAAGGCGTTCAGCGCCGGCGGCGATTTCCGCTGGTTCCCGGAGCTGCGCGAGCTGGAGCGTATGGAGGCGCTCCGCCGCGACGCCAAGCAGCTCATCTGGGATCTCCTCGACGTCGAGCTGCCGATCGTCGCCGCGGTGAACGGCCACGCGATGGGTCTGGGCGCCTCGATCGCACTTCTCTGCGACGTGATCCTCATGGCCGACACCGCGACGATCGGCGACCCGCACGTACGCGTCGGTCTCGTCGCGGGTGACGGCGGCGCGACGATCTGGCCGCTCGCCGTCGGTCCCGCGCGCGCGAAGGAGTATCTGCTGACCGGTGATCCGCTCACGGCCGCGGAGGCGGAGCGCATCGGGCTCGTGAACCGCGTCGTGCCCGCGGCCGCTCTCGATGGCGAGGCGATGGCGCTCGCGACCAGGCTCGCGGCAGGCGCGCCGCTCGCCGTGCGCTACACGAAGCTCGCGGTGAACAAGCTCGTGAAGGACGCGCTGAACGTCGCGTTCGACGTCTCGACGGCGCTCGAGCTCGTCACGTTCCGCAGCGAGGATCACGCCGAGGCGCTCGCGGCGATCCGCGAGAAGCGCGCGCCGGTCTTCAAAGGACGCTGACATGGACCTCTTCGAAGCACTCACGACGACGCGCGCCGTCCGTCGCTTCACCGCCGAGCCGGTGACCGAGGACGAGATCCTGCAGTGCATCCGTGTCGCGACGCAGGCGCCGAGCGGCGGCAACATCCAGCCGTGGCAGTTCCTCGTCGTGACCGACCCCGAGACGAAGCGCGCGATCGGCGACGTCTATCGCCGTGCCTACGCCCGCTACGAGCCGGCGCTCCTCGCCGTGCGCCCGCCGGCGCGCTCCGCCGAGGACGAGGAGGCGTTCTCGCGCATGCTGCGGAGCTCGCGCCACCTGGCCGAGCACATGGGCGAGGCGCCGGTGATGGTGCTCTTCCTGATGCCGAACATCTCGATGGCGCTCCGCGACGCCGGCGGCGAGCTCGACGTCGGGACGCCGTTTGCGTCGGTCTATCCCGCGGTGCAGAGCTTCATGCTCGCGGCACGCGGCCTCGGCATCGGCACCACGCTCACGACCGTCTATCGCATCTACCAGGACGAGGTGCGCGCGCTGTGTGGCATCCCCGAGCGCTACGAGATCGTCGCGCTCGTGCCGATGGGGCGTCCACGCGGACGTTTCGTCGTCGGACGCCGGCGTCCCGCGGAGCAGGTCACGCACTGGAACCGCTTCGGCACCAAGCGCGCATGACGCGCATGCGGCGCACGTCTCTCGTGCGCTGCGACCCGGCTGGAAGATCGGACGCGCGGGCGGCAACGTTCGGTGCGACGGCGGCGCGGGAGTCGCCCCGCGCTCGACGGCTCCTCGCGGTCGCGTGTGGTTGACTGAGCACCGAGCGGCTGCGACACGTCGCGACCGTGCGATTCGGACTCTTCGGGATCAACTTCGGCGCATGCGCGGATGCCGAAAGACTGGTGCGGGTCGCGCGGGCGGCGGAGGAGAGCGGGTTCGAGTCGATCTGGACCGGTGAGCACGTCGCGATGCCGATTCGCGACAACCCCGTGCCGACGCCCCCGGAGACGCCGTTCCTCGATTCGCTGGTGGCGCTCACGACGGTCGCGGCGCACACGCAGCGCGTGCGGCTCGGAACCGGCATTCTCGTCCTGCCGCATCACAATCCCGTGCTCGTCGCGAAGGCGCTGGCGTCACTCGACGTCGTCTCGAACGGACGGCTCATCGCCGGGTTCGCTGCCGGCTACGTGGGGCGCGAGTTCGCGGCGCTCGGCGTCGACTTCCATCGTCGCGGCGCGATCACCGACGAGTACCTGGCGGCGATCCGCACCCTTTGGACGGACGAGCTGCCGCGCTTCGAGGGCCGCTTCGCGGCGTTCGACGACATCCGCTTCGAACCGAAGCCGGTGCAGCGACCGCATCCGCCGATCATCGTCGGTGGCCACGCGGCGCCGGCGCTGCGACGCGCGGCGCGCTTCGGTGACGGGTGGTACGGCTTCGGCGTGACCGTCGCCGCGACGGCGCCGCTGATCGCCGAGCTGCGCCGTCTGCGAACCGAGCTCGGCCGCGGCGACGCGCCCTTCGAGATCTCGCTCACGACGTTCGAGCCGCTCGACGCGGCGCTGGTCGCGCGTGCCGCGGCGATCGGCGTCGATCGCCTGATCGTCTACCCCCTCGTGCCGGCGGGCGAGCTCGAGCAGACGGTGCGGGCGCTCGGCGCGGCGCTCGCCGGCAGCCGGTGATTCGCTACGTCCGTCCGGTCGCCGCGCGCGACGCGAGCGGGATCGTCGCCGTCATCTACGCCGAGGTGAAGCGCGAGTTCGGCGCGCTCGTCGAGCCGATGACGCTGCATTCGCCCGCGCCCGCGATCCTCGCGGGCGTGTGGCGCGCCTGTCGCGCGACGCTCGTCACCGGAACGGTGGCGCGCGCGCTGAAAGAAGCGGTCGCGACGGCGGTCTCGCGCGCCAACCGCTGCGCGTACTGCGTCGACGCGCACGTCGTCATGCTCGAAGGCGCCGGCGCGCATCAGACGGCCGACGCGCTCGCCGCCGGCGACGTCGGCGCCATCCGCGACCCGCGGGCGCGCGCGCTTGCCGCATGGGCGTCCGTCGGGCTCGGCCGCGACACGGCGAAGGGCGTGTCACCGCACTCGCCGCCCTTCAGCGCCGATGAGGCGCCGGAGATGCTCGGCACCGCGCTGATGTTCCACTACATCAATCGCCCGGTGACGGACCTCCTCGGCGACTCGCCATTGCCGGCGGCGCCGGCGGCCTTCAAGGGCCCGCTCCGCCGAGCCGCCGGGTGGTGGTTCGCGCGTGCGATCGCACGTCCCAAGGCGACCGATCCGGCGCCGCTCGTTCCCGCGGCGCCGCTGCCGAACGATCTCCGTTGGGCGGAGGCATCGCCCCGCGTCGCCGACGCGCTCGCGCGCTTCGCCGCGGCGGTCGACGTCGAGGGCGCGCACGTCTTGCCGGCGACGACGCGCCAGCTTGTGACCGCACGCCTCGCGGAATGGGACGGCAGCGACGTCGGGCTCGGACGACAGTGGCTTGCCCCCGTGCTCGCCACGATCGACGAGGCGCAGCGACCGGCGGCACAGCTCGCGCTGCTCGCCGCCTTCGCCCCGCATCAAATCGACGCCGCCGTCGTCGATGCGTTTCGCGCGTCCGTCCCGGGCGATCGTGCGCTCGTCGCGGCGCTCGCGTGGGCGAGCCTCGCTGCCGCGCGGCGGATCGTGCAGCGCCTCGCCGCGACGTCGTGACGCGCACGCGATCGCGCACGTGAAGCGTGCGTGCTTGTCGGCCCGTCGAGGCCTTGGTACTCGACGGTCATGACGGACACGTCGCGGCGGGGACACACCGTGACCGGCACCGCGGATCCGCCGAGCTTGGTCGGACGCTCATTCACGAGCATGTGCTGATTGCGTTCCCCGGGTGGGACCTCGACGCCAAGGCGCCGCGCTTCGACCGCGGCGAGGTGATGGCGCGTGCGATCGATCAGATGCAGGCGCTCGCCGATCTCGGCGTCGGCACGTTCGTCGATCCATGCCCGATGGACCTCGGCCGCGACGTCGAGTTCCTCGCCGAGCTCTCGGAGCGGAGCGGCATGCGGATCGTGTGCACGACGGGCGCGTACCACGAAGCGGAGGGGATCACGCACACGTTCCGGTATCTGCCAGTCGAGGAGATCACCGACATCTACGTGAAGGAGATCACCGAGGGCGTCGGCGACACCGGGATCAAGGCGGGCGCGATCAAGATCGCGACCGGCGCCGGGCACGTGTCCGACTACGAGCGCAAGCTCGTCACCGCTGCAGCGCGCGCGGCGCGCGCGACCGGCGTGCCGCTCATCTCGCACACGCAAGCGGCCACCTGCGGTCACGATCAGATCGACATCGTGACCGGGGAGGGCGTCGCTGCGGAGCGCCTCGTCGTCGGCCATTCCGACGGCGCCGACGATCCCGCGTATCATCGCTCGCTCGCCGAGCGCGGCGCGTTCGTCGGCTTCGACCGGTTCGGGATCTCGATCATCGTGCCCGACGAGGTGCGGGTGCGATACGTGCTGGCGCTCGCGCGCGCCGGGCACACACGGCGCATTTTGCTCTCGCACGACTCGATCGTCTGCTGGCGCGGACGGCCGGTGCCGTACGGCCAAACCTACGACGAGGTGCTCGCGCTCGTTCCCGACTGGCGGCCGACGACGATCCTCACCAAGATCGTGCCGCAGCTCCTCGGCGGCGGACTCACCCCGGCGGACGTGGAGACGATTCTCGTCGACAATCCGCGGCGGCTCTTCTCGCCCGCGGCGTAAGCGACGTCACCAACCTCCGACGATCGCGCGCCCCTCATGCGATCAGCCGTCTTTACGAGCCCGCGGTGGCGGCGCGCTGCTGCTGCTCGAGCCGGGCGACCGCCGCTTCGACCGCGGGCAAGTCGGCCCACGTCGGGCGGATCGTGCGCGCGGTCGTGACCGCGACGCGCGCGCGTGGCGCGTCGCCGAGCAGGACGTAGGCGCGCGCGAGATTCAGATGCGCGTAGTACGACGGCGGTTCGAGACGGACCGCGTCCTCCAACGTCCGCACCGCCGCCTGCGGTTGTCCCGCGAAGAGATACGCGCGACCGAGGTTGAGCGCGATCGCCGGGTCGTGCGGCGCGAGCGCGTAGGCGCGGCTCAGCTCCGCCACGGCGTCCGCAATCCGGCCTTCCTCGAACGCAATCGCGCCGAGATTGTTGTGGAGCGGTCCCGACGTTCCGTCGCGTGCGATCGCGTCGCGTAGCAGCTCCTGCTCGCGTACGCGCGACGGCCCGGCGTACGGATGATCGGCCGAGATGTACGACGTCGTGAGCGCCCAGTCCGCCCAGAGATGGAAGTTGTCGTGGAAGACCGGCACGCGCCAGATCGTGAGGAGCGTGCAGGCGACCACCGCCGCACCGGTCACGATCGGGACCGCCGTCGACGCGCGCGGCACGCGACGGACGAGAGCCTCCACCGCCCATGCCAGCAGCACGAGCGGCCCAACGAGCGGCATATAAAGGTAGCGATCCGCCATGAGCGCCGGAAACGGCACCAAGTTCAGCATCGGCGCCAGCGTCACCAGGAACCATATGATCCAGAATCCGGCGCGCCGCCGTCGCCACGCGAGGACGATCGCCGAAACGGCGGCGGCGGCGATCGCGAGGGTCGAGGCGAGAACGCCGGGCTCGAGCCACGACGCGCGCAGCGGCACCGCGTAGTAGGTCTGCAGGCCGACCGGCAGCAGGACGAGGCCGACGTAGCGCGGCACGACGGTGCTGCTCGTCCGCAGCGTGACCCACACGCTGCCGCCGTGCCAGTTGGCGCCGTGCGACGGGTTCCCGTGCAAGTTGATCCACGCGAGGAAGGCGCCGGCGGCCAGCATCGGGAGCGTCGCGACGACGTCGCGTCCACGGAGCCGGAACCGCCATGCCACCTCGTACGCGATCGTGATTGCGGGCAAGACGATGGTGTTGATCTTCGTCAGCAGGGCGCACACGAACAGCACGAACACGAGCACGTAGGTGCCGAGCCGGGGCCGGTCCGAGAAGCGGAGATAGGCGAGCAAGGCGAGGAGGAAGAAGAGCATCGAGAGGACGTTCTTGCGCTCGCTGATCCAGGCCACGGACTCGACGTGCACGGGGTGCACCGCCCAGAGCAGCGCGACCGCAAACGCGGCCGCCGCCGACTCGCCGAGACGTAGGAGCAGCAGGTACACGAGGAGGGCGTTCGCGACGTGCAGGAGCAAGTTCACGACGTGGTAGCCGGTCGGATCGCCGCCGAAGAGGTGGTAGTCGATCGCGAGCGACAGCACCTTGAGCGGTATGTAGTTCGGCGGGTCGAACGCGGTGAGGAGTCGCGGCAGATCGGCCGGCGCGAGCGAGCGCAGGAGCGGGTTCTCCGCGATCGACACGGTGTCGTCGGATACCCACTGACCGTGCAGGCTCCCCGCGTACGCGACGATCGTCAGCAGCACGATCACGCCGACGTGGAGCGCCTGGCTCGTCCACCACGGGCGCCGTGCCTCATTCCGCATGTCGACTCGTACCGTCGCGCAGTCGTCGCGCGCAAGCGGCCCCGTCGTGATCCGCGTTCATCGCGGGGCGGGGCGGGACGCGGGCGTCGTCGGCCGCACCCGACGTGCGCAAGAGGTAAGTTTGCGCACCACGGGTGCTTGCCGCCGATGCCCGCGTCCCGCCGACACACGTCGTTCCTCGCGCGACGCACGACGGCGCCGCGCGGATTCGGCTTTGCGCGCGTGCTTCGCTTTGGTGTAGCACCGAAGTATCCGCGGCGCGTGTCGCGCGCGTGCGAGAGTGGCGGAACTGGTAGACGCACTAGACTTAGGATCTAGCCCGCTCACCGCGGTTGGGGGTTCGAGTCCCCCCTCTCGCATTCTTGTCAGAGGAGGTGGGCTCCCGTAAGGTACGGGACGCAAGGTGGTGTGGCCGTGCAGATCACCGTCGAGGACCTGAGCCCGATCAAGAAGAAGATCGGCGTCGAGCTTCCGCCCGAGGAGGTCCGCGCCGAGATCGAGCAAGCGTACCGCGGCCTGCAGCAGCGCGCGCGCATCAAGGGCTTCCGACCCGGGCGGGTGCCGCGCGCCGTCCTCGAGCGCTACTACGGCGAGCAGGTGCGCAGCGAGGTCATCGGCAAGCTCATCCAAGACTCCTACCTGCGCGCGCTCGAGGAGCATCATCTGCACGCCGTCGCGCGGCCGGAGATCGTCGCCGACGAGGTGAAGCCCGAGGCCGGCCTGCGCTACTCGGCGACGATCGAAATCAAGCCGACGTTCGACGTGACGAGCTACGACGACCTCGAGGTCGAGCGCAAGGTCGCACCGGTCTCGGAGGAGGCGATCGACGCGCAGATCGAACGCTTCCGGCAGTCGCTCGCACAATTCGCGCGGCGCGAGGACCGCGACGTCGTCGAGCACGGTGATCTCGTCGAGATCGGCTACACCGGCGTCGTCGACGGACGCGCGGTGGCGGGCGCGTCGGCGCAGAGCCGCGTCGTCGAGGTCGGCGCCGGGACGTTCCCGCCGCCGTTCGACGAGAAGCTCGTCGGGTTGAAGCGCGGCGACAGTACGCACATCGAGGTCGCGTATCCTGCGCAGCATCACGCGCGCGAGATCGCGGGCAAGCGTGTCACGTTTCGCGTCGAGGTGAAGGAGATCGGCCGCAAGGAGCTACCGGCGCTCGACGACGAGTTCGCCAAAGATCACGGCGAGTGCGGCTCGCTCGCCGAGTTGCGCGACAAGGTGCGCGGCGCGCTCGAGAGCGCGGCCGCGCGCGAGGCCGACGACGCGATGCGCGCGGCGCTCGTTCGCACACTGCTGGAGCGCAATCCGATCGCCGTGCCCGAGGCGCTCGTCGAGCGACGGTTCGATGCAATGCTGCACGACCTCGGCCTTCCGGAGACGACCCCGAGCGATGCCGACCCCGAGCGCGCGGCACAGCTCGACGCGCTGCGCGCCGAGCTCCGCCAGCGCGCACGCGAGTCGGTGCAGTCGGCGCTCGTGCTGGAACGCGTCGCCGCGCAGGAGCACCTGGAAGTGACGGACGCGGAGATCGACGAACGCGTGGCGGAGGCGCTGCGCGGCGCGGCGCGTGAGCGCGAGCGCCTTGCCGAGATCTATCGGACACCCGAAGCGCGTCGGGAGGTGCGCGAGCGCATCGCGCAGGAGAAAGCGCTCGACTGGATCGCGGGGCACGCCCGCGTTACCTCCGATGCGCAAAATTGATTGCCGACGAGGGGAAAAAAGTTTAAGGTAAATCGCGAGATGCCAAGAGCAAACCTGATTCCGATGGTGGTCGAGCAGACGGGTCGTGGGGAACGCGCCTACGACATCTACTCGCGCCTGTTGAAGGACCGCATCGTCTTCCTCGGGTCCGCCGTCGACGACGACGTCGCGAACCTCATCACCGCGCAGTTCCTGTTCCTCGAGTCCGAAGATCCCGAGAAGGACATCCATTTCTATGTCAACTCGCCTGGCGGATCGGTGACCGCCGGCCTCGCGATCTACGACACCATGCAGTACATCAA
>VBKW01000182.1 GCA_005879405.1 Deltaproteobacteria bacterium
CGACAAGGACATCTACGCCCTCACACCAGAGGAGCTGAAGGACGTGCCGTCGGTTCCGGGCTCGCTCGCCGACGCGCTCACCGCCCTCGAGAAGGATCACGCGTTCCTTCTCAAGGGTGACGTCTTCACCGAGGACGTCGTCGAGACCTGGCTCGAGTACAAGCGCACGCGCGAAGTCGACCCGCTGCGCCTGCGTCCACATCCGTTCGAGTTCTCGCTCTACTACGACGCCTGATCGACTGCGCTTCGCGTTTCAGGCCGCTACGGTCCACACGGGCCGTAGCGGCCTTTTTTTCGGCGCCGTCCGCGGCATGCGGACAACGTGACGATCGGCCCGCGGACATGACCCGGCGCCTAATCCTCGGCGCGTCGCCGGCGTTCGCGTTCGTGCTGACGATGGGGATCGTCAACCTCTTCGCCGACGTCACGTACGAAGGTGGCGCCAGCATCAACGGACCGTTCCTCGGCATGCTCGGCGCGAGTGCCGCGATGATCAGCATCGTCGCCGGCGCGGGCGAGTTCTGCGGCTACGCCCTCCGCCTCGCCTCCGGCTACCTGGCGGACACCACCGGCAGGTATTGGCCGATCACCTTTGTCGGCTACGGCGTGAATCTCGTGGTCGTGCCGGCGCTCGCGCTCGCGGGAAACTGGCGCGTTGCCGCCGCGCTGGTCGTCGCCGAGCGCGTCGGGCGCGCGATCCGCAAGCCGACCGTCGAGGCGATGCTGTCGTACACGACCGGCACGCTCGGCACAGGCTGGGTCTACGCCGTGAACACCGCGCTCGACGAGACCGGCGCGACGCTCGGCCCGCTGCTCGTCGCGCTCGTGTTGGCGATGCACGGCAGCTACCGGACCGGGTACGCGGTGCTCCTCGTCCCGGCCGCGCTCGCGCTCGCGGCGCTCACCGCGGCGCGCATCATCTTCCCGCTGCCGGCGCGACTCGAGGTCGGCCGCACGGCGCCGGCGATGCGCTTCACGCGGGCGTACTGGCTCTACATGCTTGCCGGCACGTTCTTCGCCGCCGGCCTCATGAGCTTCGAGCTGATCTCGTATCACCTCGCGCGCGCCGGTCTCGTCACCGGCGCGGCGATCCCGGTCGTGCTCGCGATCGCGACCGTCGGCGGCATCGTCGCGAGCCTCGTCTTCGGTCGGCTGCACGATCGGATCGGTCCGCAGGTCGTGCTGATCGCGGTGCCGCTCTCGGCGCTCTTCCCGCCGCTCGTATTTCTCGGCAGCTTCCCGGTCGCGCTCCTCGGCATGGGCCTCTGGGGCGTCGGCTACGCGACGCAGGACACGCTGTTGAAGGCGCTCATCGCGGGTGTGCTCCCGGAGGGCAGACGCAATTTCGCGTTCGGACTCTTCTACGCCGGTTACGGGAGCGGGTGGTTGCTCGGCAGCATCGCGACCGGCCTCCTCTACGAGCGCTCGCGGCCGGCGCTGATCGCGTTCTCGGTCGCCGCGCAGCTCGTCGCGCTCGCCGTGTTCTTCGTGGCGACACACGCCGCGCGAGCGGACGCCGCCACTACGTGAGACGCCGGAAGCTCCGGCGCCACGCTACGTGACGAGCCAGAGCCACAGCGCACCTGCGCCGAGCGCGACCATCGCGACGGCGCCGATGATCGCGGCGCCCGAGCGGTCGATCCGCGTCCCCGGCAGCTTGCCGACGGCGAAGACGACGTAGCTCGCGAGGAAGACCGCGAGCGCGCCGGCCGTCGGGATCAGCGGTGCACGTCGCGCCGCGGGTTCTCGATGATGACCTCGACGCGACGGTTCTTGGCGCGGCCCTGCGGGTCGTCGCGGCCGTGGACTGTGTTCGGCGCGACCGGGCGGCTCTTGCCGAAACCGCGCGCGTGCAGCCGGCGGCGGTTGACGCCGGCGCTCACCAGCGCGTCGGCGACGCTCTCGGCGCGGAGCTGCGACAGCCGCTGATTATACGCCTGGCTGCCGATCGCGTCCGTGTGGCCCTCGATCGAGACCTGCCGGCCGTGTGCCGAGCGGTGGAGGACGTCGGCGATGTCGCGCACCGTCCGCTTCGCGTCGCGCGTCATGTCGGCGCGACCGAACTCGAAGAGCACATCCGGCAGGTTGACGACGACGCCGCGCGACGTCTCGCGCACGTCGAGGTGCCGGCGGCGCAGCTCGTCGAGGAGCTCCTGATTGCGTGCGAGCTCGTCGCGCTGGCGCGCCAGCGTCTCCTCCTGCACGCGGCTGACCTCCTCGGGCGCGCGCACGTCGTCGGCGGGCGGCGGGCGCTCCGGCGCGAGCGTTCGGGTGCAGGCAGCGAGGGCGAGGACGACGAGCAGCGTGACGGCGCGCATGCCGCGATCAGTCGGCATCGAGACCGCGGGCGCGGTCGATCGCGTCCTCGGCCTCGAGCTCGTGCGTCGCGCGCTGCACGTCGGCGTCGAGGCGCGCGCGCAGGGCCTCGATCTCGGCACGTTGGCGCTGCAGCTGGCGATCGTGCGCCTGGATCTCGCGCGCGGCCTCCTCGATGCGACGGTCCGCGGCCGTGGTGTGCGCCATCGGCCGGCGCTCGGCCGTGCAGCCGACGAGCATCATCATCGCGAGAGCGGCCGCGCCGCTGGCACCGATACGCATCGATCGCGCCTCCGCGTCCCCGATCGTAGGGAACGAGGATTCGCAGTCAAGCGCGGCACCGTACGCTACGACAGCGCGCGCGACGGCGACGGTTGGCGGATGGCGTCCAGGCAGAGGACGACGACCCCGATCGTGATCGCGCTGTCGGCGACGTTGAATGCCGGCCAGTGATACGCGCCGATCGAGAGGTCGACGAAGTCGATCACCTCGCCGAGAAGCACGCGGTCGATCATGTTGCCGATCGCCCCGCCGGCAACCGCGCCGCAGGCGGCGACGATCAGCCGTCGCTCCGCGGGCACGCTGCGCAGGAACCAGACCAGCAACACGACTGCGATTGCCGAGACGAGCAGGAAAAACGGCACCCGCAACGCGACCGCGCGCCCGGCGAGGAGCCCGAACGCGGCGCCGGTGTTGCGCACGTAGGTGAGCGCGGCGAAACCGTCGACGAGCGGAATCGTGTCGTGGAGCCGCATCTCCGCCGCGACGATCGCCTTCGAGAGCTGATCGAGCGCGACCACGAGCGCCGCGGTGCCGAGCGCGACGGGCCACTTCGTCGGGCGGCCGTGTGCGCTCACGCGGAGGGTCGCGCCTCCGACGACGCGAGCACGCCGGCGCAGCGCCCGCACACCGTCGGAAAGCGCGGGTCGGTGCCGACGTCGAGACGCCAGTTCCAGCAGCGCGCGCACTTCTGACCGCCGGCGCGCGCCGCCTCGATCGCGAGACCCGGCAGCGTCGACTCGCCGGCGAGCGCGCCCGAGGGCAACAGCTCGACCTGCGAGACGATCAGGATCTCGGGCAGCAGTGTGCGCCGGCTCTCGAGCAGCGTGCCGAGACCGTCGGCGGCGCCGAGCCGGACGCTCGCCTCGAGCGAGTGGCCGATCTCGCCGCGTTGGCGCAGCGCCTCGAGCGCCTTCGTGACCGCCGCACGCACGTCGAGGAGCCGCTCCCAATCGGCCGCGAGCGCGGCGTCGACGAGCTCCGGGTCGGGACGCGGAAAATCGGCGAGGTGCACGCTCGCGGGGCGCGTCGCGTCGGCCGGCATGCAGCTCCAGATCTCCTCGGCGGTGAACGGCAGGATCGGCGCCATGACGCGCACCAACGCGTCGAGGGTCGCGTAGAGCGCCGTCTGCGCCGAGCGGCGCAGCGTCGAGCGGGTGCCTTCGCAGTAGAGCCGGTCTTTCACCACGTCGAGGTAGATCGCGGAGAGATCGACGCTGCAGAAGTTGTTCAGCGCATGGTACACGGTGTGGAACTCGAACGCGTCGTACGCGCGCACGCAGCGCGCGACGAAGGTCGAAGTCGGCGAGGTTGCCGAGGAGAAAGCGCGCGGTGTTACGGATGCGCCGGTACGCCTCGACCGCGCGCTCGAGGATCTCGCGCGAGATCCGCATGTCCTCGCGGTAATCCTCGGCGGAGACCCAGAGGCGCAGGATGTCGGCGCCGTGCGTGGCGACGATCTTCTGCGGCGCGACGACGTTCCCCTTCGACTTCGACATCTTGCGCGCGTCCTCATCGAGGAAGAAGCCGTGAGTCAGGACGGTGTCGAACGGCGCACGATCACGGGTCGCGACCGACGCGAGCAGCGAGCTCTGGAACCAGCCGCGATGCTGGTCGCTGCCCTCGAGGTAGAGATCCGCGTGGCCGCCGAGCTCGGGTCGCTTCTCGACGACCGCTGCGAAGCTCACGCCCGAGTCGAACCAGACGTCGAGGATGTCCTCCTCCTTGCGGAAGCTCGTGCCGCCGCACGCGGGACAGGTAAAGCCCGGCGGGACCAGCTCGGCGACGGGGCGGGCGAACCACGCGTCCGCGCTCTCGCGCGCGAAGATCGCGGCGACGTGCGCGAGAAGCTCGGGGGTCGTGTTCGCGGCGCCGCACCCGTCGCAGTGGAGCGCGACGATCGGCACCCCCCAGGCGCGCTGGCGCGAGATGCACCAGTCGGGCCGGCTCGCGACCATGCCGCTGATGCGGTCCTTCCCCCACGCCGGGATCCAGCGCACGCGCTCGATCGCCGCGAGCGCGCGCTCGCGGAGACGCGTCGTCTCCATCGAGATGAACCACTGCTCGGTGGCGCGGAAGATGACGGGATGCTTGCAGCGCCAGCAATGCGGATACGAGTGCGTGAGCGGCTCCGTCGCCAGCAGGCGGCCGACCGCGCGCAGATGCTCGACGATCTTCGCGTCGGCGTCGAACACGCGCATGCCGGCGAACTCGGCGACCTCGGGGAGGAAGCGCCCCGCGTCGTCGACGGGCGCATAGACGTCGAGGCCGTAGCGGCGGCCGACGTCGTAGTCCTCCTGGCCGTGGCCCGGCGCGGTGTGCACGAGCCCGGTGCCGGTGTCGAGGGTCACGTGGTCGCCGAGGATCAGGAGCGAGTCGCGATCGATCCATGGATGCCGCGCGCGCGCGCCTTCGAGCTCGCGGCCGGTGATCGTCGCCTTCACCGGCGCGTCGGGATCGATGAACGCGCCGAGGCGCGGCAGCAGAGCCTTGGCGACCAACGTCAGGCGGCCCGATCGTGCGGGCACGACGACGTACTCGACGTGGGGGTGGGCGGCGATCGCGAGGTTCGCGGGCAAGGTCCAGGGCGTCGTCGTCCAGATCGCGACATCGATCGGCGTGCCCGCGAGCGCACGCAGCGCCTGCGGGTACGGCTCGCGCAGCGGAAACGCGACGTAGACCGACGGCGAGCTCACGTCGCGGTACTCGACCTCGGCTTCCGCGAGCGCGGTGCGACACGACGCGCACCAGTGGACGGGCTTCTTGCCGCGATAGAGATCGCCCCTCGCCGCCACCTTCGCGAGCTCGCGCACCTCGGTCGCTTCGTAGGCGAAGTCCATGGTGAGGTACGGCGCCGCCCAGTCGCCGAAGACGCCGAGACGCTTGAACTCGTCGCGCTGGACGGCGACGAAGCGCGTCGCGTAATCGCGGCAGAGGCGGCGGATGTCGAGCTTCGAGAGCGCCGCTTTCTTCTCCTTCCCGAGGCTCTTCTCGACTTGCAGCTCGATCGGCAGTCCGTGGCAGTCCCAACCCGGCACGTACGGCGCGTAGTGTCCGCTCATGCACTTGTACTTGACGATGAAGTCCTTGACGATCTTGTTGAGCGCGTGACCGAGGTGGATGTTGCCGTTCGCGTAAGGCGGTCCGTCGTGCAGCACGTAGCGCGGCCGTCCGGCGCGCTGCGCGAGCTTGCGCTCGTAGAGGCCGTCGCGCTCCCAGCGCGCGAGGATCTCGGGCTCGCGCGCCGGCAAGTTGGCGCGCATCGGGAACGACGTGACGGGAAGGTTGAGGGTCGCCTTGAAGTCAGGCGCCTCCGCGTTCATCGCAACCTCGGCATGGACGTGAGCGCGCGCGAGCGCCTCGCCGATATACCAACAGCGATGCGGCGGTTCAATTTACGAGCGCACTCGACGCCACCACGCGCAACATACGAGCAGCGCGCGACCGCCGCGCGGGAGAACCCGGACGCGCGCGTCAGCGCGGGCCGCCGATCGTCCGGCGCGCGCTGCGGCCGACGCGTGGCGCGTCGCCGAAGTCGAAGCGCCAGTTCTTCCGCATCCCGAGGTAACAGCAGCAGAGCTCGCTGTCCATGTCGTTGTTGAACGTGCGCTGCTGGCCGTCCTCGAAGAGAATGCGGACGAGGCACGTGCCGCCGGGCACGACCGAGGTCATCACCTCGACGACGGCGCCGAGACCCCACTCTTCCTTGGCGACGTGGAAGACGCGGTCACCGAGCCGGAGGAAGAGTCGCTTGTCGCGGTCAAGCATCGCGAGTCTTTCACGTGCGCTCACGTTACCGGAACGCCGGCGTGAATGCCACCGGCAGGTCGGCTTGACAGCGCCGGCAGCCCCCGAGAAACTTCGCCGGCGGCACCGACACGATGCGATGGGACTGGAAAGCGCTGGTTGCGGTGGTGATCGCGGCGGTCGCGGCGGGTTGGCTGCTCACGCGCTCGGCCCGTGAGCCGGAACCGGACGACCTCGGCGACGTCGAGACCGATCTCGCGGAGCTCTCGCAGGCGTTGCGCGCCGAAGCCGCGACCGACGTCGACCTCATCGCACGCGCCTCCGCCGGCACCTACTTGCCGAACGTCGTGAAGTATCGGCGTCCCACCGATTTCTGGCGCCCCGCGATCGGCGGCGGGTCGCGCCGGGGACGACGGTGAGCCGCGCGTTCGCGGTCGCGCTAGCGCTCGCCTGCCTGACTTTGGCCGGCGTCGACGCGCGCGCGGAAGACCCGACGCCGCGGCCGCGCCATGCGCCGCGGCTCCAGGATCGGTCGCAGGATCTGCTGCGCCAAGAGCAACAGATACGCCGCGCGCGCGTCGTCACGCGCCGCATCCTACGCGACCGGCGCACCTCCGACGCCGTCAAGCAGCAGGCGACAGAGCTCGACGCGCTCCTCGACAAGCGGCAACAGCTCATCGCGCGCCTGCAGGAGCGGCAGAAGACGTTCGTCGCGCAGCACGACGCCGACATGGACGAGCTCGCGAAGCTACGCGAGCGTGCGCGTGAGCTCGACGACCGCCTCGATGCGGCGCGCAAGGACGTCCTCGACGCCAGCAAAGACGACATCGCGGCGCTGAAGGACGCCGCGACACGCGCCGCCGATCTCGCCGATGCGCTGCGGGCCCACTATGCCCAAGAACGCGGCGGCCATCGCCGCGCGCCGCGGCCGGAACCGAGCGGCGCGCCGTAGCGGGACGTCAGAAGCGCGCGCCACCGCGCGGCGCGACGTGGACGCGGCCGCCTTCGACGATCACCGGCAGCACGCGCTCGCCTTTCGTCAGCTTCAAGAGCTCCGGGACCGCCTCGGGATGCTCGGTGACGTTCACCTCGGTGCAGGTGACGCCGCGCGCTGCGAGTTCGGCGCGCGCCGCCGCACAGTGCGGACAGCCCGTCTGCACATACAGCGTGGCGCGTGGCATGCGCGGTCACGCTAACACGCACGCGGCGCGCGTGTCATACGTGATTGCGGTTGCCAGGGCCGGGACAGCATGCGAAGAGCACTCGTGGACCCGAGCAGCGCCGAGTGGGTCGACGTCGTCGATGACGACGACCGCGTCGTCGGTCGCGTCACGCGCCCCGAGATGCGGACGCGGAATCTCCTGCATCGCGCGGTGTACGTGTTCGTCCTCAACACGCGGGGCGAGCTCTTCGTGCACCGGCGCACCGCGACGAAAGACGTGTATCCCGGTTACTGCGACCTGACGATCGGCGGCGTCGTCGGCACAGGCGAGGAGTACGACGCCGCCGCGGAGCGCGAGCTCGCGGAGGAGCTCGGCCTCATCGGCGTGCCGATCATCCGCCTTGGCGGCCTGCGCTACGCCGACGAGGGCACGCGTATCTGCGGTATGGTGTACCTCACGCGTCACGACGGCCCGTTCGTCCTACAGGCGGAGGAGATCGCGAGCGGCGGGTTCGTGCCGCTGGCCCAAGCCCAGCGCGTCGCGCGCGACGAGCGCTGCTGTCCGGACGCGGTCGCCGCGCTCGAGGCGTACGGCGACGCGCTGTCGTTACGCGGACGCGCCGGCTGGTAGGCGGATCACCAGCCGCTGCGCGAGCTGCAGCTCAGACGCGGATCATCAGCCGTCGGCCGAGCCGTGACTCAGAGGCGGATCATCAACCGCTGCCCGAGTTGTAGCGGCGAGCGGCCGAGATTGTTCGCGGCGACGAGCGCGTGCACCGACACCCGGTGCTTGCGGGCGATCGTCCACAGCGAGTCGCCGCGACGGACGACGTACTGCAAGACCGGCGTCCGCTTGAGGCCGGGGAAGTAGTACTCGGCGTTGCGCGCGACGTGCGCCGCGGCGAGAAACTCGGCGTAGAAGTTGCGCGACGCGAATCCGAACGTCGCGCCGTCGTAGCCGCGGATGATGTCGTCGAGGCAGTCGCTGCCGACCGCCGCCCGCGCGCGCGCGAGGCCCGGGACGCCGTGATTGTACGCCGCGACCGCGAGCGGCCAGCTACCGAGGACGTCGTACGCACGCGCGAGATACTCCGCCGCCACCTGGCTCGAGAGGAGCGGATCGAAGCGCTGGTCGGCTTTCGCGGCGACTCGCAGCCGGCCGTCGACCGTCTCTTTGGTGAGCTGCCAGAGACCGGCGGCGCCCGCGCGCGAGACCGCGTTCGGGTTGAACG
>VBKW01000183.1:0-2347 GCA_005879405.1 Deltaproteobacteria bacterium
CGCGCGGTCGTCGACGGCGCGTTGGCGATGGCGTGGACGGCCATCGACGTCGCCGGCGACGACGATCTGCGGCGTCGATTGCTCGAAAGGAGATGACATGCCGAAGCTGTACGGAATTGGCGCCTCACCGTTCGTTCGTAAGGTCCGCGTCGCGCTCGCCGAGAAGGGCATCGCGTACGAGCACGAGCCGACGATCCCCGTGAACGTCAGCCCGGAGTACAAGAAGATCAGTCCGCTCGGAAAGATCCCGGCGTACAGTGACGACAAGCACACGCTCGCCGACTCGTCGGTGATCTGCGCCTATCTCGAGCGCACGCACCCGCAGCCGCCGCTCTATCCATCGGATCCCTACGAGTTCGCGCGTGCGCTCTGGTTCGAGGAGTACGCCGACGGAGCGCTGGTGCAGATCACCGGCCCGAAGATCTTCTTTCAGCGCGTCGTGCAGCCGAAGTTCTTCAACCAGAAATGCGACGAGAGCATCGTCCAGAAGGCGCTCGACGAGGAGCTGCCGCCGTACTTCGATTACCTCGAGAGCCAGGTCGGCGACGGCGGTGTCATCGCCGGCAATCACTTCTCGATCGGCGACATCGGCCTCGGTGTCCACTTCGTGAGTCTCAAGTTCGCCGGCGTCGGCGTCGATGCCAACCGGTGGCCGAAGCTCGCCCGCTACGTCGAGCACGTCCACGCGCGACCCTCGTTCAAGAAGGTCATCGAGGAAGAAGCGCCGCTCTTCAGTGCGTAAATGAGCTTTTCCGTCCCCGAGCACGTGCGCCCGCTCAGGGCGCGCGTGCTGCGGTTCGTCGAGGAGCACGTGTACCCGGTCGAGCAGGTGCTCGACGACGGCTACTCGGAGGCGGCGCGCGCGACCATGGCCCACCTCATGCGCGCGGCGAAGGACGCCGGCCTCTGGGCGCTCGGCCACCCGAAGGAGATCGGCGGTGGCGGGCTCTCCTTCCTCGACTACGTCTACGTCAACGAGGTGGTCGGCCGTTCCGAGCACGCGATGATCGCGCTCGGCACGCACTCGCTGCAGGACTCGATCATGCTGAACCTGCACGCGTCGCCGACGTGGCGCGAGCGCTATCTCCGGCCGCTCGTCGCCGGCGAGATCTTCCCGAGCTTCGCGATGACCGAGCCCGACGTCGCGAGCTCCGACCCGACGCAGCTGCAGACGTCGGCCGTCCTCGCCGGCGACCACTGGGTGATCAACGGCCGCAAATGGTTCACGACCGGCGCGAACCGCGCCGCGTACACGACGGTCATGGTGCGCACCGAGCCCGACGCGCCGGCGCACGCCGCCTTCAGCATGATCATCGTGCCGACGGACACGCCCGGCTACGACATCCTGCGCGAGACGCCGGTCATGGGGATGCTCGGCGGGCATTGCGAGGTCGCCTATCGCGACGTCCGCGTGCCGCGTGAGAACCTGCTCGGCGAACGCGGACAGGGATTCCTCATCGCTCAGCAGCGCCTCGGTCCGGGGCGGATCTTCCACTGCATGCGGTGGCTCGGGCAGGCGCAGCGCGCCTTCGACCTCATGTGCGAGCGCGCGAACAACCGCGTCGCGTTCGGCTCGACGCTCGCCGAGAAGCAGTCGATTCAGAACATGGTCTTCGAGACCGCCGCCGAGATCCAGGCGAGCCGTCTGCTCACCTTGGACGCCGCGCACAAGATCGACGCCGGGGATCCAGCCAGGGTCGAGATCGGCCTCATCAAGGTGGTCGGCGCGCGCATGCTGCACCAGGCGATCGACCGCGCGATCCAGGTACACGGCGCGAAAGGCGTCACGTCGGACACGCCGCTCGAACGCATGTACCGGAACGCGCGCTTCGGCCGCATCTACGACGGCCCCGACGAGGTCCATCAGATGACGGTCGCGCGGCGGCTGTTGAAGCAGTATCGCGACGGCGGCCGCTGGGACTTCGGCGAGTAGGCAGCGGCCGTGCGCGACACACTTCCGCCAGATGGCGGCGAACACCCGCTGGAGCAACGCCCGCCTGCACACGGCGTGCGCCACGCTCGCGCCCGAGGAGTACGTCCGCGACCGCGGCGGGTTCTTCGGCTCGATCCACGCGACGTTGAATCACATCGCCGTCATCGACGACTGGTACCTCGCCGGACTCGAGGGGAAACGCGCGGGAGGCATCGACTACACGGCCGTCCCGCACGCGACGTTGGCCGAAGTGACGCGCGCGCAGGAGGCGGCGGATCGCCGTCTCCTCGCCTTCTGCGATGCGCTCACGCCGTCGCGCCTCGGCGCGGTCGCCGAGTGGAGCGACGCCGACGGCGACGTCCACGCCGAGCCGGTGCATCTCGTGCTCGCGCATCTCTTCGTCCATCAGATCCA